>JAPYOP010000017.1:0-10870 GCA_029938115.1 Colwellia sp. | reverse complement strand
TGCATCAACGCTAAGATCTATGACTTCGAACCTGTCAAAAAAAACATCAGCGGTTGACCCTTCAGTTTTAATATAAATTCGCTCGTCACTTGCTGTAATATTTTCAGGTAGAGTAAATTCACCCCTATATTTTTTCCAGCCATTCGCTAGCTCAGATTTTTGTTGTACGAGATTAGTAAAGACATTATTACCTTGTTCGTTTTTGTATAAATACGTTAAGCGTAAGTCATCTTCAGTCCCATCTAGTTTTGCTAATACCGATACGCTATAACTATGCCCCGCCTTTACGTCTATAATAGCTCTAGTCGTTGCCGACTGTTTTTCGCGATTATGAATATGACCAACGTATGAAAGCAAGGATTCATCATAGTTCAGCTTGAAATTTGAATATAAGGCTTGCCAATCATTAATTGAATCAAGTAAATAACCATTAACAACAAGATTATCACTTAGTGTTTCACCTAGGTCTGCATCATACTTTTCTGTGGTAATAGCCGTTACCGAGTAATTATTGCAATGATATTGCGCTCCATTTTCAAAACTTAATACTGCTACTGCCCAAATATCTAAATAAGGCACGGTAAACTCTTTATGATTGTCTATCTCATCTATAGATAATTCAATGCACTTGTCGGTTTCGTCATTAGTATCAAGGCTATAGTAATGTACACTGCTGATTTCTTGATTAAACAAAGCCGAATCAGCAACTCTCACAATAATGTTCTCTTGTCGTTCTATAAGATCTGTTTCGTTAATTAGTGTTTTAGTGAGAAAATGAATAACGGCAGGTGCTGCACTATTGTTTTTATTTTTGCGCAGAACTAACTCTATTTTGTCGTTAGCATTGTCGGTTGAGAGATACCCTTGTTCACCTATTTTGTTATAAAGCTTTTCAAGGTCGACTTCTTTTTCAACTGAAACAATAGATGTTTGACTGGAAGTTAAAGCATTTAAATTTTGTTTTTGCTCTGTAGTCAAGTAGTCAATATCTTGTGTAGTAATTATCACATCATATTGATTTATTTGAGAGCTACCAGCAGTTAATGGCCATAGATCACCAGCAAAACTAACAAAGTCATACTGGATATTATTGGCTGCCAACAAGCTATCAACCGCATAAATAGCTGGCATAGTACCTTTTACTCTAAAGGCTTTTGATGCTTCCATTGCTTCATAAGAATGTAATAATGCAACTTTGCTATAACTTACATAATAATCAAATAGCTCGCGATTTCCCGCAATAAAATCAGTAAATATTTCAAAATCACCGAGGGATGATAAGTAACTAGCATTTTTAATGGGAACAACATAGTTTGCGCCATAAGCATAACCGTGTGCCATTAAAAAACGAGGTCGATTCACCGCAGAAATTTCGGCCATTTCATTCCAATCAGGGGGTCCATGATTAAATGTTAGCGATTTTCCTTGAGCCTCAGCCGTTTTGTATAACAGCTTAATATGTTGCATATCGCCTTGTTCTTCTTGCGAATAAAAATCAATACTAACTGGCGATGACCCAGCAACAGGGTAATCAATTTTTCCACTTGAACTAATATCTACATCCGGTACATCAGCACCACTGTTATCTTTAAAGTTGTTAGCATAATTTTTTAACATCTGTAAAAGTTCACCGTGAGCTTTTACATGAAAACGTTTAAATGCATCAAGCAATGGAATGTCTGCTGTATGATTAAGATAAACAGCCTCTTGTAAATCATCATCAGTATAATTGAGTGTTAATAAAAACTGCTGATAATCAAACTGTTCAAACTGGGTTAAATTAACTGATGGTTGATAAGATTGCATCGCCTCATTAAAGGAACCTATATTGTCATATTCAGTTTTAAGATATTTATTAAACGCAATGATACTTGCTGTTGAAAAGTCACCCGCCCAATAGAGTGTTTTGGCCGAGGTCGTTTGTGAATCAAACATAATGGCATCGACATTACCACCAAGAACAAAGTCTACCGTCTGTTCTATGCTTCCACCCATTAAGACATCAACTTGCCTTGTTAATAATGCTTGGGTGTTTATACTGTGTGTTGAATAAAAATAAGGAGGAATGCTGTAACTGTTATTATTATACGAAAATTCATGGGTTATGCCTGTGTACTCTCCTTGGGCCAATTGAGATTCACTAAATCTAGCACTTGCGCAGTTTTTACCACTACAGTTTTTTCCTGCTGGCATCCCCATATGCGCAGGATATAGTTGATATAACCCCTCTAAACTTCTTACGGTATTCGCTTTATGATCAATATTTTCTAAAACAAAATATTCAGCAAAGGTTTTCCAATTAGCGTCAAACTCTACTCGTGCTTGTATTTTAAGGCCTCGCTGCCTAGCATCGGTTATCTGTTGATAAAATTCAGTTTTATTAGGTTTAGTTATCGGTCGCCAATGATGAAATAACCAATTATACCAATCTGCTTGAAAGTGCTCACTTATCGCTTTATTTTGTGATATTTCTTCATATTGGCCAGTATCAAACTGCCTTAATAGTATATCTGACTTTTTAGGTATATCTGCAGCGACAGTAAGGCTAAAAGCTATCAAAAATAGCACTAACAATGATTTAAAATTAGACAATGGTCTTTTCCAAATTGAGTACGTTTTACATTGATAAGCTAAGCTTTTAAAACACGTCGAGAAAAACAACTGATTAGCAGCATCAAAATATAACCAATACTGCCGCCACCAGAGTTTTCTTTATCTGTTGAAGGTAAAGGGTCATCACTTACCGATTCAATAGTCGCATTGACTTGAGCACTATCACTGCCACCTTCGGGATTAGTGACGGTTAACGTAAATGAGATTTTAGTATCAACATCGGCATTAGGAACGATGAAATTTGCCTGAGGAGAGTTTTCCCCTACTAAACTGGCGCTTGGACCACTATCTTGTATCCAGCTATAAGTTAAGTCACTACCCTTTGAGTCGGTAGAATTAGAGGCATCCAAGATTACCGTAGAATTTATGGTCAGTTTATTATTACTGTTTAAATTATTAATTTGAGCACTAGCCGACACCACCGCAGGAACATTGACTATAGTAAATTGAACTGTTTGGCTAACTGAATTTTGACCATCGCTAAGGGTAAGTTCGATAATAACATCACCGCTTGAAGAAACTTCAGGAGCAATGATATCAAGCTGTACTTCATCACCAGCAACAATCATATCGATCCCTGAGATTAAAGACCATTGGTAGGAAATTTCAAAACCCTCAGCCACAGTTGATGAACTTGCATCTAGGGTGATGAGTTCCCCTTCATTGACAGCTTGAGGGGCATTAATAATGGCAATAGGTTTTTGATAATTATCTTCGGCTAACCACCGTGTTGGGTCTAATGGATAAGCATCATTTTCATCTAAATAACCATCATTATCATCGTCAGGATCTGCATTATTTCCAATAGAATCACCATCAGTATCAACACTTTCTGTGGGATCATATGGAAAAGCATCTTCTTCATCAACAACACCATCACCATCTGAGTCGACTCTTTGATCATAGGCGGTATTTTCAATGATGCTGGTAATAATTTTGGGCAGTTCCTCGGTTATAAAAGCAAGCGTACCTATCCAAGAGTCATCACCTCTTGTGATAGTAAAAATTCCATCAAGGCTATCAAATTGATTTTGATGCTCTGTAGCAACTTGGCTCAATACAGTATTGTTTTCTAAAACCCACCGATTATCCGATGGTTCAATAACACCTGTGCCTTCAGCTCTAGCATCAAGCACCACATTTTTGTTCATCGACAAGTTTTCTAAAGCACTACTACTTTGCAACTTAAAATCGTCTTCAACGCTAAAAGCTAAAAACTCAATAAAATCCTGGAATTTTTTATAGGGAGTAGCTTCAACACCAAAGGTGTTAAATGCCTGATGAACACCTAATATTTTATCTTTATAACTATCAAAAACATTATTCACTGCAAATTTATTGTACTTAATGGGTCGTTCGACATCAAAGAAGTAATTTTGCATCATAATATTTTGACCGCCGCCATTGATGTTTATTCCCGAAAAAGTGCCGTTTGTATATCCTACTTTGTTGAAAATATTATTCTTAACTTCGACACCACTGGAAAAGTTGTCAATATAAACGCCATTAGTCGGGATATTCTCTAAATAATTATTGTTTATTTTGTTGCCTCGCATATGAGGAAAATTGCCTATTCCCACGTAGATCGCCCCACCATCGTCTTTATGAAACACGGGTAAATCATGGATATAATTATAGGCAACCGTATTCTCGGTGCTATTTCTTAGTAATACGGCAAAATGGGGAGCATCATAAATTTCATTAAAAATAGCCGAGTTACCAACCCCTCGTAAGCTCACCCCTGGTACTTGTGATTTTTGATCCCAAGCAAAATTATAAATCGTGTTGTAACTGACAACATTATCGGCTTGAGCTATTTCAATAGGTGTGATCAAGGTATCTTTCACCTCGCTGCCCGCAGACTTAGACATGGTTGCTTCAATCCCCCCATCTAACTCAACCCCATAACCACCAACATTACTGATCGTACAATGACTAATCAGGTTATTCTCGCCAGATATCGATACAGCCCCTAAACTAAAATTACGTATAGCACAGTTGGTAATATTGACATATTGGCTATTTTTTATATCAAAACCTAAATGTCTACCCGCATCAAAATTAATGCCATCGAAGTTTAGGTATTGAGCAGAGTTGATAGTCACCATAGCTTCATTTAGCGTAGATAAAACCGTGACGCCATTATTGAATTCATTGGTCGGATAAAAATACAACTTACCGTTATTTCTATCTATATAAAACTCGCCAGGATCATCAATTTCTTCAACAATATTTTCGAAGAAGAAATATGAGCCTTTATTTGCTGAAATCCCCCCTATTTCTCCTCGCTTTAAAGTGACTTCGTTATTCTCTAAATCAACGGCTTTCAATTGATTATATGTCCACTCCCATGACTTACCTAAAACGCCATCGAGAAATATTTCGGTAATATTTTGCCAATGACTCATCCGATCAAAGGCGACCGAAAAGGTGCCTCCATTGGTATTGAAATTAATATCACTAAAGCGATCAATCCCTTCAATTGTAGGTCCCACATCAATAACATCAGCATATGAAACCATACCCGTGTGCCCAGCTTCTGCAGGTCTATTATCTAAATATTGGCTTACTTCCCCTGTATTAGGCCAACGGGACAGGGTCATTTTTTTATTATTAGAATAAAGCATGGCTGGTGCTATACGATTTGATGGCTCTAGAGCAAAGCCGTGGGGTACAAGACTTCCTAACTCGGTAACGCCTGCAGCACTCAGATCAAATTGTAAAATATTTGCAGCGACATTGCCGTCAACAAGTGATGAAATAACATTAGAGTCACTTAAGCGGCTAAAGCTATCTTTTTCTAGAATAACTCCACCAAATAAAGTTACCTCTGCGTTTTCAGCCGCTTTATATATTATGGGTGCACTTTCACTACCTGAGTCAGCACTGTTAAATGTTAAGCCTTTACTGAGGACATATTGGCCACTTTGAATTTCAACGGTAATACCTGCTATATTTTTATCGTGTGAAATAATATGTCTCACGGCTACTTGTGCTGCTGCCACACTAGAAAAAGGTGCGTTACTTGTCCCATCAGGACATTCCACTGAAAGACTGGCTACTTGCAAGACCACAACACCGTCAATAAAATCACCGTAGCTTGTTGAACAATCCTGTTGGGCATTACGTACAATTAATGGAGCGGCACCTAAAGCGCTGGCATTGAAATTATGCTTATGTGAGACAGAGCCAAAAAAATCTGCTTTAACCGTGAATCCCCAAGCAACACTAACTCCATCATTTTCATGCCCTGCGCCTGTTTGCCCTTCCCCTCGAATTAAACCATTCCATTCACCGCCTTTAGGAGACCATTGATTACCATTAAAAGTTAGGAAGCTTGCACTATCTGATTCGAAAAAAGTAACAAACGCTTCCATTTCAGCCTTCGTTGCCCAGCGCCAAGGAGAATTTGCGCTAAGCCAGCTATCGATTTGATCAAAACTAACATTATTGCTATCAAGGTTATCACTGATATTAAGTCGCATAACATCGAGTGCTTTACCATCTAAGGTAGTCGCCGTCCAATAATTCTTACTCGCATCATTCTCGAAGCTATCATTATTTGATAATAATGACTCGGCACTCCACGACGAAAAAGAGAAGGTGTATAACAACCCTATAAAAGCTAAATATTTTACTATTGATTTCATGACAAACTCCAAAATCTAGGTTGTGGGATGGCTAGTTTTAATAACAGCTAAATAAGGAACTTTACTTTTTAACAACTAAACAAAAGTGACCTTTAAATATAAAAACCATTTTACACGTTATTTTTTATATGTCTACAATCAGAATTACCGTAACATCACCTAAGTTCATCTTTAGTCGTTTTACTAGCTTGAATCCACACAGAATTGCCCACAAAACACCGCAAGTAAGCAGAAAAATAAAACACCTTCCGAAAAATATAATATTACTAATAAAATACGATACTAATAACTTAACCATCATAGCCATTAATCCAACGGAAACCCAGCCTGTCTTTTATTAATAAGGTTGATCGATTATTGTAATTGTGATAATTCTATGTCGGGTACACGCTCTACTGTTTGTTAAAACTAGGCAATCAAGTTATTAACATTAAACCTGCACAAAAAAAACTGCTGAAAAGGGGGTTATGTATCTATAGATATAAATTCAGTAGGCGATTCACAATGGATGAACAGATAACAATAGCAAAAACAATTAAGGCTTATTCATGTTGAAAAAATTATTACAGATAAATAAAAATTTGACGATATCGGCGCTAATAACGAGCGTATCACTGGTCTCTCACGCTGAAGACTCGACGCTTTCACAAGTAAATTCTTATGAGAACAACACCCAAAACTCTTATTGGACAGCATTTGATATCGGTAGCAATTCTCTCGATATCATGCGCTTAAATGAAAGTGATAATATCTCAACAAACAACGCAAGTTTTGATGATATTAGCAATTGGCTGCCTTCCTCTGCAGGATGGCGATGGGCGACTGAGGTAGAAATGCTAGCCATTGCAAATTTTTTTGAAAACGATAATGCGGCATTTAAGAGTTTTAATGGCGACCAATGGTCACCTAAAACTTCAACCGATGAATGGAATGCTTTGATTCCAGGTGTAAATCAAGATACTAGCGATACCGCAAGTGTTGCTTGGGGATTAAATGTTCAGGTTAATTCTTTTGGAAGTGTTGTTCATAAACATAATTTTAATACCAGTGCTTTAGGCGGTGCCGCTTTATTGGTCAGAGCATGTAATGATGTCACAACGCTTGGTGAATCCTCAGCGTCTGGCATAACCATTCATGTCTCAAACCAAGGAAATCCATGTGGTAATGGTACATCGAATGAACCTTATAGTAATTTGCAAGATGCGCAAAATGCGGTGAGAACATTGATTGCGACAGGACAAAATAATCAAGGTATCACAGTACTAATTCAAGAAGGTGATTATCAGTTATCAAGTGGCCTTAATTTCACTTCACAAGACTCGGGATCATCTTCAGCACCGATAAAATATAAAGCAGCAACCAATGCAGAAGTCAATATCATCGGTGGTAAAACACTAAACTATCAATCATTTACTCTTTTAACTGATGCCGATGTCATTCAAAATCTGGTCGATCAAAATGCCAGCTCATCAATATTGCAATTTGATCTAACGGCTGCAGGCATCACGGATTTGGGGGAACTTGCTCCGCATGGTTGGAACCTTGAAGCCAATGATAGAATTCCAGCTGCGATGGTATATTCTGGTGGCGATAAAATGGACTTAGCCAGATGGCCTAATGTTGGCGAAAACAATGCTTATTTAGATAGTTCTCAAGTAGATAACGGTCATACTGGCATGGTATCTTATACCAGTGTAATTGACGCTGGGCCAACATCTCAGGGCATTGATAAGTTCACTGATGACAATTTCAATAATAACGGTGGAACTTTTGAAGTCGCCTTTGATCGCATGCAACATTGGCATAATATCAGTGAAATTTTTATTGATGGTATTTTAGCTAAATCTTGGGAATGGACGTATAACCAATTAAAATCAGTCGACTCAGTTAACAAACAAATCACCTTAAAGCGTGGTGAAATTAACGGTATAGGAACTAACAAAGGATCTCATTTTCATTTTGAAAATATTGTCGAAGAGTTAGACCAAGCTGGAGAGTTCTTTATCGATCGCAGCAAGGGTATGTTATTTGTCTATCCTACCGCCAATTTTTCAACCAACAAAACAACAATTAGCACCTTAGCTGAAGCAATGTTCACCATTGTAGATGCACAATATATTTCCTTTGAAGGACTAACTCTCGATACCGGACGTAATATGGCAATAGAAGTTGATAACAGCCAATATATTACTATTGAAAACAATGTTATTAGAAACTTTAGTTTAGCTGGCATTTTAATAAACGGTGAAAACAATACGGTTAGCAATAACGAAATATATAATATCGGTGGTTATGGGGTAAAAACTGAAGGTGGCAGTGAAGCACTATTTACTAAATCCTCAGGAAGCTCAGTAAATGACACTCTTAAAACCCCAGTTACGCTAACCGCTGCTAATAATAGTATTGATAATAACATTATTCATAATTTTGCATGGGACCAAAAATCTCAGGTAGCGGGTGTTTGGTTAACAGGCGTAGGTAACAACGTAAGCTTTAATGAGTTATACAATGCGCCTCACTTTGCGGTGTTACTTAGAAACTCTACCGATAATATTGTTACATACAACTACATACATGACCTGCCCTACTACCATTTAGACGATGGCGGCGCTCTTTATGCTGGTATTGGTAACTTCCCTCAAATGCGTGGTAATGAAGTTACTAATAACTATTTTGAGAACATCCCCACCAACGGTGTATACCTCGATAATTTTTCCAGCGGAATACTGGTAAAAAATAATATTTTTAACAATGTCGGCAATCAAAACGATACCTTTTCTGGTATTAATATCAACGGTGGCGGTCAAATATTGATGGATGGCAACTTCGCATTAAACAGTGAGCGCCCCGTCAAGTATAATACCTTTGCCGTTAATTCATTATTTGTCGCTAATGCCGGTTATCATGAAAAAATGCTCGGTGTTCAAACTGCTTTTAAGACCATTGATGTTCAAAATACTCCCTATAGTAAATACAGTGACTTTCAATTATTTTTAAACTATGCCAGTGACGATGATTTTCATTATCAAGTAAGTACGGCAACAAACAATGTTAGTTACAATCCAGATATTACTACTGATATAGATGCTCAAAATACCGGAGTGATAGCGCCGAGCGATGACAGATGGCTAGTTGCTGACAATCATGACATTAGTAATTTGACAGCCGATTTAGATAGCCAATATGTAACCTTCAGTGATGTTTTTTCGGTTAGTAGTAATGTAACAAACTGGCGCAGTACCTTACAGTCCTCCATCAATGATCTACCCAATGCGATTACTAATATGCAAGCAATTTTAGCTATTGTTCCTGTTGATCCTGAGTTAATACAAAATGGCGACTTTACGTTATCAACTACTGATTACTGGGTTAAAAACAAAAGTAGTGTTACGACAGTTTTTGATACCGAGACTAATAGCCAAGTTTTGCATGTAACCAGTAGAACAAAACATTCATCAACGGCAAAGCAAACGGTCACTGGGTTAATCGCGGGTAATAGTTACTTAGTCTCAGCAAAATTAATGACTCCGGGTACGGGTAATAATATCGGCATGGCGATATCTTATAAAGTTTTAGGTGCCACAAAAAATACCACTACCACCCTAGGTGGAAATAGCAGTGTCTTGTCGTCAGAAGGAAATTGGTTGTACTACAGTCAAATATTTACCTTACCTAACGATTTTAATCCAAATAAAAATTTCAAAATTTGGGTTAAAACTACTGGCGCGACAGTTGAAGACTTTTATGGCGATGACTTCAGTTTGATAGATATCACAACTGAATTTAATGTTAATAATACTTCAGCAAGTTCAACCTTAAGTGATGTCAGCACTTTTGAAAACATTGCCGCAAATAATTATTGGACAGCCTTTAACATTAATGATGTTAGCCTAGACATAATGCGTTTAAATATCAGTGATGATGTAGATGGCAATAGCAGTGTTAGTTTTGCTGAAGCTGAAGCATGGTTAGCGGTAAACACCGATTGGCGCTGGGCAAGAGTTAGTGAGTTAGCAGCTATTGCTAGTTTTTTTGAAAATGATAACAGCACTTTCCTAACCTTTAACGGCGGAGCATGGTCTCCTAAAACTGCAGCTGATGAATGGAACATGCTTATTCCTGGACCAGTATTAGATAGCCAAGATGGCTCAGGAGTCGCTTGGGGGGTTTATATTAACCCAACATATTTCGGTACTATACAACATAAACATAATTTTGATGCTGGTGCGTTAAATGGTGCGCCATTGTTAGTTAGAGTCGTTCAATAAACGTTTCACGATAAAATGAAGAGCAGTTATAAAAGCTGCTTTTCTTTTACGGTATGATTTTATAACTTCTTTCATACGCATTAGGACAGCGTGCCTCTTTCTATAACACTCTCCAAATAAAAGGCATCTAATAGATGAACTGGTCAATCAGCATAAGACACATTTATTGTGGACTGTTCAAACTCAATTGGAGAACAATCACCATTTGATGTATGCAGCTTGATCTGATTATAATATCGGATATAAACTTCAACATCTTCTTTCATACATTGGCGTGTTAAATAATAAATATTTAACAACCATTCGTTTTTCAAACTACCAAAAAATCGCTCAACAACA
>JAPYOP010000155.1 GCA_029938115.1 Colwellia sp. | reverse complement strand
ACAGCATAACTATAGTTGACTGCGGGCATCTATTAGGCCAATTTTGGTTTTTTTTTAGAGGTAAGCAGAAATGAATTTTAAGAATATATTGTTAATGTTCGTATTTTTCATGGCAAAAAAACAATGATGTGCTATGCATTTAACCATACAGGCATAATTCATAAGCTTATTAAGGTGATAACTCTAAAAATGCTTAATCAAACTGGCTATACCCTTCATAATTCATAGAACCCATTAAAAAAATTGTACGCCGAGCATGGATGTCTTCATGACTTAACCCCAACTCCTGCATGCATTGTTCATCCAGTACAAAAAATAATTCCTTTTTTATACCGTCTAGATTAGAGAACTGCATTTCTAATAGTTTGTATTCTGGGTCCTCACAGCGTTTATCGTCCTGAGCGTGTGTTAACACTGCGAAACCGAAGGAAAGCAATATAACGGCCAGTATTTTCATGGGGTCACCTAACTAAGATTGTTTACTAATCCTAGCCATACACAGGAAATGCCGCCGTTGTACAACCGTATATAATTGTAATATTTAATGAGGTGAGTAGCCTAAATATGTAATAAGATATTACACTTGGTAAGCATTATTAAAGCTGTGATTTATAGAGAACCGGAAACCAAGACACACCACTGCTCTACACCGTCGTAGAATGTTTTTTCCTGTTGAGTGGGCAGTAAATTGATACCCGCCTCCCCTTGGGTTTTAACATTGATAGTTTGCTTAAAGTCTTGCCTTTGATTACTGGCAGTCATCTCTATGCTGGATGAAATGTGCGCTTTTTGTATGGTTAAGTATTCGGCCCGTGCCTTGGCCAAGGCAATGCGTTTAGCCACCAGCAGGCCTCCTTTTTTAATGACAGAACAACCAGTAGCCTCATGTGGTTGGTGATTCAATAGCCATTCTGGCTGCTGCTCTGTGGCACTCGATAAACCATAAAAGAAAAGCAATCCTAATAACGCGATGACCTGTTTCATTCAACCACTACCTCTACATTGGCACTAACCGAGGTTAACTCCTGCAGCACCGCCTTGGAGACGTGTTCAATAATCACGGGGTTTTGACCAAACAAGGAATTGGTGCCCATGGCCAGCAGTGTATTAAACTGATAACCCTCGTCGTTTTCGTCCATGCCCGCTATTTTAATATTACCGGTGAAACCGCCAGCATTAAGCTGTAAATATACAGAGCGCTTGCTTAAATAAGTATACAGCTTGTTTGAAAAACTGTGCTTCTGATCGTCTGAACTATTGATGTATTTTGATACCGTTATGTAAGGAACTTTTTTAGTGCTCGAGGCGCTGACCAATATTTCTGAATAGGTAATGGGCTGTTTATCTTCGCCCCAAAAATATTTATTAAATACAGGCAGTACCTGAAAGTTATCTATATACCATTCAACTTTCACCTCTAAGTTATAGGTACCGTTACCGTTATAGAAAATCTCAGGGTCAGATAGTTTTATATTGGCGTTATTTTTAATGTAGTCAAGGATATTTACATCTATATCCATTTTGGCTTGTTCAAATTTACTTAGTTTACGCTCATGTTTATTTTGTTTTTCTTAAGAACAAAAGCTAATGAGCCTTTGTCAAAGGTCTTTCGAATGGTATTTTCATTATCAACCAGCGTGGCAAGAATTTTATTACGCTGGTCAATTAGGCTTTGATCTGGCTTCTCAAGAGTTATTTGTGCTGCCGACGAATGAGTCGCCTGGGTATTAATTTGTTTATTTAATTGCGCCAGCTTCTTTACCAGCTGTGAATTTTTATCTTGCAGTGCCAATACCTGTACACGTTTTGAATCATCACTGGTTATGTCGTCCAGCTTGCCAAACAAGGATTTTTTATCAATTTCAACCCAGGCCACCATAACAATTTTGGTGCGATGGTCACTGGTGAACTCAAAATTTTCGGATTTAATATCGGTTTTCATCACCGCAGAAGAGGCTACGATAACGGAGCTTTTTGAGATATCGTCATTGATGATAGTGGTGTGTGACTGAATATAAGAACCGGCCGACTCAGACGCCATAAGCTTGGCATTTTGCAGGGCGATATTACGGGCATCAATACGGGTATCGGAATCCCCCAATACATATTCACTGCCCACACTTAAAATGAGGGTTTTTTCATTGTCTAGCAAGACATCAATGGAGGCAAAAGCAGTTGTGGATAAGAGGGCTGTAAAAAGAATGGTTATACGGATCAACATTCCCGGTTCCTTGTTAGTAATTACGTCATAAATTACCACACTATAGGACCGGAAACTAGCTACCGAAGACTGAGTTAGCCTCGTAATAAAGCGAGCATATCAGCTTTTAAATGAGCCCTACAAAGCATAAGAATTTGCAGCTAAGGTTCGAGGGCACTCAGCAATTTATCCATGTATGACACTACAACCTACATCCTGTAGGCGCCCGTGTCCGACTCTTTCAAACATTCAAACATTCAAACAACAATACCGCCTACCCGCATCATTCAATGCATCCTCTCGGATATCATACAAAGTTATAAAGTCCCCATGCAGCAGGCAGGAATAATTCGGGTATAGGCATACACAAATGAGTCGATCACAGCTCGACTCAAGCATTTGCTGGATGAGCACCATTTAACGGTGGCCTTGGGCTGAGCCTTCACTACACTCTCATTCATACCGCCAAATATCACGTTTTAGGCCATGATCGTGATGACCTAAATAATCACGAAAATGGTAGGTTACCTTTATTCTAATGCTCTAGGACCTTGCTCTCTTTTATCATGATATCTTCCGCCCTTAGCCACCAAATGGCATTAGGGCGAGCCCCCTTGTTCATTGCTTTAAATACCGGTATTTTACGGGTATCCGTTTCTACTCTAGGATAGCTTTTTAACGCATCTCTCATGCCTTGTTCCAAGCTAATTGCAGGAGTGAATCCTGTATCTTGTTGTAATTTAGTCATATCGTATAGATGTGGCAGCAGGGTCATTTCCCAACCATTTCCATAGGCTTGATTATATGGAATAGACTCAACCACTAGGGGTTTATCCAAAATTTTCGCCAACAGTTGATAATATTCTATTGCCGTATAAACCATTGGATTTAAAGTGTTATAGGCTTGCCCATAACACTTTTCATTATTGGCCACACACAAAACTGCGCTTGCCAAGTCACGTGGATGCACATAATTAAACTGATTATCACCGCCGTTAAATAGGGCTATTTTTTCGCCGCTAACAATTTTATCTACGATCAATGGATCGCGATTATGCAAGGGCAGCACACCTATGAGAGAGCCTTCGCCTAAAACATGATAGGGCCTTAGTAAGGTCACTGCTATCTCGTCCTGCTGAAACCAAAACTCTTCTATCGCCAATTTACAATCGACATAACCGCCATATGTACGACTTGGTATTTTTTTATTTATCTCGGAAATAGCCGTATGCTCTTCAGTTTGCCTATCGTAAACCAGCGTAGTGGTAAATATTATAATATGTGATTTTTTATTTTTAAATGCGTCATAAACAATTTTTGCGTCATCGACACTGTATTCAATAACATCACAAACCACATCGAATAAAGGCAAGTTTACCAACAGCTTTGCATAGTTTTCATCTCGTTTATCGGCAATTATGTGCTCAACTCCATCTGGTATGAAATCGTCTTTTGTATTAGAAATAACGGTCACCCGATAATTACTATGTAAAGCCTCCTTTGTAATTGCACTGCCAACAATACCTGTACCACCAATAATTAACATACCTTGTCTCATTACTACCTCCATTTAATAAGTAAGATTTTCAAGAGTCGATCCAGAAAGCACATGTGCTCATTGAATCATTTACAACCGGTACGAGCTCATCCCGTGAGACATTTTTCGCACACAAGCACCTACAAGGGCGTAGATGGTGTGGCAATACATGAAGCAATTACCTCGTAGTCTCTAACAACTCAATAAACCTTTAATTTAAACAAGGCTACCACTCACTATTTTTAAAACTACGAGACAGCAGCAACCTGAACAGCAAAGATTTAGACACCAAACGTCAATGTATGGCGAGTAACGCCATAAACCAATAAGCCATCACCCTGATTTTAAAAGGCCAGAATATATTTACATTTATGAAGCCAACAAATGGCACATAATAAGGATTATAAAAATGAGAAAGAGATATTTATTGCTGTCTGTATTGGTGGCAATTGGTTTTGTCGCAACCTACTACTCTCAGGCTATCCCGTCTGACATTTACCCCATGGGCAGTTACCAGCTAACCTGTGACAATATTGTGGTTGAAAACAACAGCTTAACTGCTAACTGCGAGACCATTAACGGTGCGTACAAGCTCACCACCTTAAGTAATTTACCAGTCTGTTTAAATTCCATCACCCGCGACGGTGACATAGGCAATATAGATGGCGCACTAATGTGTTTGCCTGATTTACCCA
>JAPYOP010000062.1 GCA_029938115.1 Colwellia sp. | reverse complement strand
TAAAATATGTTGAGTACCGGTTAAATGTAAGGCTTCATCACGGGCTATTAGTTTAATTATTTTTGCATTACCTTCTAATAATTCACGCTCAGCAAAAGCAAATGAGCAAGCAAAGCTGACATAAAAACGAATAGCTTCTAAAGCATTTACTGAACAAACAGCTAAATATAAACGCTCTTTTAATTTTCGAGTGCTTACTTCAATAGTACGTCCTTCAACTTCATAACTACCTTCACCTTGAGATTGTAATAACTGCGTTGTTAAAATTACATCATCAAAGTATTTAGCTATGCTGCGAGCACGTTTTAAAATGGCGGGGTTAACAATAATGTCATCGAATACTTCACCTGGGTTGGTGAATAAATTACGTAAAATATGAGTGTATGAGCGAGAATGAATGGTTTCACTAAATGCCCAGGTTTCTACCCACGTTTCAACTTCTGGCAATGAAACTAATGGCAACAATACTGCGTTAACAGAGCGAGCAGCCATTGAGTCAAGCAGTGTTTGGTACTTTAAGTTTGAAATGAAAATATGCTTTTCAGAATCAGTTAAACTTTGCCAATCAGCTCTATCTTTAGAAACATCAACTTCTTCAGGTCGCCAAAAGAACGACAGTTGTTTCTCAATTAGTTTTTCAAAAGCCATATAGCGTTGTTGATCATAGCGAGAAACATTAACACTGTTTCCTAAGAACATAGGCTCTAGTAAAGCATTATTGGGCGTTTGGTTAAACGTGGTATACGTCATTAGCTGTCATTCCTTAATATATTGTCGCTATGGTTTACTTAACAGTGACAATAAAGAGCCTAGAATTGTCTCTAGGCTCATTTGATTTTTTTAATTATATTGTTTTATTAGTTTTTGGTTGGGTCTTTACGCTTTAAATTTTACAAGCGCCACCAGCACAGTCGTCATCTTCAACTTCCACGCTATCACTAGCACCGTCACGGGTGTTATGGTAATACATGGTTTTAACACCCAATTTATAAGCGGTTAAAATATCTTTTAGAATTTGTTTAACGGGAACTTTTCCGCCTTCAAATTTCGATGGATCATAATTAGTGTTGGCTGAAATTGTTTGATCAACAAACTTTTGCATTATACCCACAAGCTCTAAATACCCTTGATTATCGGGAATATTCCACAATAACTCATAATTTCCTTTAAGTTTTTTATATTCAGGAACTACTTGCTTCAATACACCATCTTTACTGGCTTTAACACTGATTAAACCACGTGGTGGTTCAATGCCATTGGTTGCATTTGATATCTGTGATGACGTTTCTGAGGGCATTAACGCTGAAACGGTAGAGTTTCTTACACCATGCTCTTGAATGCTTGTTCGTAAGGATTCCCAATCTAAATGTAGTGGCTCACCGGTAATGTTATCAATCGTCTTTTTATAGGTATCAATAGGTAAAATACCTTGAGATAGACGGGTTTCATCAAACTTAGGGCAAGCCCCTTGTTCTTTTGCTAATGAATTGGTGGCTTTTAACAAGTAGAACTGAATCGCTTCAAACGTTCTATGAGTTAAGTTATTAGCGCTGCCGTTCGAGTAATACAAACCGTTTTTAGCTAAATAATAAGCGTAGTTAATTACACCTATACCTAATGTACGGCGAGCTAAACTAGCATTGCGAGCTGCAGGAATAGGGTAGTCTTGGTAATCGAGTAAACTATCTAGCGCGCGTACGGCTAAATCAGCTAACCCTTCTAATTCATCTAAAGAGTCAATAGCACCTAAGTTAAATGCAGATAATGTACATAGTGCTATTTCACCATTTTCATCATTAACATCTTTCATTGGTTTGGTCGGTAGCGCAATCTCTAAACACAAGTTACTTTGACGAATAGGCGCTTTACTTGGATCAAACGGACTGTGGGTATTACAGTGATCTACATTTTGTAAATAGATACGACCCGTGCTAGCTCGCTCTTGGGCAAACAAGGTGAATAACTCAATCGCTTTGATGCGTTTTTTACGAATAGATTCATCATTTTCATATTGTACGTAAAGTTTCTCAAATTTTTCTTGATCTTCAAAGAATGCATCATAAAGTCCCGGCACATCACTTGGACTAAATAAGGTGATATGACCGCCTTTTATCAAACGTTGATACATGAGCTTGTTAAATTGCACGCCGTAATCTAAGTGACGAACTCGGTTTTCTTCAACACCGCGGTTATTTTTAAGTACCAGTAAGCTTTCTACTTCTAAATGCCAAAGTGGGTAGAATAGAGTGGCTGCGCCACCGCGAACTCCACCTTGCGAACAGCTTTTAACAGCCGTTTGAAAATGTTTGTAAAAAGGAATACAGCCAGTATGAAATGCTTCACCGTTACGAATTGCACTACCTAAAGCACGGATACGTCCAGCATTAACACCAATACCAGCCCGTTGAGATACATATTTAACAATCGCACTTGAAGCGGCATTGATAGAATCTAACGAGTCATCACATTCAATTAATACACAAGATGAAAATTGACGAGTAGGGGTGCGAACACCCGCCATAATAGGTGTTGGTAGTGAGATTTTAAACGTTGATATAGCGTTATAAAAACCCTCAACATAATTTAGTCGCGTAGCTTTAGGATATTTAGCAAACAAACATGCCGACACTAATATATATAAAAATTGGGCACTTTCATAAATTTCACCATTTACACGGTTTTGTACAAGGTATTTGCCTTCAAGTTGCTTAACTGCCGCATAACTAAAATTTAAATCACGACTGTGGTCTAAAAAGAGTGACATATGTTCAAAATCACTTTCATCATAATCAGCTAGTAAGTGCTGATCATATTTTCCTGACTCAACCATGTTAACAACATGGTCATAAAGCTTTGGAGGCTCAAATTGGCCATAAGCTTTTTTGCGTAGATGAAATACGGCAAGTCTAGCCGATAAGTATTGATAATCAGGTGTTTCTTCTGAAATTAAGTCAGCAGCAGCCTTAATTATCGTTTCATGAATATCTTCAGTTTTAATGCCATCATAAAATTGAATATGTGATTTCAACTCAACTTGAGAAACAGAAACGTGATCAAGCCCAGCAGCAGCCCAAGCAATAACACGGTGAATTTTTTCTAAATCGATGGGTTCTTTTTCGCCATTACGCTTGGTAACAAAAAGATTATTATTCATGAAAGACCTGTGGTGTAAATTGTTATTGTTTTCTTCAACTATAAATATGCTTATCTATAGTAAAGAGCCCTTTTATTTTTATTATTTCCTATGTGCATAAATTAAACATACTGATATATGTCATATACACAACATCTAGGGTTTTTTGTAAAGCTAGACACAAGATAATGAGGTTTTTGCTTTTTTGCAAGAGCTAAAATATCGATCTTTTCTGTTGACATTTATTGAATAAAAGCCTGCTCATCTAGAGGCTTTATTTTGCATGGTAAATTAAGAATGCAACATTTTTTTATATTTTTTTTTACTTGAAAATATTTTTATTAAATTTATCTATTGTATATTCCAAATAAGAATAAGCCAATTAAACCCCTATAATAACAACAATTTATAAACCAGCTTAAACTTTAGGCAAAAGTGTTATAGTTCATTTAAATTTTTTGACAACACAGAATATAGTTAACATCTAAATTGGATGAAAGCTTATGATTTTCAGTTATTGGATTGTAATGAATGCCAGCGGCATCAATGCAGTTTAATTCACTTTCATCTGCCCAGCTAATTAGCTGAGAAGGCTTAATGAAACTTTTATGATCATGCGTACCATCAGGCACTAATTTTAATACCTTTTCGGCCGCCAATATAGCTAACAGATATGATTTAATGGTTTTATTCAATGTTGAGAAAAAGACCAACCCTCCTGGCTTAACCAATTTTGCACAAGCATTAACTATTGATGCAGGATTAGGAACATGTTCTAACATCTCCATACAAGTGACCATGTCGAAGGTACCACTACATTGTTGTGCTTTTTCTTCAGCGGTTATTTTTTCATAACTTATGGTTAAATTTGATTCAAGTGAGTGGAGTTTAGCAACATTAAGTGGTTCCGTTCCCATATCAATACCGGTAACGTTTGCACCCAGTTTTGCCAAAGACTCCGACAAAATTCCACCACCACAGCCAACATCGATAACATTTTTAGCAAACAGTTCACTCTTTTGCTCTGCTATATGCTGACAAATAAATTGCACTCTTAAAGGATTAACTTGATGTAATGGTTTAAAATCACCATTTAGATCCCACCATTGGCTGGCAATTTTCTCAAATTTTTCAATTTCAGCATCATTTACATTAGGTACATCTTTAATTTCTGTCATGGTTTAATCGAGTTGTCGTTTGAATAACTCGATTCTAAACGAAACTTTTAGCTAAGCAAAGAATTAACAACGGCTAAACTATGGTAAAAAGCATGATATAGATCGACAAAGTTACTATTTTGTTGCTTTTATAACCACTTTTTTTATGACATTTAATCAGCACTTAAATGGTAGAATAAAGCTGTTTGGCATCACCCGAAATTGTGCTAGTATGCTGCGTTGATTTATATTTTTTTATGAAAAGTTAATTGAAAAAATTATTAAAAGTTTATTAAAGTTTATTAAAGTTTATTAAAAGATAATAATAAAAATCATGTGATTTTAAAGTTACGTTTTAAGTTAAGGGATACGTCTATTTATGTCAGATTTGGCCAAAGAAATAGTACCGGTAAATATTGAAGATGAGTTAAAAACCTCCTATCTAGATTACGCTATGAGCGTTATTGTTGGGCGTGCATTGCCTGATGTTCGTGATGGTTTAAAACCTGTACATCGCCGCGTGTTATTCGCGATGGATGTATTGGGAAATGATTGGAATAAAGCTTATAAGAAATCAGCCCGTGTGGTTGGTGATGTAATCGGTAAATATCATCCTCATGGTGATACAGCCGTTTACGATACAATTGTTCGTATGGCGCAACCATTTTCTTTACGCTATATGTTGGTTGATGGTCAAGGTAACTTCGGTTCTGTTGATGGTGATAGTGCAGCAGCCATGCGTTATACCGAAATTCGCATGTCAAAAATCGCCCATTCAATATTGGCTGATTTAGATAAAGAAACCGTTGATTTTGTGCCTAACTACGATGGCACTGAGCATATCCCTATGGTTATGCCAACTCGTATTCCCAATTTATTGATTAATGGTAGTTCAGGTATTGCTGTTGGTATGGCAACCAATATTCCTCCGCATAATTTAACCGAAGTAATTAACGGTTGTTTAGCACTTATAGAAAATAGCGACATTAGCTTTGAAGAGTTATTGACGTATATTCCAGGTCCTGATTTCCCAACTGCCGCTATTATCAGTGGCAGAGCAGGAATAGAAGAAGCCTATCGTACCGGTCGCGGCAAAATAAAAATTCGTGCCCGTGCGACAATTGAAGTTAATGAAAAAACCGGTAAAGAAACCATTCTAGTTCATGAACTACCTTATCAAGTAAACAAAGCCCGTCTTATTGAAAAAATGGCCGAGCTTGTTAAAGACAAACGTCTTGAAGGTATTTCGGCATTACGTGATGAGTCAGATAAAGACGGCATGCGTATGGTTATTGAAATTAAACGCGGTGAAGTGGGCGAAGTTGTTTTAAACAACTTATATAAACTTACCCAAATGCAAGTGTCTTTTGGTTTTAATATGGTGGCGTTAGGTGACGGCCAACCAAAAATATTTAACATAAAGCAAATGCTTGAAGAGTTTGTTTTACATCGCCGTGAAGTCGTTACTCGTCGCACAATTTACGAACTGAGAAAAGCGCGCGATAGAGCACATATCTTGGAAGGATTATCAATTGCGTTAGCTAACATTGAACCGATTATTGAATTAGTTAAAACGTCACCATCGAGAAAAGAGGCCGAAGAAAAATTAGTTTCTCAAGGGTGGAATTTAGGTAATGTTAGCGCTATGTTAGAGCGCGCGGGTACTCATGCTGCTCGCCCTGAATGGCTAGAACCTGAGTTCGGTATTCGTGATGACAAATATTATTTAACACCAGTACAAGCCAAGGCCATTGTTGAGTTACAACTTTATAAATTAAGTGGCCTAGAGCACGAAAAAATCACCAATGAGTACAGAGAATTATTAGAACTTATTGCTGAATTAATGCATGTTTTAGAAAACCCTGAACGCTTAATGGAAGTTATTTGTGAAGAGTTAATTGCTATTCGAGAAGAGTTTGGTGATGAGCGTCGCACTGAAATAACAAACGCCTCTCATGATTTATCATTAGAAGATTTAATTAGCGAAGAAGATGTAGTGGTAACACTTTCTCATGAAGGCTATGTTAAATATCAAGTTTTAAGTGACTATCAAGCACAACGTCGTGGTGGCAAAGGTAAAGCGGCCACTAAAATGAAAGAAGAAGATTTCATTGAACGTTTATTAATTGCCAATACTCACGATACAATTTTATGCTTCTCTGATCGCGGTAAATTATATTGGTTGAAAGTTTACCAATTACCATTAGCAAGTCGCACCGCACGTGGGCGTCCAATTGTTAATATTTTACCATTAGAGAAAAATGAACGTATTACTGCAATTTTACCTGTGCGTGAATATGAAGAAGACAAATACATTATCATGGCGACAGCGTCAGGTACTGTTAAGAAAACAGCACTAACTGCTTATAAAAACCAACGTGCTAACGGTATTATTGCTTTAAATCTACGAGATGACGATACCTTAATTGGTGTTGATATTACTGATGGCAACAATGACATTATGTTGTTTTCTGATGCAGGTAAAGTAGTACGCTTTAACGAGAAAGTTCGTGACAGTGAAACGGGCGAAATTAAGCTTGATCCTGAAACAGGTCTGCAACGTTGGGCATTGAAACCTATCGGTAGAACCGGCACAGGTGTTCGCGGTATTAAACTTGAGGACGGCCAAAAAGTTGTTTCTCTAATCGTACCGAAAAATGATGGACCGGTGTTAACGATTACAGAAAACGGTTTTGGTAAACGTACAGACTTAGGCGAATATCCAGCGAAGAGTAGAGCAACCAAAGGTGTTGTTTCTATTAAAGTGAGTGAACGTAACGGTAAAGTCGTTGGTGCAGTACAAGTTGAAGAACTTGACGAAATAATGGTGATTACTGACAACGGTACTTTAGTTCGTACGCGTGTTAATGAAGTCAGTGTTATTGGTCGAAATACTCAAGGTGTTCGTTTAATTCGTACCATCGAAGGAGAGCACGTAGTTGCTCTGCAACGTATTGACGAAGTTGAAGAGCCTGAAGTATTTGAAGGTAGTGCTGAGGGTGAAAGTGTTGAAGGGGAGGTAGGTGATAATGCAGAGGCTACTGATAATGCATCTTCAACACATAACCCCGAACAAAGCGCCCAACAAGTAGATGATGAAAACACATCAAGCGACGAAGAAGAATAAACGTCGCATACTTTGAAAAAGGCGGCTAATAACCGCCTTTTTTATGTTCAGGATGAACGGTATATCGGGGTGCCATGGATGGCAAAGAGCGTGTATGTTCAGGATGAACCGGTAGTTTTTGTGCTCCTGCAAAAACTACACTTCCGCCATCCTTGGCGATCGTATGTTGCGATGCGACGGCAGGAAAATAACGTACATTGTAGGTCGACCCGAACGAAGTGAGGCTCGACAGTTTAGTTTTTATATTTGAGAAAAGAACATGACTAAAATCTTTAATTTTTGTGCTGGCCCTGCCATGTTACCTACAGCGGTAATGGCAAAGGCGCAAGACGAATTTATCAATTGGAATAACACCGGTAGCTCTGTGATGGAGTTAAGTCATCGCAGCGGTATCTATATGAAAATGGCCGCGCAAGCTGAAGCTGACTTACGTCATTTGATGACTATCCCAGATAATTACAAAGTACTATTTTGTCATGGTGGTGGTCGAGGACAGTTTTCTGCTGTGCCGCTAAATTTGTTACCACAAGGTCAATCAGCTGATTATATTGTTAATGGCTCATGGTCAAAAGCCGCTGCTAGTGAAGCTAAAAACTTTGGTGATATTAATGTCATTAATATTCGACAAGAGCATGATGGTGGTGAAGTCAGTCTTACCTCTGTAGATGAATGGCCACTAAACCCTAATGCTGCTTATGTTCATTACTGTCCAAATGAAACAGTTGATGGTATAGAAATTAATGATATACCTGACACAAAAGGCGTTCCTTTGGTTGCTGATATGTCTTCAACTATTTTATCCCATCAAATTGATGTCACTCAGTTTGGTTTGATTTATGCGGGTGCGCAAAAGAATATAGGCCCTTCGGGTTTAACTATTGTTATCGTGCGTGAAGATCTCTTAGGTGAAGGTAAGGGCAATGCTCAACAAGCAACGCCTTGTATTATGAATTATAAAACATCAGCTGATAATGATTCTATGTACAATACACCACCAACTTATGCATGGTACTTAGCCGGTTTAGTTTTTAAATGGCTTAAAGATTTAGGTGGCGTAAAAGCGATTGAAAAAATAAACCAAGCAAAAGCGAAATTACTTTATCAAACCATTGATGACAGTAATTTTTATAATAATAATATTGAACTACAATATCGTAGCAAGATGAATATTCCATTTTGGCTTCAAGATGAAAGCTTAAATGAGCAGTTTTTAGCACAAGCTGAGCAACAAGGTTTAATGGCATTAAAAGGTCATAGAATTGTTGGCGGTATGCGCGCTAGTTTATACAACGCCATGCCTATTGAAGGGGTTCAGGCATTAGTTGAATTCATGCAAAAATTTGAACAGGAAAATAAATAAAATGGAGCAATTAACATTAAAGCCAATAAGTAAAATTAATGGCGAAATTTTTTTACCGGGATCAAAAAGTTTGTCTAATCGTGCCTTGCTAATTGCCGCTTTAGCTAAGGGTACGACTAAAATTACCAATTTGTTGGTGAGTGACGATATTAAGCACATGTTAAATGCACTAAAAACGCTCGGCATTAAATATACGCTAAGTGATTGTGGCACTGAATGTACCGTTGTAGGGAATAATGGTTTTTTTAAATCGAATGAACCTTTGGAGTTATATTTAGGTAATGCGGGCACCGCGATGCGTCCTTTATGTGCAGCACTTGCTGCGAGTGATGGTGAGTTTGTATTGACGGGTGAACCTCGAATGAAAGAAAGGCCGATTGGTCACTTGGTCGATGCTTTAGCGCAGCTTAGTGCAGACATTGAATATATGGAAAATCAGGATTACCCACCTGTAAAAATAAATGGCAAAGTCTTAAGTGGTAACTCAGTAAGCATAGATGGTTCTATTTCTAGCCAGTTTTTAACTTCCATTTTGATGATTACACCATTATTAAAAACAGACACTAATATCAATATTGAAGGTGAATTAGTTTCTAAACCATATATTGATATAACGCTTGATATTATGAGTAGGTTTGGAGTCAATGTTCAAAATAATGATTACCAATCTTTCACAGTAAAAGGGAATCAATCTTATCAGTCTATTGAAAAATACATGGTCGAAGGTGATGCTTCTTCTGCGTCATATTTTTTAGCCGCTGGTGCGATCAAAGGCGGAGAGATTACTGTACACGGAGTAGGTAGGTTAAGTGTTCAAGGCGATAAGCACTTTGCAGATGTGCTCGAGAAAATGGGCGCAGAAGTGATTTGGAATGACGAGTCAATTACGGTTAAAGGTAAAGCACTTTTTGCAGTTGATATGGACATGAACCATATACCAGATGCTGCGATGACAATAGCCACGACAGCACTTTTTGCCCAAGGGACTACAACGATTCGAAATATCTATAACTGGCGAGTAAAAGAAACTGACCGTTTAACTGCTATGGCAACAGAACTAAGGAAAGTGGGGGCTGATGTAGTAGAAGGTGAAGATTACATATCAATTACTCCTCCCAAGTTGTTGAGCCATGCTGAAATTGATACCTATAATGATCATAGGATTGCTATGTGTTTCTCTCTGGTAGCATTGAGTGATACACCTGTTACAATTAACGATCCTAAGTGTACAGCTAAAACATTTCCAGATTACTTTGATAAATTAGCGCATGTTTCCTGTTAAATATGTTACAGAATAATTTTTTACGCGATTTAGATATATAAATACCGTATAATGCTGCCGATTTTTGATATTAGGAGTAGAATGTATGCAGGAAAGCGTGCCCGTAATTACCATTGATGGCCCTAGTGGGGCAGGCAAAGGAACCGTTGCCAGAATTGTTGCCGAACAACTTGGTTGGCATCTACTTGATAGTGGTGCTATTTATCGTGTACTTGCAGTAGCAACTCAACACCACCATGTCAGTCTTGATGATGAAGAGCCTTTGATCCCTATGGCTGCTCATCTTGATGTACAGTTTGAAATAAGCAGTCAAGGTGAAAGTAAAGTTATTCTAGAAGGTGAGGATGTCACTAACACTATTCGAACAGAAGACATTGGCTCACTAGCATCTAAAGTTGCTGCTTTCCCCCGAGTTCGTGAGGCATTATTACGTCGTCAACGAGCTTTTAGTGTAACCCCTGGCTTAGTTGCAGATGGTCGAGACATGGGAACAGTTGTCTTTGCACAAGCGCCGGTAAAAGTATTTTTAACCGCTAGCGCAGAAGAACGAGCCGAACGTAGATTTAATCAGTTGAAAGAGAAAGGCTTTGATGTTAAAATCGGGCGCCTTTTGGATGACATACGTCAACGTGATGAGCGTGATCGCAACAGAGCAGTTGCCCCGCTTGTGCCGGCAGAAGGTGCGTTAATAGTTGATTCTACTGACCTTTCTATAGATGAAGTGGTCAATAAAGTCCTTTCATTTGCGAATGGAAAATTAACATAAACCTTTATTTTTTACATGGTGTAAAAGATAAATTAACTAAAGCTTACGTCAAGGATGTACCGAGGCTAATTTAACAACCCCATGAAACATCGACGTTGATTGGATTAATAACGAGTTAAGATACAAGTTATGACTGAAAATTTTGCACAACTTTTTGAAGAAAGTTTAAAAGAAATCGAAACACGCCCTGGTTCAATTATCAAGGGTTTAATCGTTAAAGTAACCAAAGACAACGTAATTGTTGACGCTGGCCTTAAATCTGAAAGTGTTATTGACATCAACCAATTTAGAAACGCAGCTGGTGAAATAGAAGTTGCTGTTGGTGATGAAGTCGATGTATCACTTAAAGCTACAGATGATGGCTTCGGTGAAACTATTCTTTCTCGTGAAGACGCTAAACGTCACGAAGCATGGCAAGTGCTTGAAAAAGCATACGAAGAAAAAGAAACTGTTATCGGTGTTATCAACGGTAAAGTTAAAGGTGGTTTCACGGTTGAAGTTAGCAATATTCGTGCTTTCTTACCGGGTTCTTTAGTAGATGTACGTCCAGTACGTGACACTGCTCACCTTGAAGGTAAAGATTTAGAATTCAAAGTTATTAAGCTTGATCAAAAGCGTAATAACGTAGTTGTTTCACGTCGTGCTGTAATCGAAGCTGAAGGCAGTGCAGAACGTGATGAATTACTAGAGTCATTAGCGGAAGGCCAAGAAGTTAAAGGTATTATTAAAAACCTTACTGATTACGGTGCGTTCGTAGACTTAGGCGGCATTGACGGCCTACTTCACATCACAGATATGGCTTGGAAACGTGTTAAGCACCCAAGTGAAATCGTAAATGTTGGTGATGAAATCCAAGTTAAAGTATTGAAATTCGACCGTGAGCGCACTCGTGTATCTCTAGGTATGAAGCAGTTAGGCGAAGATCCATGGGTAGCTATTGCTAACCGTTACCCAGAAGGTTCTAAACTTACTGGTCGCGTAACTAACTTAACTGATTACGGTTGTTTTGTTGAAATCCAAGAAGGCGTTGAAGGTTTAGTTCACGTTTCTGAAATGGATTGGACTAATAAAAACATCCACCCATCTAAAGTTGTTAACTTAGGTGACACTGTTGAAGTACTAGTATTAGAAATTGACGAAGAACGTCGTCGTATTTCTTTAGGTCTTAAACAATGTATAGCTAACCCTTGGGAAGAGTTTGCTAAAAACTTCAACAAAGGCGACAAAGTATCAGGTAAGATCAAGTCAATCACTGACTTTGGTATCTTTATTGGTCTTGATGGCGGCATAGATGGTTTAGTTCACTTATCTGATATCTCATGGAATGGCGGAGAAGAAGCTGTTCGTGAATATAAGAAAGGCGATGAAATCACTGCAATCGTACTTCAAGTTGACCCTGAGCGTGAGCGTATCTCTCTTGGCGTTAAACAAGCTGAAGATGACCCGTTCAACATGTACCTAACTGATAAGAAGAAAGGTACTATTGTTAACGGTAAGGTAACGGCTGTAGACGCTAAAGGCGCAACTATTGAGTTGGCTGAAACTGTTGAAGGTTACTTACGTGTTAGCGATATTTCTGTTGAGCGTATTGAAGATGCGTCTACAGTATTATCAATTGGTGACGATGTTGAAGCTAAGTTTATGGGTGTGGATCGTAAGAACCGTACTATTAGCTTATCTATCAAAGCGAAAGACCAAGCTGACGAACGTGAAGCAATGGATAACTTAAACCAAGTTGAAGAAAGTGGTTTAAGTGCTATGGCTGCAGCGTTTAAAAATGCTAAAAACTAATTTTTAAAAAACTTATATTTTTTAATTGTTTGCACTCTTTTTAATTTGTATTACACTAAAAAGAGACGAGGTGAGGAGAATAGAAGTATTCTCCTCTTTATATTAATCCCATTAGCGCGAAGCTTGGTGAATACTGGAGGGTCTATGACCAAATCAGAGCTCATTGAAAAATTAGCCGATAAACTATCGCATTTATCAGCTAGAGATGTAGAAGAATCGATTAAAGAAATCTTAGAATTAATGGCGCAATCCTTATCAAAAGGTGACCGCATTGAAATTAGAGGGTTTGGTAGTTTTTCATTACATTATCGTGCTCCTCGGGTTGGTAGAAACCCTAAGACTGGCGCATCAGTTGAGTTATGTGGTAAATACGTACCTCACTTTAAGCCAGGCAAAGAGCTTCGAGAAAGAGTTAATCTTTCAGCAGCTTAATTGCTTTGTTATTACAATTTCATTCATTGTAAAAGAAGCAAAAAAATTAGATAATAAACGGCATACATTAGTATGCCGTTTTTTTTCGTCTACACTTAACCACAATATTTAAGCGAGCTTATTCAACGTGCGAATATATTTCACTTTATTCTTAGTTTTAATTTTACTCACCATCGCTTTTGTTTTTGGTAGTCAAAATGAGCAAATAATTTCATTAAATTACCTTGTCGCAAGAGTGGAGTTATCGATTGCTGCTGCTGTTAGCTTATTTACAGTCATTGGTTTTGTACTTGGATTATTAGCAACTTTATTATGGCGTTTGATCCGTAAGGGAAAGAAAGTGTTAGCTAAAAATCGTTCAACTGAAGTTTAAGTGTAGTTAACATAATGAACACATTACTTTTTTTATTGCTCCCTGTTGCCATGGCTTATGGCTGGTTTATGGGGCGAAACAGTATTAAGCAAAAAGATCAAACCATTAAGCAAGACTTATCTATTAAGTACTCTACCGGCTTGAACTATTTATTATCAAATCAAAAAGATAAAGCGATAGATTCACTTCTTGAAGCATTAAAAGTAGAAGATGATAGTGTTGAAGCTCACTTTGCTATGGCAAACTTATTTCGCAAACGTGGTGAACTCGACCGAGCTTTGAAAGTACATGAGCATTTAGTTCGCCATGGAAACTTACCAACCAAAGACAAGCAACAAGCCGTATTTGAGTTAGGAAAAGATTTTCTAAGTGCTGGTTTGTATGACAGAGCCGAAAAAATGTTTAATAAGCTATTAAAGTCTAATGACTATGGCTTAAAGTCGTTAACCTATTTATTGCAAATTTTCCAATCAACTAAAGATTGGCATCAGGGCATTAATCATAAAAAACTTATTATAAAGTTTAATGACAAGCGCCTTTTGCATACCTTGGCTAATTTTTATTGTGAACAAGCTACAAGTGCTTTTGAGCAAGATAAATTTATTGAAGTAATTGAGCTACTTGAAGAAGCACTGAAATTAGATCCCAACTCATGTCGTGCCAACTGGCTGATGGCAAAAATTTATGAAAATCATAAACAATGTGAGTTAGCTTGTAAGTGTTATCAAGACATATACCATCAGGATCAGGAGTTTTTTCCTGATGTTATCGAACAAATGCATCAATGCTATCTTGATCTTGATGCCGCAGATGAGTTTTTTACTTTTATCAAAAAAGTTTATGACGAAACAGCAAGCTCTACTGCACTAATCTCTTACTTGAGTTATGTTGAACAGAAACACGGCAACAAAAAAGCAAAAGAGTTTATGCTATCAGCGCTTAAACGTAGGCCGACCATAAGAGGTTTTAAGCATTTTGTTAAGATGCAAATGAACCAAACTCAAGATCTAGATAATAATGCGAGCCTAGATTTGATTAAAGAGTTGATTAGCGAGTATTTAAAAGTGAAGCACAGGTATAGTTGTCGTAATTGTGGCTTTAATAGCTCTACTCATTATTGGTCTTGTCCTTCCTGCCACGAGTGGGAACAACTCAAACCGTTTATTGGCCTTGAAGGAGAGTAGCCTTCATCTGCGTTATCATACTTCGCTATTTCGGCGTTAAAAGTACTCATTGACTAGCGTCAACTCCGTGCTCTTTCCTTGAACTAGTTTTGTCTGATTTAGCAGAGGAAATCTACTTGATATAATACCTACAAGTTTAAATGCTTTTTAATAATTATGTATACAGCCTTTTGGCGAACAAAGAATTGAAAATAGGAACCCCATGTTAGATCCAAAAGTTGTTGTCGCTCTAGATTTTGATAAAAAAAATGATGCTTTATCCTTTGTCGATAAAATTTCCCCAAGTGATTGCAAGTTAAAAGTGGGCAAAGAAATGTTTACCTACTTTGGCCCTGAGTTTGTAAAAACCTTAACAGGGAAGGGCTTTGATGTCTTTCTCGATTTGAAATTTCATGACATCCCTAATACGGTTGCAAAAGCAGTTACAGCTGCGGCTGATTTAGGTGTTTGGATGGTGAATGTGCATGCCAGTGGTGGCAGCCAAATGATGACTAAAGCGAAAGAAGCATTAGATAATTATGGTGATGATGCGCCTTTACTCATCGCTGTAACTGTATTAACCAGTATGTCGATAAATGATTTACGAGGCTTAGGTATTACTAAAACACCAGCAGAGCAAGTTGATTTTTTAGCTAAGCTAACCAAGCAAAGTGGCTTAGATGGCGTAGTTTGTTCAGCATGGGAGGCAGAGCAGCTAAAGTTATCTCTTGGCCAAGAATTTAAATTAATTACACCAGGTATTAGACCTGCAGGCTCAGCTAAAGACGATCAACAACGTATTATGACCCCCGAGCAAGCAATGAATGTTGGTGTTGACTATTTGGTGATCGGACGCCCTATTACAAAAGCAGCTGATCCGCAATTGGTGTTAGAGCAAATAAATGCATCGATAAGTTAATGTTACGAGTTATTAGTTTCGAGTAACGAAAAGCAAATAATAAAAAAGGCTAGGTGATAACACCTAGCCTTTTTTGATCTGAAAATTACAAAGTAACTATTTAAATAGTCTACTTATTGTAGTTATGTATATATGAAGCTAAGTCTAATACTTTGTTTGAGTAGCCAATTTCGTTGTCATACCAAGATACAACTTTCACAAAAGTATCTGTTAAGGCGATTCCTGCTTTAGCATCAAATACTGAAGTACAAGTTTCACCAATAAAGTCATTAGAAACTACAGCATCCTCAGTGTAATCTAAAATACCGTTTAACTCGCCTTCAGCTGCAGCGCTCATGGCTTGACATATTTGTGCGTAAGTTGCAGGTTTTTTCAAGTTAACAGTTAAATCAACGACAGAAACATCTGGTGTTGGTACTCGAAATGCCATACCAGTAAGTTTGCCATTTAACTCAGGGATAACCTTACCAACAGCTTTTGCGGCACCTGTTGATGAAGGTATGATGTTCTGACCTGCACCACGACCGCCACGCCAGTCTTTCACTGATGGGCTATCAACTGTTTGTTGTGTAGCAGTAGTAGCATGAACTGTTGTCATTAAGCCGCTTTCAATACCCCAGTTATCATTTAATACTTTAGCAATAGGGGCTAAGCAGTTAGTCGTACAAGAAGCATTAGAAACAATGTCTTGGCCATCATATTTGTCTAAGTTAACACCACAAACAAACATAGGGGTATCATCTTTTGAAGGAGCTGAAAGAACAACTTGCTTAGCACCTGCTTCAATATGTTTACGGGCTGTTTCATCCGTTAAGAATAAACCTGTCGATTCTACAACGACATCAACGTCAATATCATTCCACTTTAAATCAGCAGGGTTACGCTCTGCTGTTACACGTACAGTTTTACCATTTACAATAAGCTGACCATCAACAACATCAACAGTGCCTTTGAAGCGGCCATGTGTTGAATCGTATTTCAACATGTAAGCCATGTAATCAATATCAATTAAATCATTAATACCTACAACTTCTATATCATCTCTTGCTGCTGCTGCTCTAAATACAAAGCGACCGATACGACCAAACCCGTTAATGCCAATTTTAATTTTCATACTAAACCTCTCAAAAACTCATTATGTAGTAAAATTACACCATTTTGAGAATATTTCAAGTTAAAGTTTCTTTTTATGGTCAAAAGCATGATGTAAATATGATATTTTACGTAAATTTACCAAATTTTTGTGGGTTACAATAAAAAGAGAGATATTTTGTGGTTTTATTCGCTATTTACATGATTTACGTTAAGTTGCGTGTTAGAATTTAAAAAATTTCGATGTGCAGCTTTTATCTTTCGAAACGAAAGGTAGGAATTATAAAAACTAATTAGATTTTTTAAAAATCTATCAGAGTAAAGTTGAACTGCTAATCAAAAGCAAGGGCTCTTTTTTGAGTTAATAACTTCAGGAAAATAATTTTATGGCACAAGATAAAATGTTGTGTGACATTGGTTTTATTGGTTTAGGCGTCATGGGCAAAAATTTGGTACTAAACCTTGCCGATAATGGTTACAACATTGCAGCTTTCGACTTATCTGATGAAAAAGTGCAAGGTGTTATCGAACAAGATCAAGTTGAGAATACTACAGGCACCCCAAGAGTATACGGTTGCTCTTCATATACTGAATTATTATCACAATTGAAAGCTCCACACCTTATAGTTTTGAGTGTTCCTGCAGGGGCTCCAGTAGATCAAGTGTGTGAAAACTTAATTGGCGCTGGGGTTCAGCCAGATGACATAGTTATTGATACTGGAAATAGTCTATGGGTTGATACTGTTGCGCGTGAAATAAAATATAAGAGTAATTTTTTACTCTTTTCTTCTGCTGTTTCAGGCGGAGAGGTTGGTGCACGCTTCGGACCCTCATTAATGCCAAGTGGTTCTCCTTATGCATGGACTCGCGTTAAACCTATTTGGGAAGCCATTGCTGCTAAAGTTGATGCTAAAACAGGTAAACCAATTGAACGAAACATGCCAGGACAAGTTATCACCGAAGGTGAGCCATGTGCCGCATATATAGGACCTGCAGGTGCGGGGCATTATGTGAAAATGGTTCATAACGGCATTGAATATGCGGATATGCAAATTATTTGTGAAGCCTATCATATTCTTAATACGGGTTTAGGTTTAAGTGCCGACGAGATTGCTGATGTTTTTGAAAAATGGAACCATGGTGTACTTGACAGCTACCTAATGGAAATTAGTGTTGAAGTACTACGCCACAAGTCTGTTGATACCGGCACCACCTTGGTAGATTTAATTCTTGATAAAGCAGGACAAAAGGGCACGGGTTTATGGACGGCAATGAGTAGCTTAGAGGTTGGTTGTCCAGCTCCTACCATTGCTCAAGCCGTTTATGCTCGCTCTATCTCTTCATTCAAAGAACTAAGAATTCAAGCATCTACAATATTAAGTGGCCCACAGCCAATAGGTATTTCAGAACAAGCAAAACAAGATTATATAGCACAACTTCATGATGCTATGTATTGTGCTAAAATGTGTGCTTACGCACAAGGCTTCCAGTTAATGAAATTAGCGGCTAAAGAGCATGGTTGGACACTTAATTTTGCTAGCATAGCTAAAGTTTGGCGCGCGGGTTGTATTATTAGAGCGACCTTCTTGCAATCAATTACACAAGCATATGAGCGTAATGAAGATTTAGATAATTTATTACTTGATAGCTTTTTTGCTGAACAATTAAGTGAACGTCAACTAAATTGGCGTAAAGCAGTGTGTGGCGCTACTATGTTTGGTGTTCCTATTGGCGCACTTTCATCGGCATTGTCTTATTATGATTCACTTCGTTGTGAAACTTTGCCAGCCAACTTATTACAAGCACAACGTGATTTCTTTGGTGCTCATACCTTTGAAAGAGTAGATAAAAGTGATGGCAAAAAGTATCACGTACAATGGTCTACACCTGAGCGTAATACTATTATTGTTGACGGATAAATTGTTGATGGGTAAACTTTTATGAAAGATGTTCATTATAAAGAAAAGCTTAGTGAAGAGGCATTCAAAGTATGTCGTTTAGCGGCAACAGAACAGCCTTTTACTGGTATTTATAATGATCATTGGCAATTGGGCACCTATTTGTGTGCCTGTTGTGATGCACCACTTTTTAATAGTGATAGTAAGTTTAATGCTGGTTGCGGTTGGCCTAGTTTTTTTGCTGCAATTGAAGGTAATGTCGCCTATCTTGACGATTCAAGTCATTATATGACCCGTACTGAAATTCAATGTTTGCATTGCCAGTCTCACTTAGGGCATGTTTTTGATGATGGCCCGAAACCAACAGGTAAGCGGTACTGCGTCAACTCCCTAAGTTTAAGCTTTCAAAGCGCTTAACAATTCACAGTTTAATGCTTCTTTAAAAGCGTTTTCTTCGTTATATACCTTGCTCTATTTTCACTCAATAAACGTTTAAACAGTAAACCGTATATCAGACGGATATAAACCTGAGTTTTATCGCTAAATAATCTTGTAACCTATGGCGAAACATTACAGCTTGCATTACAATATGCGCGCAATAATCTTATCACTAACGCTAGTTTTTATTTTTTTTAAACTAGGCTATTATGATTATAGTAAATTCTCGTTCAATTGATTGAAATATAAGGTTTAACTAATGACGTCTCATCTTGAGGAAGAATATCAAAAGAGTTGGCAAGAGCGCCAAACTTTCGCAGAAAATATGCAGCCTATTATTGGCCAGCTATTTAGAAACAAAGGCATTGAAATATCTGTTTATGGTCGCCCATTATTAAATGCTTCTCCTATTGATATTATCAAAGCGCATAAATCTGTGGCTTTACATGAAGATAGCAAACTTCGTTTACGCGAAAGTTTCCCATTTGTTGTCGCTTTAAATAAAATGATATTAGCGCCTGCTCGTATAGATGTAGGTAAATTAGCTTATCGTTATTTATTTCAAGGCCAATCTAATGATTTGTCAATTGAGCAATATTTAGAAAAAGAATTAACCGCTGTTGCTACTGCAAGTGACGAAGGTCGAAGTAAAGATGTTGTTTTATATGGCTTTGGTCGTATTGGTCGTTTATTAGCGCGTTTATTAATAGAGCAAACAGGCCCTAACGCTAAATTAAATCTTCGCGCCATTGTTTTACGTCCAGCTAAAAGTGATGACGATTTAGAAAAACGCGCCAGTTTATTACGTCGTGATTCTGTTCACGGGGCTTTCAACGGTAGTATCACTATTGATAAAGAAAATAATGTGATTAAAGCCAACGGTGCTTTTATTAAAGTTATTTATGCTAAATCACCCTCAGAAGTTGATTACACCGCCTACGGTATTAACAATGCACTTGTTGTGGATAATACCGGTATATGGACTGATGAAGATGGCTTAGGTCAGCATTTACAATCTAAAGGTGTTGATAAAGTATTATTAACAGCACCAGCAAAAGGTGATATCAAAAACATCGTTTATGGTGTTAATCAAGATATGATTTTACCTGAAGATAAAATTGTTTCTGCCGCTAGTTGTACAACCAATGCTATAACACCCGTATTAAAAGCGTTAAATGATGAGTATGGTATTCGTAACGGACATGTTGAAACTATTCATTCTTACACCAATGATCAGAATTTAATTGATAACTATCACAAAGCGCCACGTCGCGGTCGTAGTGCCCCACTTAATATGGTTATTAGTACTACGGGTGCTGCAAAAGCTGTTGCTAAAGCCTTACCTGAATTGAAAGGTTTACTAACGGGTAACGCAATTCGAGTTCCAACGCCAAATGTTTCAATGGCTATCATGAACTTGAACTTGAAAAAAGCGACTGATAAAGAAGCTTTGAATGACTACTTACGTAATATATCATTAAGATCAGACTTACAAAACCAAGTAGACTATACCGCTTCAAACGAAATTGTTTCAACGGATTTAGTTGGTTCACGTTACGCAGGTGTTGTTGATTCTCAAGCAACGATTGTGGATGGTGACAGAGCTGTATTGTACGTATGGTATGACAATGAATTTGGTTATAGCTGCCAAGTTGTTCGCGTTATGCTAGAAATGGCTGGTATTACCGTGCCAACTTTACCTGCAAAATAGATTCGAGTTTATAATTACGAATTGTTAGGCATTGGCCAATTTGGTTGATGCCTTTTTTTTGACTAAATTTCACAACAGAGATTTTTTCTTCTCTCTAATCTGAGAAAATCGGCGGGAATCTGTGGGCAAAAATTTTTCTTTCTTAAAATGAAGCTACTCAATGTATGTTACAAACAGCGTTTCGGCTTAGGTAAACCGGCATATTTAGTTGCTTGTTTAGCTGGCCCATCAGGGAATAGCCTAAAGAGGTAACGACTGTTTGCTTTGTCTGCTCCAAATTCTGCTTTCATCGCTTTTGTTAGCGCTCTTATTGCAGGCGAAGTGTTGTAGGTTAAATAAAATTGGCGAACAAAATTAATGACTTCCCAATGAGCCGTTGTTAACTCAAAGGCATCACTATCGGCCATTGCAACAGCTAAACCCTCTTGCCATTGCATATGATCTAGCAAGTAACCTTGTTGGTCTGTTGCAAAAACTTCACCATTAAAATCTATTGCCATGTAATTACTCTGCTATTTTCAAAAGTGAGGGAAACTAAATCGCCCATAGAGACCTTAGTAAAAACAGCTTCATTAATGGCTATAGCTCTAGCATTTGCATGTTGTTCAATCACTTTTAACTGAATGTTCTTATTGGTATCAATGCTATTGATCAAACTGTGTTGTAAGTTATAGCAACCATCATCAATAAAAACGATCACATCGTTATCAGTAACTATTTGCAAGCATTGAAAAAAATCATTACTGCTAAACGCACTTTGACGAACAATATGTAATGTAGCCATTTAGGTTATACCTTTCATTTTTGTCCGTTAAAATCTTAAAATTGTATGATGTAATGTTAATTTATCTGCAAAGTCTTTTCGGCTTAATACTTGTACTTCTTTAATATGAAAACTGGCAAGTAAGCTACGTTCTTCTAATGATGCTTTGCAAGCATATACGTTTTCAATATCGTAAAATTCAAAGGCAGAAAATGTTTTAAGGTAGTCTTTTACTGAAATAATTGCACCATCTTGGTTTGATATCAATTGACAAACACCGTCACCTTGAAAAAATAATGAAACTGATTGCTCAAAAGAGCCAAAGATCAAAGCGATATCTAACGCATCCTTACCTGCAGTATTGGAGTAGGGGGCTTTAGCATTGAGAATAGCTAACGTTTTCACTGCCGCTTTGGTCATTAGAATTGCACCATGCGATCAGCTGTTGTTGAAAGCTCTACGAGCTCTCCTAAGCCAGAGACAGTAAATATTGGGTGAATATTTTGAGTACTTTGCTCATCACTGATACCGCGTTTTTCTGCGGCGGTTATGCAAAGGTGCAACGGCAACTTATATTCTTGATGTAATCTTTGCCAATGCGATAAAACCTGAAATTCATCACTAGCAACTTGAGTGTTTGTATTGGCATGCATAACGCCATCTTGATAAAAAAACACACCAATGAGTTCAACACCTGCTTTAAGTGCTGTTTCAACATAATTTAGCGCTGTTACGCTTAAATTATTATAGGGCGGTGTGGTAATCATCACGCTAAGTTTATTCACTGTTTTGCTCTCTAAACGGTACATAATCGCTCTTTTGCATCCATGCAACCGCGAAATACGACCGCCATGGATGGTGGAAGTGCAGTTTTTGCTGGAGCAAAAGACTGTCCGTACATCCTGTACATAAAAAAGCCCCGCAAATGCGAGGCCTAATATTATAAAGCTTTTATTGAAGACTAAAAGCTAATTAACTTTAATGTTAATCATCGCCGCCAAATACACCTAAAAGGTGAAGTAAATGAACGAAGATATTATAAATATTTAAATACAATGAAACAGTTGCTCTAATGTAGTTACGCTCACCACCATTAATGATGCGGCTTGTATCATACAAGATTAAACCTGACATAATCATTATAACACCAGCGCTAATTGCCAATGACAGAGCCGGAATTTGGAAGAAGAAGTTAGCAACCATTGCAACTAACATTACAATCAAACCTGTCATTAAAAAGCCGCCCATAAATGAGAAGTCTTTTTTACTGGTTAAAGCGTAACCTGACAAAGCGAAAAAGATTAATGCAGTGCCACCAAGTGCTTGCATGATCATAGCTGGCCCACCAGGCATAGCAGCATAAACATTAAGCATTGGCCCAAGTGATGCGCCCATTAAGCCGGTAAAACCAAAAATCCAATAAATACCGCTAGCAGAATCGGCTTTTTTGTTAACAACAAACATTAAGCCGAAAGCAACTAACATCATTACAATCGCTGCCATATGTGACAAGTTCATCGCCATTGAAACGCCAGCTGTTACCGCACTAAATGCTAGTGTCATAGATAAAAGCATATAAGTATTTTTTAATACTTTGTTGATTTCAATTGCAGAGCTTTGACTCGCCGTTTGAAAATTCATATTAGATTGCATAAAACTTCCTTAAGAATTTAATTCTAATTACTTGTTATAAGCTAAGATAAGGGCAATTCCATTAAGTTCAATAGTTAATTACAAAACTTTTATTAATTTTTTTATTAAACGTTATAAAAGCTTAACCCATCTTGTGACATATTATGACACGCTGTTTTTTAAATAGCTAGCTTAGCTCTGTTGATATTTATCAATAATATGTTTCCTTTTGTAACACCCCATACTATGGTCATTAACCATGCCACAGGCCTGCATGTGAGCATAACATATAGTTGAACCGACAAATTTAAAACCACGCTTTTTTAAATCCTTACTCCACGCATCTGACTCAGCGCTAGTTGCAGGGTAGTCATCTAATTCATTATAAGTATTAACAATAGTTTTGTTGTTAACAAACGCCCACATATAATCACTAAAGCTGCCAAACTCTTGCTGAATTTCAAGAAACAGTTTGGCGTTATTAATAGCCGCATTTATTTTTCCACGGTTACGAATAATGGCTGAATTAAGCATTAGCTCTTCAACTTTGCTTTGATCATATTTTGATACGACTTTCACATCAAAGTTTGCAAATGCATCAAGGTATCCTTGTCGCCTTTTTAAAATAGTGTACCAACTTAAACCCGCTTGGGCTGATTCAAGTGTTAAAAATTCAAACAGCTTTTGGTCATCGTAAACAGGTTCACCCCATTCTTCATCATGATATTTAACGTAATCGGGTTTTGAGGTATCTAACCACGGACATCGACATATTTCATGTTCAGTCATTTTTCTTCCATATATACATGATGAGTTACTCCATATCTGCTTGAAATAAAAGCAAGGTGATTAATTTTCTAGCAAATAAACTTAAAACTAGCATAATTTGTAAAATAGTACTTTACAACAGTTCGGGGAGACTTTAATATTCGCCTCGTTCTCAAGCAAGCACTTTTTTAATCGCTACTTGTTAACTTCAGGTGAGATGGCTGAGTGGTCGAAAGCACCGGTCTTGAAAACCGGCAAGGGTTTGTAGCCCTTCTAGAGTTCAAATCTCTATCTCACCGCCACATTTTTTGCTCTGTCCTAGTGTTCGCTTAGTGAAGTAAACTAAGCTGTTAAAAATCATAGGGATGGATGTCATATGGAACAGGCTTATCGTCTCTACGGTAAGCCTTTTTTCATTATATATCCCTAAAAAGCCTTATTATCTCTAAGCGTAAAAATGCTGTTCGCTTACACTGATTTCTATTGTTACAGGACTAAAAAAGGCATGAATATCATGCCCTCGTTCTGTAGGTCAGCGAGATTGAAGAAAGTTAACTTGAGGTGAAAATATTTTCTTGCGCTTGCCAATTAAGTGGGAAGCCTTGTTTTAGTTTTTTTAATGTCATATCAAATGGAATATCACCTTTAAATACACGTTTTATATTATCAGGTGACAAGTAGGCTAATCTAATACATTGGCAAACATATCGGTCACTTACGTTGAGTTTTTGAGCGATTTCTTTTGCTGATTTTTCTTTACCTAAAACAAGTGTTTGGTTCCACTCTAGGCCTTGTCTAACTCCATCTTGTATAGCTCTTAAAGAATCCGTTTGAGGTTTAAGGTTAATGTTGATCTGGTCTAATGGCATTGGACACTTTGATAAAGGATAATATCCTAACTAAT
>JAPYOP010000154.1 GCA_029938115.1 Colwellia sp. | reverse complement strand
CAACTTCGCCTTCTATGGTTACTTCGCCTTTTTTGGCCGCCACAAAAATTACATCGCCATCTTGTAACTGAATATTGGGCATCTCGCCTTTTTCTAGGAAGTCGTAAAGGTCTATGGTGTATTTTGTTTTGTTGTTACGTTTAATTTGAATGTTTCGTAAGCTGCCTATGTCAGCCCGAATACCCGCTGCTTGGTCAATAAATTTTAAAATACTGTCGGCGCTTTGCCCTTCGTAAAGCCCTGGCTTTTTAACCATGCCCGATAGGAATACTTTTACTTTTTGGCTGCCCACTAGTGTTACGTAAGCTGATACATTTGATTTATAAACACGCTTTACTGCTTTTAAAACTACTTTATTAAGTTTGGCGTTGCTTACACCTACTACTTTTACTGGGCCTACTTTGGGGATAAAAATATTGCCATGTGGGTCTACTTTGGTTTCGCTTTGGTAATCTAGCCCACCCCATAGTTGTAGCAGTAATGTATCCCCTTGGGTGATTCGGTAATTTGGGTTAACCGCCGAGAATGAGGCTTGTGAAAAACCGCCGTTAAATAACCAGCCACCGTATAGTTTACTAACACTACTGGTATCTAGGGTAGACGTGACTTCGGCGTTAGCATCTTGCTGTAAAGATACAGAAGTTGCCTGTAACGAGTACGCCATCATGGTCATTACGGCCAATAGGCAGAGTATTTTCTTTTGTAATGATGTCTGTAGGTTAGTGGTAATTACAGTAGCAGCCTGCTTTTCGCGTGCAAGCACGCTCCTACGGTATAGCGATACAACCTTCATCGAATTTAACGTTTGTAAAAATGTGCTTACATAAATTTTTATCATTATTCTTTATGCTCTTTAACAATGCTTAATAACAAGCGGCCAATAAAATACATTAATAACAGGCAAACAAACCAGGTTATTATGCTGTGTAGGCGGGCTGGGTATTTATCTTCTTGGGCTAAAGCGGGGTATTCTATGACCAAAAGGTGTTTTAATTTCTTGTAAGCTTCGGCCCGTACACTTTCTAGGCTTACTAGGGATGATTTATACAAATCCATGGCCAGCTCGGTATTTAGTTTTATTTCATTAAAACTTACGTTTATTTTATTTAGTGATTGCTTGTCGTGATTGGTTAGGCGATTTGTCTCTTCTGCTAGCTGAGCTTTTAAAGCGTCTACCCGAATTTTTTTAGCCACTACCTCTGGGGCATCGTTGCGCATAAAGGCTAATAATGATTTAAGTTCAGTTTGCTGGTTAATAATTTGTGATTCCAAGCCGTTTATGGCATTGGCTAATGCACCACTTTTTTGCTCTGGGTTGTATAGCTCAAATTTATCTTGGAAGTTAATTAAGGTGTTTTGATTTTTACTTAATACTTTGTAAGAGCGCTCTACTTCTTTTTGGGCATAAGCCATTTGCTCTTGGGCCATTTTAGCGCCTAGGTTATTAATAAATTGCTCACTAAGTTGTAATAAGGTACTGGCTACGGTTAACGAGTATTGCGCATCAAAGGTTTGCACCTCTACGTACAGTACATCTGACATTTCATCGTGATTAATCGCTATGTGGTTTTGGTAATACTCTATGTATTGTTCAGTACTGCTGTTATTGGCAAGTTTGCTAAAGCTATCCCAATCATTGCGCTGGTAATGGGCTTTTAGTGATACGGCTGCATCTAATGCCATGGCCATTTCACGGGATTGAATGTATTTTTGTAAAATTAAGGCATCCCGCATAGAAGGCGATACCGAGCCCAATGCAGCCAACCCTAACATGGGTACATCACTGCTACTGGCCTGCTTAACTACAAACTGAGTTTCACTTACATAACGAGGGGATGCCATCACACCGTAATAAAACACCACCAAGGCAGACACTAATAATACTAAAGCAAATGAGCCAAATTTAGCCCAGGTATAGTCCATGCCTTTTTGAGCGTTATCATACGCCTTTGAGTCTTTTACAAACTGTAAAGGCTTGCGCTTAAATTTATTAAGTTTGCGCTGTATAGGGCTTTTTTCAGGTAACATTTTATCAACGACTTGTGACATAAAGCGCCTTATATTCGTCTAGTGCATCTTGTATTTTAGGGAAATAAATCAAGCTTTTATCTTTAATTAACAAACCCGCTTGGCAGTATTGCTTTAATTCTGCAGAATTGTGATTCACCATGATAAGTTTGGTTTTGTCATATTTTTCTAATAACAGTTTTTTGCTTTTGGCTTTAAAATTAGCATCGCCCACGGCATTTAATTCATCTATCAGCAGTACATCAAAGTCAAAGTCAAAGGCCATGGTTAAACCAAAAGTGACGCGGGCACGCATACCGTTTGAATAACTCTTAACGGGCTCGTCAAAGTACTTTCCAATCTCAGCAAAGGTGGCTACTTGCTGTTCTATGGCTTTGGTTTGTTTATGTCCATTAATACGTGCTACAAAGCGTACATTTTCACGACCTGTCATACTGCCTTGCATGCCACCTTGCAAACCTAATGGCCACGAAATGCGTTTATCGCTGGTAATCTCGCCTGTGTTTGGAAAGTCTGCCCCGCCCATCATTTTTATTAAGGTGGATTTACCTGCACCGTTTGGTCCCAACACACCAATACTTACATCAGTAGGCAAGGTAATGTTTACGTTTTTAAACACGTAACTACGCCCTTGCTTGGTGGGGTAATACTTACTAACACTGTTAAAGCTGATCATGTGGCAATAAATCGATTACGGTTTACTTGATACAACATTAAACCAACGCTTACACTCACCAAGGCACACATACCTACATATTTCCAACTACCAACGGGCGTAGTGTAAGAGGCAAACATGGCATCACGGCTTAGCTCTATTACATGAAAAATAGGGTTCCAATCAAACAAATACCAATACTGCGATGGAATCATGGTAGCGCAAAAAAATATGCCTGATATAAAAAACATGGGAGTCATGACCATGGCCAATATTTTACTGGAGTCTTCCCAGTGGGCCACGGCGCTGCACATAATTAAACCAATGCCTGTGCCAAGTATTAACAACAACGTGTTTATACCCAGCAACGCCAATAAGTCATGGGGCCACACCTCAAAGCCCATCCAGGCCATTACTATTAGTATGACGGTATAAACCACCACGAAGGTAACGGCCTCTATAATTAAACGAGTAATAATAGGGTCTATGGCGGTTACTTGGCGATATGCAAATAAGGGTTTATTAGCCGATATCGCTTGTGCCAACTGTGGCAGTAATTTTGAGAAAAACTTAAAGGGTAAAATACCCGATAGTATAAACAAGGCGACTGGCACACCGGCTAAACTATTGCGGCCAATTAGACTAAACATAATTGCCATAATAGAAGCTTGGGCTGCTGGCTCTACAAAGGCCCAAAAGTAACCCAGTTTTTTGGCACCAAATCGGGTCTTTAATTCACGCATCAACAATGCATGTACTGTATCGCGCATTATTTGTAGTGAGGTGCGTGCAATTGCCAAAGGAAAATCCATTTTAAGCCGGAGTAATTACTTTACTTTATAAGGGGCTTTTTGTTATTGAGTTGTTATTCGCTATTGAGACGTTAGTCGCGAAAATTATGGGAGGCATTATAGATCTAATCTGCTACATAGCAACGCCGAGATGTAACAAAAAACACACTATATTAGAACTTATTATGCATGTTAATCCTAAGCCGTATAACCGTGTAAGCGATCTCTTACACGACCGATCAAAATACAAACAATCGCTGTTATTTAATCAGGTTAAAAGCTTATAAATTTTAGAGCGCTACTTATTTTAGTTCGTTTTTTGAACTATTTAAATATTAGATATCAAACATTTAGGTTATTTAATAATCAACCTTAACCATTCCTACCGGATAAACTCTTCACTTTAGAACCACTAATATAAATAAATTTTAATCACATTTATTTATATTAATGTTTTTTTATTTTCTGTTATTTTTTAACTCACAAAGTAAAGAGTCGAGTTAGCGTAAGTTGTGCTTTAGATGAGCCTAGAAGCTCTTATTTATAACAATTTCACTTTTATTTTAAAGTGGGATTGATCGCGAGCCAAACCCAATAGCGGAACATGCTGGTTCGACTCCTGCATTTTTTGAAGGTAGCCCATTTAATTTGGGTTTTAAATTCCTAGCCAACTTGATTCCCTCGACATTGTTATTGGGCGCGTATTTAAACTGATTACTGGTTTCTGATCACTGGTTATTCTAGCCAGTAAATATGTATGTTATGCGTGTGCAAGCCCCCCATACAAGCGGGTATCTTGCACCAATAAATATAAAAAAGTGCCTATGTCACATTTTTTGACCATGTCTATCTAATAATTAATAACGCATAATGCGCACCTCAAATTAAAGGACGCACATTATGATTCTTGTTACTGGCGGCGCTGGCTATATTGGTAGCCATACTTGCATTGAGTTATTACAGGCAGGTT
>JAPYOP010000061.1 GCA_029938115.1 Colwellia sp. | reverse complement strand
TGATATCTCTTGTAGGTCGTCACGAGCAGAGCGAGGCACGACATTCTCAAATGCTTCACCATTTTGTCGAGGCAAGCATTGACCTACATAAAAACAAAGTGAGGCACGACATTCACTTGTTGCTTAACGAACTACTTTCGTTGCCCATTCAAGCGAACCCATTCTTCTTGCACGGTCACAGGCTCCATATCACACCATTGAGCGTAAATTTCTTGCAGGTTTTTGGCTTGCTCTTCAAGTACGCCCGATAAGGCTAATAAACCGTTATCTCCTACAAATTCAATAATAGTAGGTGCTAACTCACGCAAAGGGCCTGCTAAAATATTGGCGACCACAACATCTGCTTTTAGATTGGGCTGATCCTTAGGTAAATACAGTTCAAGTCTGTCTTCAACATTATTCCGCTTTGCATTTGCAAGACTTGCTTGCAACGCTTGCGGGTCGATATCAATACCAATCACTTTTTTAGCGCCTAACTTTAATGCCGCTAAAGATAAAATTCCTGAGCCACAGCCAAAATCAACTACAATTTTATCTTGTAAATCTAAGCCGTCTAACCACGTTAAACACAAGGCGGTAGTTGGGTGAGTTCCGGTGCCAAAAGCTAAACCGGGATCAAGCATCACATTAACCGCATCAGGCTCTGGCACATCAAGCCAACTTGGACAAATCCATAAACGCTCACCAAATTTCATGGGGTGAAAATTATCCATCCACTCTCGTTCCCAGTCTTTATCTTCTAACTGTTCAAGCTTGTATTGCATTTGTGTTTTATCTGGATGAATACCTTGCAAGTAATTGATCACTTTATCCATATCGTGACTGGCATCAAACAAGCCCATCACCACGGTATTTGACCAATAAATCACTTCATCACCGGGTAATGGCTCATAAATAGGCGTGTCTTGTGCATCAATAAAAGTAACCGCTTGTGAGCCACAGGCCACTAGCCAATCACTGTATTTTTCAGCGGTTTCTTCATTGGCGCTTAATCTAAGTTGTATCCAAGGCATTGTATTATTCCGATAATGAGAGTGTTTGATTTATGATCATAATAAATATTCGTAATGATAGTTTATCATTCATTAGTGCTAGAGTAGCAGTGAATTCACTTGATAATGAGTAAAATGCCCATGTTAGATTTGCTTCCTGATTTATTCGACCAATACCAACCACAACTACAATTAGCACTACCACTCTTTAATAATTATGGTGGCAATACTATTTTTAGTGGTGAGATAGTTACCGTTGCTTGCTTTAACGATAACTCTAAAGTGAAAGAATTAGTGGCAACTGACGGCACGGGAAAAGTTATGGTTGTTGATGGCAAAGCGAGTTTAACCAGAGCGTTACTTGGCGATATGCTAGCCGAACAGGCGGTTAAAAATGGTTGGCAAGGAATAGTAATTAACGGTTGCATACGCGATGCTGGCACAATTTCGACTCTACCGCTTGGCGTGAAAGCACTGGGTTGTAATCCAATTAAAACTGAAAAGTTGGGTATTGGTGAAGTTAATGTCAGCCTTAATTTTTCAGGTATTGAGTTTAAAGCAGGACAATATATTTATGGCGATGCCAATGGCTTGGCTATCAGCGAAAATAAATTAGTGCTAAAATAAGTTAAACTCGCCACATAATTATCGAACCATGAAATACTTTCCGATTTTTCTCGATGCCAACTATATCTCAGCTATAATTATTGGCGGTGGTGAAGTTGCTTCTCGAAAAATTGAACTGTTATTAAAATCAACCAATAATATTACGGTAATGAGCAAAAACATTTGCGCCAGTGTTGAGCGTTTAATCAATTTGCATCAATTAAATTGGCTAAAGCATAATTATCAAACGGGGCATCTGGTTGATTGTAATTTAGTCATCGCTGCTACCGATGATATTTGGGTAAATAAACAAATCGCCGATGAAAGTAAAGCTCTTAATATTCTAACCAATGTCGTTGACCAACCTGAATTGTGCACCTATATTACGCCTGCTATTATTGACCGAAGTCCAATGATTATTGCTTTATCAAGCTCAGCCAGTTCACCTATTTTAATTCGCATGTTGCGAGAACAAATAGAAAAAACACTGCCACATGCTTATGGTAAGTTAGCTGATTTCTCTCACAAGTTTCGTGAACACGTTAAAGTGCGTGTGAAAGGTTTACGTAATCGACGCACCTTTTGGGAAAACACCCTTAGAGGCCCTATTGGTCAAGCAATTCTTGATGGTAAACAGACACAAGCTGAACAGCAATTAATTGCTAGCATCAAACAAGAAATAGCACCGCCTTGTGGTGAAATTGTCTTTATTCACACTAAAGAAGGCAACCCAGACAATTTAACGTTAAATGCCCACCGCGCCATGCAATTTGCCGATGCCGTTTTTTACGATGACGACGTAAATATTGAATTAATTGAATATGTACGCCGTGATGCTGAAAAGTTTCCACAAGCCATTACTTCTAATATATTAATTAATTATCAACATGCTATTGAGTTAGCGAAGCAAGGACAAAAAGTTATTTATTTATTAGTAGGTAACGAAGCTTTGCCGCAAAATGAAGCGTTAAGTACCAGTGGCATTCTTATTCATTCTTTTACAAATGGTGAAAGTTAAGTTTCACTTATTTTTGCTTTAACCATTTAAATGTTAACGCGGCTTAAATTGTCTAATAACTAGTGAGTTAAAATATGCCTAAATATTCTTTAGCTAGTTTATGTGCTGCGTCTAAACTCAAATTGGCCGGAGTATTTAAATCAGGTATTACACCAATTTCGGCCCAATTAGTCTTAGTTGTTGAGTGCAAAGGGATAGCTATTGGAATATTTAAACTGATGTAATCATTTATTTTTTGCTTTTGCAGTACATAAGCAACCCCCATTGTTTCCTCACCGACAATAACGGCTTTTCCTAGGTGTTTAAGGGTGTAGCTAAAAAACTCCCCTGAACTTGAAAGAAACGAAGATGTAAGTATGTAAACAGGAAAATTATGCTTAAATTTATCGTTGCCATTATTTTGAAGTGATCTTAGTATTTTTCTCTTATTTTGTTTGTCATAAAGTACTTCGCTTAATATTGTGTTTTCTTTCACAAAAAAGCTCATTAAATATTGAGCAAGTAATATTGAGTCACCCTCCGCATTACGTAAATCGATAATCAATGCGTCCACCTTAGCCAGTTTTTTCAATGTACGAAAAACTGCTATTTCCGCCTTAGGGTTTTGATAAAAGTAGCTCAACTTAAAGTACCCTACATTACCCGAAAGTATACTTACATCATTAATGCCAAAACTTTCTTCATTACCTAATTCACTTTTATTTTGTATTTTTTCAAGAATAGATGAAGGCTGAGTTTCAACAATATCAAGGTACATATCTCCACTAACCTTCCTCAGAACGACGTTAATATGTCTTATAAATGAATACCAATCACTAATTTCATCAAACTCATTTTTGGCTAATTTATGGTTCAGTTCTTTTTCTATTAGCAATGCTTTTTCGGGAAAAATATACTTTTGTGCTAGAACCTTTATAACACCATCAATCCCTTGTTTTATTTGATGTTTAGTCAAGTTATCAACGTCTAATTCCGATGCTTGTGAAATAGTTATACTTAATAAAAGCAAGATCGGTAGCCATAATTTTTTAATTTTTTCCATTTTTTTTTATCTCATATATGATGAAAACCTCTCGCTAAAGGTCATTTAGCAAGTTTGAACATGATAGAAAATGAAACTAATATTGGTAAGTTAGTTGTGCTATATATTGCAAATTACTGACTTTTAAACCTGAAATATATAGTCGTGACTTGCGCCTTAAAACTATATGCCAAGGAGGCGCCAATGTGGAGGGCTTAAACCATTGATAATTTACAACCGAAACCAAAAATAATGCTATTAGTGCGACAAAAATATAAGCGAAGGAAGTCTGCTTTAAATGGCTAAAATTTGTAGCTTGATTAATGTTTACGAATAGCGCCAAGCTATCAGGGTGTTTTTCGAATTCAGTTATCGACGATTCACTATTTTGAACAACAGAAGTCCCCGTTTTACTTGGAGACACCGCTAAAGCTAGCACGACAATAAGTACTATAAAAGTTAAAACATGAAGTGATTTTTTAAATAACAAAGTATCTTATCATTTGGTTAGGCTAGTTTTAGCAGTGTAGCACTAGCTATATAAGTAAAGAAAGCGATGGCTGATCTTTCTTAGTCATATACTCACTACAAGCATTGGATGAATTATCCATCATCCGCTCTATCTCACCTTGAGGGATTGAACCATCAAGAATAATTGAATTCCAGCTTGATTTATTCATGTAATCGTTAGCACTACTTAATCATTTAGTATAACCAGCTAAAATAGGTTTAAACATGTGCAACACTTCCTTTAATTACGCCTCTCACATGCGGTAATATGCGACGACTAACAGGTATTTCATCTTCACTTTTCAATGTTAATATCCCACTACTAGCAGCACCATTTTTGGATGATGTTACTGATATAACCTCATCCAAATTAACAATATAAGAACGATGCACTTTCAAGAAAGTTGATGGAAGTTGTTCTTCTATACTTTTTAACGTGCCGCTAAATAATGACTGACTTTGATTCGTAAGAAAAATCTCCACATAATCGCCTGCAGCTTTGCAATAAGCAACGTCATTAACGGGTATTATTTCAATTTTACCCGCACTGCTAAGTTGCAGTGTTGTCGGTGACTTTTGTTGCGCTAACTGATCTAACTTCAGTTGCAATTTAACTAACTGTTGCTCTTCTTCTTTTCTTAGTTTTTTATCTTGAACCGATTGAAAGGCCATTTTAACCACAAGAAAAGCCATCATACCTGTGACAATATAATAGAAATACATGGAATTAAATTTGCCAAAAGTAAACACGATGGTTAAGCAAAAAATACTATAAACAGTAAAGTATGAAATGGATTCCTGGGACCTTATCTTCCAACAACTCAAGCCACTTATCACAACACTGAACAATGCCGGAACCAATATAGCGATGACTGATTTTCCATCAAAACCCGGCATCATAAACGATAGGCATAATGTTAGGGGTACAACTAACGCTAACCAAATATTTCTTTGCGCCCAAGCAAATTTTTTCAGTGTAAATAAAAGCAAGCTAAAGCCAAAAATCAATGAAAATACAACAATAACGATTAAACGAATATCATGTAATGGGTAACTATAATTAAAAATAACTCGACTAACTTCTGTAAATAATTGCCCACTTGCTGCCGCTAGCATCAATAAAATAAGCACGGATGTTTTTTTATCTTCAGCTTGAAACACCAACGTAATTAAATAGATACAGCCGAGTAACATAGCACCTAATAAGCTAAGTAAAATCAGCAGGTCACGCTTAAAAAAAGCACTTGTTTGCCCATATTCTGAAATACCAATAAAATGAATAGGCCTTGAAAGGGTCAGAAAACCATGATGACTTGAAGCATGAATAACAACTTCATTTGCCCCTCGTTTTATTAACCTTGGTGGTATATAAAACTTAGCGTCCATATCACCTGAGAATTCTTCTTCTTTTAAAAAATGTGGTGTGCCGTTACTACCTATTTTTTCACTGTTTAAAAAGACTTCACTCGACATTTTAGCAAAAACAAAAATAGCTGAAGGCTGCTTTCTTTTCAAATAAGCCTCAGTCACTGTTACATTAGCTTTCAACCATAGTTCAACATTTTGTGGATCGATATCAAACAAAGCACCTTGATGACATTCTTTTTCGGTAAACGTTGGCTGAGTCTTTTGCTCTGGTTTTGCAGGACAAAAAACAACAGACTCTGTATCAATTGAAATAGTTGCTTGAGCAAAAGCTAATGACTGAACTAAACCATTTAATATAAAAAACACATAAGCTAGGAACAATCGTTTATTCATATTTCTCTGTTACCCTTCATCGATTTTTTCATACCTTTGGTCTCTTTAACCCGTAAAATCAGTAGCTTTAAAAGAATAATACATGCGCTGTAATCTACAGTACGTTTTAATGAGTGCACTTAATTACTAGCAATCTAGGGAGCAATTCAGATGCAACATCAACACTTAAAGACCACCATACAAAAGTCGTTAATAATATTAACACTATTTATTTCAAATCAGGCGTTTGCGCAAAATAAAAGTGAACAAACATTTCCTAATGAAAAAGCAATTGTATTCACCACCATGGATAATAAAACGACCGATGCTTTTGAAGGCTATATCGACGTTCCTGAAAATAGAAATAAAAGTAATAGCCGATTAATTCCTGTTAAATATGTTCGTTTTCCAGCAACGGGTAATAAAAATGGATCGCCCATAATTTATTTATCAGGTGGACCTGGCGGCTCAGGCATTGATACCGCTAAATATCCAAACTTTCGGTTTCCCTTATTTATGGCGTTAAGACAGTTTGGTGATGTAATAGCATTAGACCAACGAGGTACGGGTGCATCTAAAACAGCAGCTAAATGTGTTTCGTCTTATACTTTACCGCTAACAACGAAATTAACCAACCAGAGTGTAACCCAGGTATACCAAAAAGCAGCGAGTGAATGTGTCGACTTTTGGCAGAACGAAGGTGTTGACATCTTAGGTTATACAACGACACAAAGCGCTTTAGATATAGATGATTTAAGAAAACATCTAAAAGCGAAAAAAGTAACTTTATGGGGCATATCTTACGGTAGCCATCTTGTTTTTTCAGCAATGAAAGAGTTAAACGGAAAAATTGATAAGGTAATTATTGCCAGTGCAGAAGGGTTAAATCAAACCGTGAAATTACCCGCAGAAACGGATGCCTATTTTGCTCGACTGCAACAAGCAATAAACACTCAACCTGATGCTAAAAAAGCTTACCCTGATATTGTTAAACTGATGCACAGAGTACATCAAAAACTAGATCAAGACCCAATGCCAATGAGTATCCCTCAAAGAGATGGCACTCCAATTAAAATGCTATTTCAAAAAGTACACCTACAAATTATCGCCTCTTCAATGATTGCAGATCCTCAACGCGGCGTAAAACACTTATTAATGCTCTATAAAACATTAGATCAAGGCAGTGATGTCGTTTTGATTGAGTTTTTAAAACGTGGTTATTTTACTGACAGCCCAATTTCATTTGATGCAATGTCATTTGCTATGGATATTGCCTCGGGTGTTACCGATGAAAGATTGGCATTAGTCACCGAACAAGCAAAAACGTCATTGTTAGGTTTAGCGCTTAACTTTCCAATGCCGCATTTAAATAAAGCAGTAAAAGGCTTAGATTTAGGAGACAGTTTTCGTGAAAAGCCTATTAATAATATTCCTACACTTTTATTAACAGGAACATTAGATGGAAGAACTTATATGGAGTCTCAAAAATTGGCTACACAGGGCTTATCTAATCTAACTCAGGTGCAAATAAAAAATGCTGGGCACAATCTTTTTATGGTGTCACCTGAAGTAACTAAGATCATTGAATTATTTTTGAGTGATAAAAAAATACAAACAAAATCAATTACCATTAACTTACCCGAATTGATTTAGATTAGTTTATTTAGCTAAAACAGTTGCTTTTATAGCGTAAATTACAAATGCACCAAGATCGATTGCTGATCTTTCTTAGTCATTTACTCACCACCAACATGAATGAATTATCCATCATCCGCTCTATTTCACCTTGTGGGATTGAGCCATCAAGAATGATTGAATTCCAAGAAGATTTATTCATATAAACGTTAACGCTACTAATTTAGTTCAAATAGATTATTTCGAATGATTCGACTATAATATTAGCAGTAACCATAATGAGTAAAAAATAATGCAAGCACTCACAGCAAATGATGCGAAAACACAGTTTGGGGATATGTTATTAAAAGCTCAGCGCGAGCCGATTCAAATCAATAAAAATGGTAAACCCGTTGCTGTTGTTATTTCAATGGAGGAATATCAACAAATGGAAGAAGTTAAATTTGCTTTGTTACAAGAACGAGCTGCTAGAGCTAAACTTGATATAGAAAATGGGAATTTAGTTGAAGGTGAACAATTTATGTCTGATTTAATCGCAGGAAAATTAGATTAAATGCTTTCATATAAGTTTACACCAGATGCAAGTGCAGATTTACTTAATATTAGAATATATACCTTAAAAACATGGGGAAGAGAACAATCTACAAAGTATTTACAAGAGCTGAGCAAAACATTGCAGTTATTAGCTGGCAGTCCTTCGATAGGAATTCAAAGAACCGATATTTCACTAACAACTTTCAGCTTTCCTTATGCTAGCCATATTATTTATTTCACGTTAGATAATGATTTTTTAATCGTATTTGCTGTTTTACATAAAAATATGGTGCCAGAAAAACATATAGCCAACCGCAAACATCAATAAGTAAATTTATAAATTGACCAGTTACAAATGCGCTAAGATTGATTGCTGATCTTTTTTAGTCATTTTACTCACTACCAGCATGTACGAACTATCCATCATCCGCTTAATTTCACCTTGAGGAATTGAGCCATCCAGAATGATCGAGTTCCATTGTGATTTATTCATGTGATAACCAGGAATAACCGCAGAAAAAATATCACGTAACATCTCCGCTTCATCTGGATCACATTTTAAGTTCATCCAAAAATGTGTTTTTGCTTCATCACTAGTGTTAGCACTTTTTGCAGTACTACCATGGGCAATTGTAGCGAACATTTTATTTTTAACACTAAAAACTTTTACATCATCACCGAAGGGGTAATAAAGCGATGTTTCTGGTTTAGAAAGTAGATATTGTTCGACTTGTGGTTGATCTAAACTATTGGCCATTTTTTTCTTTAAATTAGGTAACACAGTTACGTTAATCTACCTTAAAAACTCTGTATAAGAAATGTTAATCAAACTGTGCCATGCCAAATAATAGGGCAAATAAAAAGGAGCTGATGAAGCTCCTTTTTATTTAACATGGACTTATTTAAACTTATTAGCTATCACTTGTTTGGGCATTTTTTAGGACCGCCACGACAAATCGGTGGTTCTTCTGGGTCAGTACCGCCGCCACCATCTCCACCGCCAGCACAACCGTTAGCTGTAAGGTAGTCATCAGCGGCTGCCGCTTTTACAATTCCGTAACCGAATTTATCATTAACTCTATTACCAGAGCCTGTCGCCGTTGCTTTCATAGCATTACGAATATCAGTGCCTGTACAGTTATTATGATTAGACCAAATCAATGCTGCCATACCAGATACAGCAGGTGTAGCCATTGATGTACCACTCATATAGCCATAATCATTAATGCCAATAGATATATCAGCACCTGTTGCGTCTAATAAAGCGGTTCGGTCTTCAAGTGCCGCACCAACTGCAGGAATACTCGTTGCGTTTGTATCACCTAATGTTCCATACAACATACCAGTTTCATTATTAATAATAATTGCGCCAACACCACCAGAATTTTCACAGTTTAGTACTTTATCGTGGAATGAAATAACACCGCGATCAATCACACAGATATTGCCAATTGCACCGCCATCTTCTGCTTCTGCCGTCCCCATATAATAAGTATTACCTGATACATCCCCTGAATTTTCCATTGCAGAGCTTGCAAATGCAGCGCCATCGGCTGTCATATTCGAAGCTGTAGCCATACCTGCTGGATACGTTGATAAAGTATCTACACCACCTGCGGTTACTTCAACACAAGTGTTTTCATCTCGTCTTCGACCTTTACCACAATTAGGATATTGAGAAAAATCAGCAATATTATTATTCGCATCGTTAGCGCCAATCATCATAACCGATGAATAGCCTGCGGGATAAGAGCGAACATTATTGCCATCATTACCTGCTGCCGCAACAACTAAACCACCATTATCAGTGAAGGCTTGAAAAGCATTTTCTTCAGCGCTATTAGCACGGCCGCCACCTAAACTCATACTAATAATGTTTGCACCTGCAGCAGAGCACTTCTCGGCAGCAAAAGCTAAATCAGAAGAGTATCCCCAACCGTTAGCATTAAAGACCTTAATTATATGTAAATCAACACCAGGTGCCATACCAACAATACCAACATTGTTATTTGCTGCTGAAATAGTACCTGCTACGTGTGTACCATGAGGACCACCATTTTCATCCCAATTATTTGTACCAGAGTCATTATCTCCGGTGATATTCCCCCAAACAAAATCTTTATTTGAACGATCAAGGCCAGAGTCAATAATACAAACTTTCATTCCCATGCCAGTTTTAAAAGTTACTAAGTTTGCCTCTGATTGATATACCGCATAGGGCGTTAATTGCTCTGTCATTGCATTACCAGCATCATCACTAAAAACTGACATTAGATGACGCTTCTCATCAACTTCTATTAGTTTGATATGTGGATTATTCAACAAACCTTTAACTTGTGCTAAATCTTTTCCTGCAAAGCTAGCCGCGAGAAAACCATTCGCATCTAAATGGATATCACCACCGAGCTTTTTAGCTAAAGCTTTTACAACACCTTTTTTGTTATTGTCTACTTGAATGGTAAAGCGCTCTGCTGAGGCGTTCATTGCTGCACTAGATAAAACAGCTACAGTTATTGCTGATACAGTAAATTTTGATATGTTGTTCATATTAACTTCCTACATCTATTTATAATGTGTATTGACCATAAAAAACGATAATACTGACTTAATAATAGCTATAGGTTGTTCATAATATCAACATAAAAGTTAATACCTTGTTACATTTTAATTGGTTTGTTTTTAACGTATTGAAAATATTCATGATTAAATCAAAAAACTTTAACTATTAAAGTAGAGGTTTTGATTGTGATACTTACGCTTATGCATAACGCTTTAGTCTACTTTATAATACTAACCAATGAGTTAATATTACTTCATCAACTAATCCACTCTTACCATGAAACTCGCCGTTGCTTTCAAAAAAGTAACTGCGAGGCAATTCGCCATACCAGTTTGAGTCAATGATGTATCTGCTTTGGTCACTTTGACCATCAATAAAGTGATAGTGACTTAATTTGCCTAGCTCAAATTTTTTTATAATGTCGATACGCTCTTTGGTTATATCATCATCCGCATCGGTATTAATGACCACGACCGCCAAGTTATCATGTTGGCTTTGCAGCTTTTGAATTATTGCTAACTCTTTAAAGCACGGGGGGCAATCAACCGACCACAACAACATTAACCATTGCTTGCCCATATTTTGCTTCTTAACTATAAACAGTTGCTCTTCACTAAATGCTATTGAACTAGCGTGAGCACCATTAGCGCAACAACAACAACAAATTAAAAAAGCAATACTAAGCTTTTTTATAGAGATCATAATGCTTGTACCAAGTGGCCTTGTTTAAGACGGTGCCATGACACATAGCTGACATTGCCCTTTTTGATAATAAAGGGACGATCAGATCCTTTAGAAGATATCGCTAACAACTCTGCCGCTGAAAATGATTTTCCATTGTCGTTCGAACGTTGGTGCCATAGTTCATGCTCAGTGCCAGTGAACTGTGTCCAAACAATGTCTATTTTATTCCCGTTAGTATTCAAATGAGGGTATGCCGCTTGAGCTGATTGCACGCCAACAGAAATCGGCTGGGTTAAGGTCTTGCCCTGATCACTACTTGAAGCATAAAAAATGCCTTTGCCTAAATCACCTTGGTTAAACCACACCATGTGATAACGGTTATTGTCATTAATACTGATTGCACCGCCTTGATGTGGACAGCCATTTATCTGCCAATGATCATGGCTGACTTGATAAGGCAACGGCTGGGCGTTTTCATCCTGAGAAAGTGTCAGTAAAGCAAACTCACGAATATTGTCACCATAAATGTGTCGCCAGAATACCGCTAACTCATTGTTATTATTAAAGTCCATAGCGATACGACAGCAGACACAAGTATTGTTTGCCAATGGTTGATTAGAGAAAGTAGTCTGGTTTTTTCTATAATTAGCTTTGCCAATATACAACGCTGAGCCGTTGGTTTGCTTGCCTTCTTTTCGAAGTTGATAGGCTAAACGTGAGTCAAGCCAAACTATGCTAATATCACCATCATCAGTAACTAACATTTCGTTAAAGCTGTGTCCCGTTAATAAATTATCATTGTTAACCGTTATTGCTTTAGTAAAGGTTTTACCGTAATCATTAGAATAAGCAAAGCGAACATCTGCGGTATATTTTTTCTCTCTTGGCGTAGCCCATGACAAGTAAACACCTTGATACTTGTCAAAGGCAATTTTCGGGCGGTTTTCATTGCGCGCGGATATTTTTTCTTTATCAATCCCAACGCTACGACGAGTTGAAAATGTTAAACCGTTATCCGCTGACATTTGAAAATACAGTATTGAGTTTAGCGTCCACAAACGCCATAAATCACCATTGGGAGAAAATGCTGTTGTCACTGTTTTCGCGCAAGTTATTTCTGTTTTTTCACAATTTCCAGCTTGCACCTCTTTTAAGGCCATGGCTTGGTGATTGTGCTCTACAGCTGCAGTTAAGGTAGCAGTTAGCATTAACGAAGTAATTGTAATGACTTGTAATAGAGTTCGAATCATTATTAGCATGTGCTGTTCCTTACCACTGATAGTTTAAGCCAACATAAGCTGTTCTAGGGTTTCCAGGAGAATACGTTGTTTTACCATAACGGTAAGAAGCTTCTTGAGCATATTCTTCATCTGAAATATTTAAAATACGTGCATTTATCGATAACGCTTCGCTAACTTGATAACGAGCTTTCAAATTGCCAATGGTGTAGCCTTCTTCAATGCGGTCATTGCCATCACTGTCTTGACTGTTGGCATCATCTAGCCAATATTCACCAATTGATTGAATCTCAAGCATGGCGGTAAAGCCTTGTAGAAAAGAAGGCGTATAGCGCACACGTACATTGGCAATGTAATCAGGAGCGGCTGCCATTTCATTGCCAGCATATTTTTCATCTTCATCAAATTCGTGCTTAGATTGGCTATAAGCCGTGCTTAGATTTAGTTGCTCATTAATTTGCCATTCAATTGAGGCTTCAACCCCCTTATGAATAACACGGCTAGCATTAGTTAAATAACGTAAACCTGAGTCGTTATATGCGTGAACAATACCGTCATCAACATCCATATAATAAATGGCTGTATCAAAGGAAACTGTTTTCCAATTTGCTTTATAACCTAGCTCATAAGTATCTGATGTTTCAGGGTCAACCGCTTTAGCATCACCATCATCTTTAACCGTTAAATGATATAAACTGCCCGCAGAAGGTAAGCGGAAGCTATTGGCATAACGTAAATAAACACTACTATCTTCACTTAAGTGATAGTTTAAACTTGCTTTAGGACTTAGATGACTAAAATCATCAGATCTATCTTCTATACTTATTTTTCCATGACCAATATCACCATAAACACCCAAGTGATTATCAAAATCATATTTTGCATAGTCGTAACGAGCACCCAGGGTTAAATCGAGCTTATCTGTTAAACGGCGTTTGTGTTGAATGTAAGGCGAAAAACCAACATACTGAGTCGTATCATCGTAGAATTTATCACCTGCAACAAAGGTATCTGCTCCCCAACCTGAGGTAGTAAAATCAAGCGGCTGATAAGATAGTTGATCACCTTCGGTTAATTCAATATCCATCCCAATCGTTGTTTCACTATCACTACTGTGCTCAAAATTTGCCAAAGCTAACAGCCCTAAAGTTTGCACTTCAGACTCTACTTTGGGCATATTTTGGTTCCAAGTGGCCGTGTAATCATTAGTGCGAAAACGATAATAAGGAATAAGAGAGTAAAAGTGATTTCCGTCAACTTTATCCCATTGTGTTGAAAGCCGCATATACTTTGTTTTACGCAATGGATCACTGGCTAAAACAGCATCAGAAAGGCCAGAGTCGGCTTTATCATTTTCAACTAAGTCTTCGGTTAAACTAGCGGCCATTTCTTGCTCAAGATCTGAGGCAACAAATGAAGTGATTAAACGCTCATTGTTACCTAAATCAAGTTCATGGCGAAGCGTGATTTCTGTACGCTCAGAGCCTGTGTGATCACGCCAACCTTCATTTTTCAAATACGAACCCGAAATTCGAAAGCCCTGAATATCAGATATTTTATTACTGTGACTTGCTTGTACTTTGCTATACGAATCTTCACCTAACATTAAATCAAGATTCGTTTGTGAAATGTCAGCAACATCTGCTGATAAAATATTCACCGTTGCTGCTACTGCGCCGGAGCCATAAAGGGCAGTACCTGCTCCTTTTAATACTTCCATACGCGCAACATTTGAATTAAAGCTAGACCACCATAAGGCATTATGATTAAAAAAAGCAGCAGATTGCAGTGGAATATTATCTTGTAAATACAAGTAGTAACCACCTGTGTTCATTGGCATTCTAATGGCTGCCTTATGGCCTTGTCCACCGGAGAGTTGGTCAATTAACACCCCTGAAATACTGTTAAGTGATTCAGCCACATGCTGACCATTATCAAGAGCTAGTTCATCTTTACCTATACCCTTTACTGACATTGCCAAGTCTGTGTCTAAAGACTCTTGGCGTGATGCGGTGACGGTAATACGTTCGTAGACGTCATCTTCATCATCCATAACAGGTGTTTCAGCAAAAACAGAACCACAATATTGACCAATAAGAAGAGACAGCAAAGATATTTTTATTTTTCTATTCATAGGGTTGTAAAATTTTTATTATTTAAACTGCCGCTATAGTAGAATATTTTTTAGTTTTTGCAGTGTGACAAAATGTCGCAAAGTTGAAGTTACATTAGTTTATGTTGGAGAAGTGTCACCTTCTATAATGACCTGATGAGTTTATTCTTGTTCTTGTTTCTGTTCTTTTAATTTTGCTTGTTCGATGCGCAACTTTTGCAATTCTGCATAATAATGATCCCACACACAAGGATTGCAAGCACCGCCGCCACAGCAATCATCATCGGCTGGTGGAATAGGTTTTTCTGGTTGTTCTGTCATGTTTTATCTCGTTATATTACTTATACAGCTTGGCAGTATTGAATTTTATGAAACAAAAAAGCTCTGTAAATACAGAGCTTTTTATTATATTAATAGTTTATCGCGACTATGCACTTGGCTCAAGAAAACAGTACCAAATAAGCATTAATCATTTATAGGTCAACACGAACGACAAAACGCTTTTTGTCGAGGCAAGCATCGACCTACAACTTAATCTTGAGTCATCTACATGGCTACTAAATTTATTAATTATTCAGCTTCTGCTAATTTTTTCTCTAAATAATGAATGTTAGCACCGCCATTAACAAAACCCTGATCGTTTAAAATATCTTGATGCAAGGTAATATTAGTTTTTATACCATCGATGACTAGTTCAGATAAAGCATTTCGCATACGAGCCATAGCAACGTCACGATTATCACCCCAAGTAATTAATTTACCAATCATTGAGTCATAATGTGGTGGCACAGAATAATCAGCGTATATATGTGAATCCCAACGAACGCCTAAGCCACCCGGTGGGTGGAAACGTGTAATTTTACCCGGTGAAGGAATAAAAGTACGCGGGTCTTCAGCATTAATACGACATTCTATTGAATGGCCAGAAACCTTAATATCATCTTGGGTGTAAGATAATGGTTGACCAGCCGCAACACGTAATTGCTCTTTGATTAAATCAACACCGGTGATCATTTCAGTTACCGGGTGCTCAACCTGAATACGGGTATTCATTTCAATGAAATAAAACTCACCGTTTTCATACAAGAATTCAAAAGTACCCGCACCGCGATAGTTAATTTCGATACAAGCATTACAACAACGCTCACCAATTTTGGCGCGCATTTCTGGCGTGATACCCGGAGCTGGCGCCTCTTCAACAACTTTTTGATGGCGACGTTGCATTGAACAATCACGCTCACCTAAGTGAATAGCGCTACCTTGTCCGTCAGCCATAATTTGGATTTCAACATGACGTGGGTTTTCAAGGAATTTCTCCATGTAAACCATGTCATTCTTGAAAATAGTGCCTGCTTCTTTTTTAGTTAAAGCGATAGAGTCAACTAACTCTTCTTCAGTGCGAACAACACGCATACCGCGACCACCACCACCACCGGCAGCTTTAACTATAATTGGATAACCGATGCGTTTAGCATGCGCTTTATTGGCATTGTCATCATCAGTTAATGGACCGTCTGACCCTGGTACACATGGCACGCCCGCAGCTTTCATTGAGCGTATAGCGGCAACTTTGTCGCCCATTATGCGTATGCTTTCCGCTTTAGGACCAATAAAAGCAAAACCAGATTTTTCTACTTGTTCAGCAAAATCTGCATTTTCAGCCAAAAAACCATAACCGGGATGAATAGCTACGGCATTAGTCACTTCAGCTGCAGTAATAATTGCTGGCGCATTTAAATAACTATCAAGCGCAGATGCTTTACCAATACAAATGGTTTCATCTGCTAATAACACATGCTTTAAGTTTTTATCGGCAGTTGAATGTACAGCAACGGTTTTAATACCGAGCTCTTTACAAGCGCGTAATATTCTTAAGGCAATTTCGCCACGATTGGCAATAACAACTTTATCTAACATGGAATGACCCTTTTTGGTTGGGCTTATTCAATGATGAATAGCGGTTGATCGAATTCAATAGCATCTTCGTTTTCCGCTAGAATTTCTTTAATAACACCTGATTTATCTGCTTCAATTTGGTTCATCATTTTCATTGCTTCAAGGATACATAAAGTATCACCAGCATTTACATGTTGGCCAACTTCAACAAAAGAAGGTGAATCAGGAGAAGCTGAAGCGTAGAAAGTTCCTACCATAGGAGAACGCAGTATATGACCTGATACTACAGGAGTGGCAGCTTCGGCGGCTGGCGCTACGGCAACTGCAGCGGCAATAGGAGCGACTTGTTGCATCATAGGAGCGGCTGCAACTACTGGAGCGCCACGGCTAATACGTACTGACTCTTCACCTTCAGAGATTTCTAATTCAGTGATGCCAGATTCTTCTACTAGCTCAATCAGTTTTTTAATTTTGCGAATATCCATTGTAATACCTTATGTTCGTTGTGCTTAAAATAATAGTAAGCTAATGACAAGTCATTAACTGTTAATGTTTGTTCTGCTGTTCTAAATATATTTTTGCTGAATCAAGCGCATAGCTATAGCCTTGTGCTCCTAAACCGCAAATGATGCCTTGAGCAACATCAGACAAATATGAGTGCTGTCGAAATTCTTCCCGCGCATGAACATTTGATAGATGAACTTCTATAAATGGAATAGCGACCGATAATAGAGCATCACGAATTGCGACACTGGTATGGGTAAATGCAGCTGGGTTAATAATAATAAAATCTATTTTTTGATAGGATTGATGTATTACTTCAATCAATAAATGTTCAGCATTTGACTGAAAATGAGAAAGCGCTATCTTTTTATCATGTGCTTGTATTGTTAATTGCTCTATTATTTCATCGAGTGTTTGCGCACCATAAACTTCAGGTTCACGCTTACCAAGCATGTTCAAATTAGGGCCATTTAACACTAAAACTTTAAACTTTGTACTCATCTTCGTTAAAAACACCTATAAAAGAAAATTATTAATAATAATTACACAAAACATTCTTGCTGTGAATAAAAATATCGATTTTTTTAATATTGGCGATTATTATAGTGTTTTCGCAGAATATAGCAGCAAAATACAGGTCTAACCTCTTTGATGCAGGTTAATATTGGTATTTTAAGTGATTGTTTACTACAATCACAAAGTGGCTTTATATTTTAAGGTGCTGTTTTAAAAGGGATTACACCTTATAGGATTAATTGGGAAAGCACTTGAAAACAATAAGCTTATTGTTTAAATTCAAAAAGATAACAGAAGACCTATCGTTTCAGAGTTACAGTTTGATTGAAATTATCAATTAAATAGTTGTAACCGTTAGCAAACTTCTGATATCTTGTTTATGAATATTATCTTTGTGTAATATTTTCAATAAGCTATGAATCATTGTAGCTAGTACAAATTACCTAAACTATTAAATCCCCCCGCTTAATAGTTGGTAAATGCTTAATCAATTTTCTTATTTGGATATTGTTGAGTATAAAAGGACTGTATTATCAAAACACTTTATTCTTTATGTTTACTAATATCATTAGTTTGTATTAGCTCAACAGTTTATGCTGTTGAAGTTATTGCACACTCATCTGTTAGTGAATCACTATTAACTACTTCACAACTACGGCGCATATACACTATGCGGCAAATACAGTGGCCAGACGGTCGTCGAATTACTGTCTTTGTTTTACCTAGACAACACGTTCTTCATTTACGCTTCAGTAAAGAGCGCTTACAAATGTTTCCTTATCAACTTGACCGAATCTGGAATAAATTAACCTATTCTGGTTTAGGAGTGGCACCAATTTTGCTAAACACACCAGAAGAGCTTATTAATGCCGTAAGAAGTACACCAGGCGCTATTGGTTATGTTGAAAGTATCAAGGATGAGGAGACGGTGCATGTTATTAAAATTAAAGGTTAAAATGATTTTTATGCCTAAGAAAAAATTATTTTTTGTGGTGTTAACTACTCTATTTACCCTTTTAACTCTCAATGTTAAAGCGGCAGATCAAGACTTTCAATTTCACGGTTTTGCCGCGCAAGGGATAATTGATGTTGATGGTAGTGATTTTGTTAATGATGATGGTTCATTATCACCAAAACTAACTGAGCTTGGCATTAATGGCTCGTATCAGTTGACTTCTAATTTTAGGTTAGCAGGACAAATTGTATATTTAAATGGCGGTAACCGGTATGAAGAAGGTATTAGAGTTGATTATGCTTTACTCGATTGGTCAGCATACGAGAGCGAAAACTGGCAAGTTAATGTCTATTTAGGACGTTTTAAAAATAATCACTGGTTATATTCTAGTTCTAGAGATATTCCATTTGCACGTCCTAGTATCATTATACCTCAATCGGTTTATTTTGACGGTTTTCGAGACATTGCGGTGGGCGGTGATGGCGCAGCAATAAAAATTAGCCACAGTGATGACAACTATGGAAATTTTGATTTTAATGTAAGTTATGGCACTTCACAAATTTCTGATAAGCAAGCCGAGATTATTTTAAGTAAGTTTGCCCAAGGCTCCGTTAAGCAAGACTCAGATGTACAAGCAAGCATTTATTGGCAGCCCGCTTTTTCATCGTGGCGATTTGGAGTATCTTACTTAGATTCTATTTTTAGTTATCAAGCTAATGATAACGGTGATTTATTTTTTGATGGTGACTTTGATTTTCAATTTTATACTATGAATGCATTGTATGAGGGCGAAACCTGGGAGTTTAGCGGTGAAGTTTATCAAGAACACTTTACCACAACAGGCTTTTATCATCCTTTATATTTTAAGGCGCCTGTCGGTGAAGGTATGTACATTCAATCTCGATATAAGGTTAGTAATGACTTAACTTTATTAGCGCGCTATGAAAGCTTTTATAGTGATAGAGATGACAAAGAAGGTAAAAAACTAGAGCAAGAAACAGGTGGCCTTGTTCCGGCTTATTTCGGTTATCATAAAGATTCAACGCTTGGATTGTCATATGATTTTTCAAGTAATTTACGCTTAAGACTTGAGTATCACTGGTTTCAAGGTGCAGGAAGGCTTACTCCTGTCGTTTTACCCAACCCAAGAATTAACAGCAATGAAAGCTGGCAACTTTGGGCTATTCAACTGATGTATTGGTTCTAACAGGGAGGTTTACTGATGACAAAAAAATTTATTAGTGTACCAACTAAGCTATTGTTATTGATAGTTTCAACTTTATTGTTTTTAGCTATAGGGTTTTCAGCATTATCCTTATCGCGTTTGCAAGATGATTACAAACAATATCAACAAAACACTTTAGACAGAGGTCAAGCGCAATTTACCTTACACAGCGATATTTTGCGTTCAAAACTCAATGTTTGGCTTGAATCTTTTGCTGAAATCACTCAGTTTTCACAACAAAATGATTTTACTTTATTTGCGAATCAGCTAGCTAATCAATTTGATGGTTTACAGCTCAACCTTAACATTGAAAATGTTTGGTTAGTGGATGCCAATAAAAAAACGCTTTTTGTTACATCAGTTATGCCCGAAGTAGTGCAAGAAAATATTGAGCAAGTACTTAGACTTCAGCACCCCAATCATCAAATTTATTGCCAACAGCAATGCCAATTATTACTTAGTTTACCGTTATTAAACAATCAAGGTGAGGTCGTTGTCGTTACAATGAGTGCGAGTCTTGTTGATATGTTATATGCAATAAATACCTCATTAAATAGTGACGTTGCTGTGATTAGTTTTCCTATGGAACCTGATGGAACAGGTAACAATGTAGATATTGTCTCTTCATCAAACATGGAGTTAGCACAGTCACTGCTTGATGTGAATACTGAAACCAATTTAGATGTAGTGCTTAAGCAAGGTTTACAACTTGACCTTCAGGAGAAAAATTATTTAATTAACTTATTACCATTAGCACAAAACGAGCAACGGGCATTTTACTTATCTTTAATTGATGACGTAACACCATTTACTGAGAAAAGTACTCAGTATCGGCAGCAGTTTTTGATATCCCTCAGTGGCATATTTTTTGTGTTAGGTTTTTTTGTTTACTTTGTCGCCCGACCATTTACTAAACGATTATTACGCTTATCAAGCGCTCTTCCTCTACTTGCAAATAAAAAGTTTGATAAATTTCGACAAGTTAAACTACAAAGACCCATTTTGTTTTCTGATGAATTAGATGTTCTCACTAGTTCAGCGCTGGAGCTAAGTTATGAATTAGAGCAGCTCAATATAGAAGTAGAACAAAAAACAAAAGAATTAGAAAATATTGCCATGTATGACCTGCTTACAGGGCTGCCTAATCGTAATATGTTGAATTATCAGCTACGAAAAACCATTGCCAATATTGGTCGATACCCCGGTGGTGTTGCTGTTCTATTTTTAGATTTAGATGACTTTAAAAAAGTAAACGATAGTAATGGCCATACTGAAGGTGACAAGCTTTTAATACAAGCGGCAAAGCGAGTACGTTTAAGTGTTGGTCATGTTGACTTAGCTTGTCGTTTTGGTGGTGATGAGTTTGTAGTGGTGCTGGGCAATTTAGCGTCGGTTCATAATGCTATTAATATTGCCGAACAGCTGCTGGCACAATTCAAAGAACCAATAAGATTAGGTTCCAGTATCTTTTACGTCTCTACAAGTATTGGTATTTCGTACACAGAGTCTTTTGATGAAAAAGCGGATGACTTAATTTCTCATGCAGATATAGCGATGTATGAAGCCAAAGATAATGGCGGTGGTCAGTATCATGTTTATCATCATGAAATGTATCAGCGAGTTGCTCACCGAGTCATGTTAGAAGGTGAAGTTCGCCAAGCGCTTGCAAAACAACAGTTTAGCCTGAGTTTACAGCCGCAATTACGTGCGAAAGATAAAAAAATATATGGCTTTGAAGCCTTACTTCGCTGGCAACACCCTGAACGAGGTATGATTTCACCAGAAGATTTCATTCCTATTTTAGAAAATTCTCAACATATGATTGAGCTTGGTTATTGGATTATTCATCGCTGCTTTGAGTTAGCTATCATGATTAAGGAGCAAGGCTTAATTGATACAAGAATTGCTATTAATCTTTCAGCAGGGCAATTTGTTGATGCTAATTTACCCGAATATTTACAAGGCTTACTTGATAAATTTTCATTGCCTGCTCAAACTTTTGAGTTAGAGCTTACCGAGCAAACCTTAGTTAAAGATATTGATCATACAATTGCAATGATGGACAGCTTAAAAGCTATGGGCTTTAGCTTTGCTATTGACGATTTTGGCACCGGCTATTCGTCATTAGCCTACATCAAAAGAATGCCTATAGATGTGATTAAAATTGATAAAAGCTTTGTTTTTGGCATGTTAGAAAACCATGCTGATTATCAAATTATTATGTCGACTATTGCCATGGTAAAAAACTTAGAATTAACGGTTATTGCAGAGGGTGTTGAAACTGCAGCACAATTACGTAGTCTAACTGAAAATAACTGTGATTTAATTCAAGGTTATTATTTTTCAAAACCAGTGCCGGAAATAGAATTAGCTGAATTCATCAAAAACCACATTCATGAAGGTTACTGGAAAACCCAAGTAGAGAAGCGAACAGATAAAGCGGTATAACGATAGCTTTATATTTTATGTGAGTGTAAATGCTCACCTACAAAAAACGCATATTCTGTAGGTGAGATTTTAGTTGTATTGGGTTATTTAAAATATCGCTTCAATGTGAGCACTAAACTCTTCCGCGCCCATAAAACCAGTAATACGTTGCTGACTTAACTCTTTACCCTGTAAATCAAAAAACAAAATTGATGGCAAGCCAAATACGTTAAAATGTTCCATTAACTCAATGTTTCTATCGGCGCCTGTTTCTGTTAAATCAATTTGTAACAACACAGAATTAGCAAGCGCTTGCTGTACCCTTTTATCCGGAAAGGTGTATTGTTCAAACTCTTTACAAGCAACACACCAGTCAGCATATAAATCTAGCATTACTGTTTTACCTTGCTGATTGGCTTGTGTTATAGCTTCCTGTAATTCCTTCAATGATGATACTTGCTTAAAGTGTTGCATTTGACTGTTTTGATTTCCCTCTATCGCTACTTGACTATTGTTAGTCATAACTAATTGATAAGCCATATTTGCGCCTAAAAACATCATTAAAAAGATCAACAATGAACGTAAGCCAAAGCCAAAACCTTTGGGTTTATCTAAAGCTGAATTTTGGTTGGCAACATAAAAATAGCTCGCTGCACCTAATACTAGCAATGCCCATAATGCTTGACTGGCAACTTCAGGAATAAAGCGCTCTAATAAAAAAATTGGTACGGCTAATAGTAATAAACCAAAAACATTTTTGATAATATTCATCCAAGCGCCCGCTTTAGGTAGTAACTTACCGCCAGAGCTGCCTAAAATTAACAAAGGTAACCCCATGCCTAAACTTAACGCATATAAAGCTGAAGCACCTAATACCACATCACCCGTTTGAGAAATGTATAATAAGGCGCCAGTTAAAGGCGCTGTTGTACAAGGAGAGGCTACTAAGCCAGAAATAACGCCCATCATCACAACACCAAAAATGGAGCCACCTTTTTGCTTATTACTAATATTGTTTAACTTATTTTGCCAACTAGCCGGCAGTGCTAAATTGAATACGCCAAACATTGAAAGTGATAAAAATATGAATAAAGCACTCATCGCAATTAACACGTAAGGGTGTTGAAATATAGCTTGAAACTGTGCGCCAGCAAGTGCAACAACAATACCTAACAAAGTATAAGTAACCGCCATACCTTGTACGTAAAAAAAGGATAAAGTGAAAGCCTTTCTTGTGGTTAAGGGGGTAGTTAGATCTTTGCCTGCGCCAACAATAATTCCCGTTAAAATTGGGTACATTGGAAATACGCAAGGGGTAAAAGAGAGTAATAAACCGCCAACAAAAAATGCAATTAAAGTGAGCAACAAGCTATCTTGTTTTAGCATATCGGCTAATTGGTGCTGTTCACTCGCTGGTATTACTGCCTTACTATTAGAACTTACTGCAGTAGAAACTGAATCGCTTTCAGCTACATTCAAGGCTGATAATATAGCTGCAGGGTTATTACTAGTTGCTTGTGAAAGCACCTCATCTAATGCAATAATCTTTTTAGTGGGAGGATAACATAAGCCTTTATCCGCACATCCTTGATAGCGCACAGTAACTAAAGCGTGCTCACCGGCTTCCTCAATATTGATAGTGAAAGATAATTGCTTGGTATAAATTTGTTGAACACCAAAAAATTCATCATCATGATCAATACCTTGAGGTAGTTCTACAGCTGATAAACGAGTATTTTCGCTAGTAAATTTAAATTGATGACGATAAAGGTAATAACCTTCACTGATATCAAAACTGATATGTAATTGATTATTTTGCTGATCAAAATTAAAAACAAATGCTTGGTCTACTTTTAAAAACTCATCATCATTACTAAATAGTGATGAATCCGAAGTGTCAAAAATAGACTGCTGAGCCTGGCTTGGCATAGACAGCAAAGCTAATATTGCTAAAACAACCATAAACATGTTTAGCGGCTTACTTAAAGATAAGTTAAAAAACGACGATAATTTTTTCATTAAGTCTACTTCAAAGATTCACAGATCCAGTTCAAATAGTGCTTATCGCCTTGCTGGATGTTCAAGGCAATCACTTCAACTACATCAAAGGGATGTAATTCATTAATTCGTGCATTTAACAGTGTAAATTTATCACTATTAGTTTTTATTAATAGTTGTACTTCTTCGTCACACTGCAACTCCCCCTGCCAATGATATATTGACGTTATGTTGGGTAATATGTTGACGCATGCGGCTAATACCAATTTGATTAAATTTCTTCCTAACTCAGAGTTATGCTCGATGTTCAATAACAAGGCGAATTTGTTTAGGTCTAGTCACTCTAAATCAAATAAATTTAACGATGTTAGTGGTCATTGAGCAAGCTCCCAAGGGCGAGTTTAAAAGGCTTACATGCTACGTTATTGATTTTGACAAGGGAATAACCATTATCTTCAATCAATGCCTTGCCTCTAAGCCTTTTAATTCTCGCTGAGTGGAAAAGAACTTAATCAACTTGGTATTACTCTTCTTTAACTAAATGTTGAGCAATTGATTTCGCTATTTTCTCATCAGGACA
>JAPYOP010000153.1:1860-4476 GCA_029938115.1 Colwellia sp. | reverse complement strand
CTGTAAGCGCTATATAGTCAGTTGTAAGTCATCTTAAAACGCTAACTATTACCACCTTACTGACATAAATTAACCATCAAAATTAAGCAAGTTTTGTTCGCTTAGACACGTTAGCCGACGATTCACTATTTCATTTTGATGACTTGTCTGTGTCATATTTCGCTCGTTAGGTTAAACTATTTTACATGGAGTTTTCTGTTGATTATTTATTTTGAATAATCAACCATCTGTCAGTGCGTCTGGCTTTCACGAACCGTCATTTTCGTCAGCATCAGCTTGATTTAGTATTTTCCAATTGGGTAAATCAGATCTATGTGGGATTAATTGCTGAAAGTATTTTTTTATCAATCCTTGTTCCCGCATCATGCCAAGTCCTTTTTCAAGTGTTTGATGAACTCTTTGACCATCAGGATGATTTTCAGCAATAATAAATTGATATGTGTTCTTTTTCATGATTAGCAACCCAGGTACGGGTACAAGTGTTATATCTGCGAATCGTATTTGTAAGTCGGGGGATTGAGAATTCGTAAGGGCTAATATAGTAAAATCAATGTTTCGAAAAGCAATGTGCTTGAATATACTCTCTCTACTATGTGATAACTCTAATTTTGGTAGTCCGATTCCTTGTAGGAATTTAATTTCATTTTTCCACGCATGGTTTGTAACGGCACTAAATTCCCTTAACTCTTCGAGAGTCTTTACTTTCATCAAGGCATGGTTTGATTTTAAGCCGAAAACACCTCTTAAGCTGTGCTCGGAGTCAAGCAGAGGAGAGCTTTTTAACGTGTCTTTTGGCGTGTAACCTTCAGCAAATGTTCTCATGGAAAGCAACACAGCGCCACTTTGCACCAATGCACCATTTCTTTGTGGGTTAGGGCTTGAGACAAATTCAAAATTTACTGCTAATCCAGCTCTATCCAGTGCTTGAACAAAGATAATCAGGCTAATAACGTCTCGGCCCATAGATTTTATGTCGATAGCAGTAAATTCTACCGCTTTTTTATGTTTCTGTTTGAGTTGTGATTGGTAATACTTTGCTGCATATTCATTGACTGCAACTTTTACTATTATGGGGGTTGAGGCAGACGTTATAGAAGGTAGGCCAAACATGATGATTGCAAAGAAAAAGGTTACCTTGCGGAACATTTTTTTCGAAAAAAGAATCAATAGAAGAAAGTCCAAGAAAAGTAACACTTACTTTGAATATAGTAGACTACTTGAAATCCAAACACAAAAATTTTAAAACCTAAACTTGACGTTACTTACTGAAATGCTAACTTCCGCTTTTGGCTAACTGAAGAAGGTTCTAATGATCACAAAGATACGAAAGCTGACCTCCGAACTTTTCAATCTAAGAATTTCTCAATGCACCAGAGCCAAATAAAGAGTGTGGTATTTTACGTAACCTGATGAATTACCTTGTAATATCAGTCTCTAAAGAGCGGTAAGTAGCCGTTCCACCGTTGGCTAATAAGGTTCTTTGTGCGTATTGTTGACATAAAGTTTCCCATGAAATGCATGTGAAGTTTATAATCATAAAGCGGACATGAATTTCATTCGGCTAAGGTTGTTGGAGGAGTTCACTTACCTTGTTAAAAGATATTTTTTTGCTATAGTCCATTCTTTTAAAGCTGCCATTTTTGTAAGATTTTTTGGTAGATACCATTTTTTTTGATGTTATTCATCGCTGCTTTGAGGGTGTTTATAGTTTTGATTGGGGTATTGAGACTGCAAGCGAAATTTAAACTAACAGGATTTTTATTCAGTTTAAAATAACTTTTAAATAGCTTTGGGTCAATATTGTTAAATTTTGCTCTATATTTTAACATAATCGTATCGGTCACTATGAAGTCAATACTTTTTCTTGTTATCAACAGTTTGAGCATCGAATATGTATTATTGATGACATAAAGATTTTTGTTCTCTTCGAAACCAAGCCTTAACAGCAAATGATGAGTTCTATCATCTTTTAATACCGCAATCTTATATTTTTTAACTTCTTCAATATTGCTTACTTGGATGTCAGTTCGGTTGCTAAGGGCGATAAAGTAGTCATTTGTGGAAACAATTGGAGCTACCCATTGAAAGTGATTTTCTCTCGCTGCACTGTTGGAAATAAGATAAATACAGGTATTAATATTTTCTGAACCCATCACAAAAGCACGTGACCAAGGATAGATATGTATTTGGTATTTATATGGCGTCAGCTCTAAAGCGGCGCGAATGATTTCAGTAGCTAAGCCTTCAACTTTATTGTCCTTATTCAAGGTTTGATAAGGAGGTAGGTGCTCGGTAACAATATATAACTCTTGGGCACAAGATTGCCAAGAAAACAGCCACACAAAAAAGCTACTAAAATAGAATACGTAATACTTCAATAGCTTCAAAGTGCCTTTAGGGGGCATTTTATTCTAGTTGAACATGAAATTACCTAGCGTCTGGCAATACGCAGCCCTTTTAGGACTATTTTTTAGTTACTAAAGAATGTATTCAAAGTGGTAAAATCTGAAATAAAAACCTTGTTGTTGAGTAACTGATTTTGGCACTGTATAGTCTTTTAGTCCTGATCTATACCATACTTAGATAGTTCAGGTCATGTCCTACATCATACGAATA
>JAPYOP010000153.1:0-1760 GCA_029938115.1 Colwellia sp. | reverse complement strand
ACGAATACTTAGCGCCACAGCAAATATATCAAAAAGCACGCACCTAAATACAAGTAAACGTATACCAAAAACATGAAACCCTAAGGGAAATGATGACCTCTTGCGCAGTGCTATTCCGTTATAAAGATAAAACTCCACCAAGAACTAATTTATTCTATTTTGAAAAGTAACTACATGCTAAACTAAATGATAGCGCTAACAGTATTTGTTAGAGTGCAGAGAATTGCATATTGATAATAGTAAAAGGAATGATAGGTAGAATGACAACTCCCAAACGTGCAAGGATACAAGATGTAGCTGAAAAGGCAGGTGTATCAACTATGACGGTATCCCGTGTTCTAAATCAAGACGCTAAGGTTAGTGATGCCAAGCGAGCTATAGTGATGAAAGTAGTTAAGGAGTTGAACTATAGACCCAACGTTGCGGCGCGTAGGTTAGCAAGCAATAAGTCTTTTTTTATTGGTTTATTATATTTTGATGATTTAGATACTTCTTATCTTAGTAAATTCCTTTTACGTGGTTTAAAAGTCTGTCGTTCAACGGGTCACCATTTAGTCGTCGATGAAGTGGATGATGATATAGATAAATCACTTGCTTCCGTTAAAGAGTTAATTGAAGTCACTCAAGTTGATGGTATTATTTTATTGCCACCAATTTGTAACCATCCTAAGTTACTAACCGCACTCCAACAAGCTAACGTTTCTTTTGTTCGAATTGCTCCAGATACTCAATTGAATTTATCACCCTATATTTGTATGGATGACTATCAAGCAAGCTTTGAAATAACAGAGATGTTGATAAAGCAAGGGCATACTAAAATTGGACATATCATTGGTAATCCAAATCAAGGGGTGAGTCGGTTACGGTATCAAGGATTTTTAGATGCACTTCGTTCAAATCAAATTAATGTACCACCGTATTATATCGAGCAAGGGTTGTTTACTGTTGATTCAGGGATGGAGGCAGCTAAAAAAATGTTGTCCTTAGATGATAAACCTACTGCTATATTTGCTGCTAACGATGCTATGGCCGCAGGGGTTTTATCCGCTGCACATATGGGAAGAATTTCTGTACCTGAAGAGTTATCAATTGCGGGCTTTGATGATGGTCACCTTGCTGTCTCTGTTTCACCAAATTTAACAACCGTCAGACAACCTATTCAGCAAATGGCTGAACTTGCCATTGATATTATTGCTTCAGGTAAATTTTCTAATTTGTCAAAGGCGAACAGTCGTGAGTTTAGAAATGTTCTTGATTTTGAAATAGTTGAAAGAAATTCAACGGCACCTGTTCAGGTTAAGTAAAGTCAATTTTATCTAATGTTTGCCATTCTTCTGGACTAATTACCATAAAGTAGGGACTCTTTATTTTTCATTGTTATTATCATTGTTTTTTAAAGAGCAGTACAGTGATAGACCGACTAACCCCTGATTTAGTGTATTCGCGATCGGACTTATATAGTTTTGAATTACTGGCTTATTAGAGGTGGGTTAGGGGGCTCTTGTGGATTTACTTTCTTGAAAGAAGTTCATTAAACCCTTTGTTGAACTATCATGACTATCACTAATGCTGTATTTCGCTAATTCAGCTTGAATATTGTTAGCTAGACCTTTACCGAGCTCAACACCCCATTGGTCAAAAGAGCATATTTGCAAAAGAATACCTTGAGTGAATATTTTGTGCTCATATAACGCAATTAAGCTACTGATCTGGTCTAATGGCATTGGACACTTTGATAAAGGATAATATCCTAACTAATC
>JAPYOP010000152.1 GCA_029938115.1 Colwellia sp. | reverse complement strand
TACGCCCCTAAGGTACTACTGGCCGATTCCCGTATTAAAAACTTTCAACACGCGCGCTATCAACCCCTTGATAAAATTGATTCATTCACGGTGCCAGATCTTGATGAGTTTGATGAATTTCGCTTGGTAAGCTTATATGAAGGGATTTTAGACCTACACCCTTGATTACACCCTTAACAACCTATCTAGTCTGTATACGTGGAAATGCACTCTAATAACGACAGCCTAGAGTTCAGATTATTGCCCTACTTTCCCCCCTACATTACCAAGCCCATCCACCAATTACTGTCTATACTGAGTATTTACGCCTCATCAACTAGGCAGGATAGTGTTTAAGACGTTATTACTAGATCACTCCCGCTTTACGCTTTTTTCATGTCTGGCCAGTACGTGGTTGGTTATCGTGGGCTTACTGCTATTTAACGACTTTGAAACCAAGCAACAGGAAGCTTTTTCCCGTTTGGAATTCAAAACTCAGGCCAGTGCCTATCAGTTTGAACATCACTGGCCTGCCCGAAGCTTACAAGAACGTCAGATTAAAGATGAATACCTTCAATCTTTTAGCCAAGATTTTGACCCGCAGCTTTACTTCAGTGTCATTAACATAAATGGCCGAGTTGAAGCTTCTAGCCTTAAGAACCTTACTCAGCTTTCTTATGGCCCTGTGATTAAAAAATTTACTGCTAGCCTAAGTCAGGGCAATCATTGCTTGATTAACTTAAGAGGTTTACAAATAGAAGCCGTTAGCGCTTGTGTATTTTATTACCCAAGTCTAAAAGTCTACTTTATAGCGAGCTTACATTCGCCGCGTTTTTTAGATTACTGGGTAAAACACAGCGGCTTCTTTTTAATGGCGCTTACACTCGGTCTATTAATGTTTTTTGTATTATTTTATTTATTATCATTACAGCAAAAAAACATATCCAAACAACAGAATCTATTAACTAAAAAACACCAACAGCAGGATAACGATTTTAAGCGCCTTATCAGCAATTTACCGGGTTTAGTTTATCGCTTAAGGTTAGATGATAAAAAACTCGATTATGTCAGCCCTGGCTCCTTGCAACTATTAGGCTATGCACCAGAGCACTTCTTAACCCATGGGGTCACTCCATTTGATTTAATTGACCCCGAAGACAAGGAAGAATATCAACGTCTTAGTCATGCGGCACATTTTTCACAAAAGCCGTTTGAATTAATCTATCGTATCTCCACCTTAAACGGTGAACAAAAATGGGTACTGGACCGAGGCCGCTGTTTTCAAGGGGGGCTTAATGAACATTTCATAGAAGGGGTCATGTTAGACATTACCGAGCGAGAATTAGTGCGCCAGCAAATAGAGTATTTAGCCATACAAGACCCTCTTACTGAGCTGTACAACCGTTACAAATTTAATGATGAACTTGTGAATGCGGTGGATGACTGTAATCGAAAACATGAGCAGTTTGCCATGTTATTCATTGATCTAGATCGATTTAAAAACATTAACGATTCACTTGGACATCAACTAGGTGATCGTTTACTAAGAAAGGTCGCCTCTCGATTACAAAGCTTAATCCCTGATGAGAATTTTTTAGCACGTATGGGGGGGGATGAGTTTGTCATATTGGTTCGCTTCAATGAAAATTCAGATGAAGTCGCTCAACTTGCCCAACAGGTAAATAAAGCTTTGCGTAAGCCTTTTAATATTGATTCTTATCAACTTCGTACTAGTTGCTCTATCGGCATTAGTTTATGCCCCAGTGACAGCACTCACAGCCATGTATTATGGCGTTATGCCGATACGGCCATGTATCAAATTAAAAACAAGGGAGGGGATGGCTATCAATTTTTTACAAAAAAAATGGGCGAACTGGTACAGCATCGAATTAACATAGAACACGGGTTTATTCCTGCCCTTGAAAATAAACAGTTTGATTTATATTTTCAGCCGCAAATAGATATTAACACCGGTTTAGTTATTGGCGCCGAAGCATTACTTCGTTGGAAGCATCCAACCTTAGGCTTTATTAGCCCAGCTGAATTTATCCCTATCGCTGAAGAAACCGGTTTCATTCATGACTTAGGTGACTGGATCATTCACCAATCATTAAGCCAGCTCTCCCGCTGGCAAAAAATAAAACCTGAAATTACCATGGCCGTCAATGTATCGGCCTTGCAAATTACTGAAGATTTCCCACAGAAGATGGCAAATTTTTTACAGCAATACAATATAAAACCCAATACTTTGGAACTGGAAATCACCGAAACCTTATTAATGGAGAATATCGACTTTGTTCAACCCTTGTTAAGTGAGATCTGTGAACTGGGGATATTTTTTGCTATTGATGATTTTGGTACAGGTTACTCAAGTTTAAGCTACCTGCGGTACTTGCCTATAAATAAGCTTAAGATTGATAGGGCTTTTGTGCTTAACCTTGAAAATAATCAAGAAGATGTAGCAATGGTAAAAGCTATTATTGCCATGGCAAAAAACCTCAACCTTAAAGTCCTAGCTGAGGGAATAGAGACGAAACCTCAGCTTAATATACTCAAGGAACAGGGGTGTGATTCTTATCAAGGGTACTATTTCAGCCGCCCGGTTGAAAAAGAAACTTTTTATTCTCTGTACATTAATGGTAATGAAACCGTACAATCACTTTTAAGTTAATCCCTACTTATTCATGTCAAATTACAATAAGATACTTCAATGGCTAATCTTGAATCTATATTGGATTTCACCACCAAAGTGGCTGAACAAGCAGGCGACTTAATTGTACAAATGCGCGCAAGCCGACAGTTAAAAACCTCTTACAAGCAACATATAGAATTGGTCACTGATGCCGACATTGCCAGCGACCAATTAATTATTGAAGCTATTCAGACAAAATATCCCGATCACCAAATTCTGTCTGAAGAATCCAACCCTGATTTATCCTCAATTGAATACAGTGATACGCCTTTATGGATTATCGATCCTATAGATGGCACCGTCAATTATGCCCACTACCATCAACAAGTGGCAATTAGTATCGCGTACTGTGTTAAGGGTCAAGTTCAAGTGGCTGTTGTGTATTGTCCATTTCAAGCAGAAATGTTCACCGCTATTCGCGATCAAGGAGCTTGGTTAAGTGATCAACCCATTCGATGCAGTGATAAAACACAACTAAACAAAGCACTGGTGGCCACGGGTTTCCCCTATGATAAAAAAGGGAAATTACCTCAGTTAATGAGTAGCCTGGAAGCCATTTTAAGCCACTGTGCCGATGTTCGTCGCATTGGCAGTGCCGCCCTAGATATTTGCTGGGTGGCGATGGGCCGTTTGGATGCTTATTACGAAACCGTCAGTGTTTGGGATAGTGCCGCGGCAATATTGATTGCCCGAGAAGCAGGCGCTAAATGTGGACATTTCGTGGATGTACCTAAGGGAGAGCCTGTAGAGCTATACTCTGAAAACTTACTTATTAGTAATCCTGTACTTTTTGATGAACTTAAAAGCATTCTTAAAGGCGCTAATCTTTCAGCATAATTTCAAAAGCCGGTAATCGATTTTTTTCTTTATCGTTAAACTGGCTATCTTTAAGCTGCTCAATTTTTTCATTTTTCTGAGTCTCACTCAAGTCCTCTTGATCTAATACTTCTTGTTTGCTAATTAAGTAACCCTTCACTTTTTGTTGCCAAGCTTGCCGGTGTTCATCTAAGACCTTTAAACGCTCTGCGGCTTGCTGTCCAAATTGCTGGCTGTTGTAATCAAAGATATCCTCTTGATTGGCCCCTTCTGCTTTCATCTCTTGTGTTAACTTAAAGACATGGCTTATGCGTGTGGTTTCATCACGCATCTGTTGCACCTCACTGGGTAAACTTAAGCGTAACGATTCTAACTGTTCTTCTTTTTCCGTAGCGCTTAACTGCTGACTTTGTTTAATCTCAAGACTGGTTAATACAAAATCGTCATAAAGTTCATCAAAACCAAAAAAGGCATCTACCGCATCGATGGAAAAATACTCACGACGTTTATCCCTTAGCTGCTGTAATTGAAAGCGTAATTGTTGGGTATCCCGACTCTCGTAGCTTTCACTGGCAACAAAAGAGCCTTCTAATTCAGATAATGCATATTTATAAGCGATGTAATCTTCAAATAAAGAGAGTGCTTGTTTTTTAGCAGGATCGGTAAGATTAAGTTCTATATCATCACGCACCATTTGCAATACCTGCTCTAATGGAAACTCTCCTAATGTTGATAGGAAATATTCAAAGCGATATTTAATGCTTTTACTGAACATTAAATTACCCTGTTCATCAACTGGGTACAATCCATCAATGTCAGTGCCTTTTAAAGACGTTTTTTCAAAATCTATGTTTATTGAATCCTGGCGAGCCTTGCTACTTTTCTCAGCATTAATACTCGCAATTTCCTGCTGTCCGCGAACACTCAGGGTATTGTTGGCAAGTAACGATTGCTCGGGGATTAAATACCAAGCACCTAAAGCTGACAGAGACAGCAAAACAATGACTATAACGCGCATA
>JAPYOP010000151.1 GCA_029938115.1 Colwellia sp. | reverse complement strand
TTAAAAGAGTAAGATATCTCATGAAAATCCACATATAAATTTTCTGAATAAATAGCCAACGCTAAAGATGGTTCAGTGAGAGCCCGCTCACCTAGGTAAGCAGACTTATCAAAGCCACCACCCAACCCAAACAAAAACTTAATATCATCTGTTGGCTCAGGAAACTTAGCTTGCACTTCAGCATAAGAATTAACAGTAGCCGCGAGACAAGCCACAACAAACACTAAGATTTTGGTTTTGGTTTTGGTTTTTGGTATTAACCATAATCACCACAGTATTAACGCATTTAAATTGACGGGACATGTCACCAACACCTACAGCCTACCCACTTATGCCCCATAAATAATATTTCAGATGCAAGACATAAATAGACACGTAATTAGATTATCAAACAGCCACAACCTAGACTAAGCTTTACTACATAATAGTACTCAAATGACACGTGAGGGTTAATGAGCTACTCACTCTCTACTCAACTCCGCGTCCTTATAATCATTTCCTTGGTTATGGCCTCCTTATATTCAAAAGCCACCCCTGTAACCATCATCAATGAGCCAAACAGCCACCGACTTTCCACCGAGGTTGATTTTTTGTTTGATGAAAGCTTAAACCTTCATTTAGATGAGGTAATAGATTCCAATCGATGGACGGCCATCACCAGCAGTAGCATCAATTTCAGTTTTCGCTCTGAAGCCGTCTGGTTACGATTTTCAATAAAAGTAAGCCACACAGACGAATATATCCTTCATATCCCCTATCCACTTATAGATTATTTAGACAACTACAGTTTCATCGACAACAAAAAACTGCCGCCCGTTCTAACCGGAGATGCTCGGAATTTTGATAGCCGAAAATCAAACCACATTGATTTTGTTTTTCCATATTCACTAAAACAAGGAGAAACATTAACAGTCTACTTACGAGCAGCCTCAGGCGGTGCACTGGATATCCCCATCGACTTTATAAGCAAAAAGCACTTTACCCAAAAAGAGCATTCAAATAATTTTTTCAGAGGATTTGTTAGTGGCATTTTATGGTTAATGCTGCTTTACAACTCGTTTATCTTCGTAGCAATTAAAGACAGGGTTTACCTATTTTATGTTATTCACATATTTGCCTGCATGGTCACATCCTACGCGTATGATGGGGCAGCCTTTCAGTATGCATGGCCTAACAACCCGCAGCTTAACGATTATGTTTTTCCTGTTTTTAATGGACTCATTCAAGTTACAAGCATTATCTTCATGCTGGAATTACTTCAAGTATTAAAAACCCAAGCATGGTACCGAAATTATTTTCTTGGTTTATTAAGTATTGTTTCATTTTTCCCATTTCTAGGAGCCATACTGCCTTATTCCATAATTGTTCCGATCGAGGTTGTATTCTCGCTATTGGTGAACACATCAGCATTACTATTAGGCATGCATCTTTCACTAAAAGGGAATAAATCAGCACAGTACTTCACGGTCGCCGTGGCCCTATTTATGGTAGGTTTAGTCAGCAGCAATTTAAAGAGTTTGGGTTTATTACCAAACAACTTCTTCACTCAACACGCTTACCAGCTAGGATTCTTCATAGAAATGGTTGTTCTTTCACTGGCGCTAGCCCAGAAAATTGATTCCGCCAAAAAGCAACTCATACACGCCCAGAATGACAGCATAATAAATTTAAATCGATACAAACAACTTTATAGCGAGTCTGTTTCAGGTATTTTTCAAATTAAGAAAACGGGTGAAGTAATGTCCGTTAACCAAGCGTTTTGCAATATTTTAGGTTACACATCTATTGATAAATTAATGCATTCGAATATATCAAGCAACATCTCCGACATCTCAGTTGACCTTAGTGCACCAGAAAAACTTATAGGAATAATGAGAGAAAAAGGTGAACTGGTAGATTTTGAAGACCAAGTAAAACACCTTAGCGGAAAAAATGTTTGGGTGTCTTTGTCTATGCGCCCGGCACTTAATCGCGACGGTGAATCTGAATACTTCGAAGGCTCAATGATTGACATCACTGAGCGAAAGGAAAATGAATATTTAAAAGATCAAGCCTCAAAAGATAGGATGAATTCCTTGGAACAACTCATCATTGGAATTTGTCACGAACTGAATACGCCGCTTGGATCCTCAATTACCGGTCTTAGCCACATCAAAGACTTAATAAATAACCTAGCCCATTCATACGACGATAAAAAACTGACTCGCGCTATATTCCAAGACATATTATCTCAGGAAGTGGAATCACTTGAGCTTACTGAAGATAATTTGCTTCGAATTCGAACATTACTGCAACAGTTCAAGCACATATCGGTCAGCCAACTTGACTATCAATCATCAAGTAACAATCTGCTAAACACCTTAGAGATAGGTATAGAGCGAAATAGACAAGCCATTGATAACATGAACGTTAATATTACTATCGACTGCCCTGAAACGTTAGAATTATCAAGTTACCATCAAGCCATTAGTGAAGTTATTCACCAATTAACCAGCAACAGCCTAGATCACGGTTTCACACATAACAAACAACATAACATCTATATTTATGCACAAAAAAATGAACAAACAATAGACATTGAGTATCAAGACAATGGCTCTGGATTATCACTTAAAGGTGAAGAGGAGTTATTTAATCCGTTTTACACAACGATGCGCGGTAGCCATGGAAAAATCGGTTTAGGCATGTATTTAACGTACAACATTATCACCCAGCTATTAAATGGTATCATTGAAGTTAAGACGGCTGATGCCGGCCTATGTTTAAAAATGTCATTTCCTGTCTAGACGCCACTCACAACGTTAATCTAAATTGACCCTATATCCATTTAAAACCACCCAACCACATGGAGCCCCAAAAAAGCTATTAGCATTTTTTCCGAGCGAGCTGTGTTTTTGCCAGAAATATTATGCCTAGGCCTCAACACCAATTACAGGCTTAAATATGCCTAAAAAACACAATTAAACCCATTAATAGCCGTTTTAACGCTTATTAAGCCCTAGCAACCTTTACTTCTCATCAATAAGTGCAATAATTCCTATTAAGCTTATTATCACGCATAACAGGCGTAAAAACACTTATTATGAAGAAGCCCCATCAAACGGCCGAACAAGCCGTGACATCAATGCTAAATCGCATTTCACAAGCAGGCAGAAAGCAACGCCTATCAAACAACACATCGCAAACGGATCAGTCCGAAATTGCGGGCATTAGCGTAAAAGCCCTGCAAAAAATCGAGGCCAGTGAGGGCGGCAATAGCTCGGTACTTTTCAAATATCTACATTCATTAGACTTACTTGGGCTGCTCTATACCGCCCTGCCTGATCCGGCAGAGCTGACACCCATAGAGAAATTTGAAATACAAAAAAAGAACACTAAAATCCGTGCGTCAGGAAAATCAAAAGGGTCACAGACTGCGCAGCCCCATAAACGTAAATCTGATGATAAAAAAATTAAGTGGGGAGACGAAATATAATGTCTATTAAGCTCGCCAAAGTAAGATTATGGGGAACCGATATCGCGGTTATCAGTTGGAATCAAACAGGACAATTCGCAGATTTTCAATACACACCCGAGTTCATAGAATTTGGCATTGAAGTCGCACCCTTAATGATGCCTGTTAGAAAAGAACCCTACCGCTTTACCGCACTTTCATTTGAAACATTCAAGGGCCTGCCTGGTATACTGGCGGATGTACTGCCCGACAAATACGGTAACGCCATTATTGACCAGTGGCTAATCAAAGAGAAACGTTCACCCGATAGCTTCAACCCCGTAGAGCGCCTTTGCTACATTGGCACTCGCGCCATGGGCGCACTGGAATTTAGCCCAACCACCTCCCCTACCGAGCAACACATTAGCCAAGAGCCCATTGAAATAGAAAAAATAGTGAAGCTTGTAAACAAGGTAATGAGCTCAAAAAACTATGAACTCACAACAGCAGAGCTAGGTACCGAAGAAATGGCACACATACTTCAAGTTGGCACTTCAGCGGGAGGCGCCAGAGCCAAGGCCATTATTAATTGGAATCAAGCTACCGGCATCATTGTGGCGGGACATAAAAAACCCACCCAAGGGTTTGATAGCTGGTTAATAAAATTCGACGGCATAAATGAAAATAGCGACAAAGAATTAGCAGACCCCAAAGGATTTAGCCGCATTGAATATGCCTATCACCTGCTGGCAATAAGTGTGGGCATTAATATGTCGCCGTGCCAATTACTTGAAGAAGGCGGTCGGGCACACTTTATGACAAAACGGTTTGATCGTATTAATGGAGAGAAAATCCATAAAAGCAGCCTATGTGGCCTTGGGCATTATGATTTTAACATGAGAAACGGCACTTCATACGAGCAATTAATCGTTGCCGGCCAAGAATTACAATTAAAAAAATCAGAAATAGAACAATTGTTTCTGCGCATGGTATTTAACGTGGTTTTTAGAAACCAAGATGATCATACAAAAAACACTGAGTTCTTAATGGATAGAAATGGCGCATGGAGCTTAAGTCCGGCATTTGATATCACCTATTCATACAACCCAAAAGGTGATTGGACATCCACCCACCAAATGACCATAAACGG
>JAPYOP010000150.1:3487-4587 GCA_029938115.1 Colwellia sp. | reverse complement strand
ATAATTACTTCCGCTTTAGGAAGTTTATTCTTCTTATTTATCATTATTAAAACAAGGCAAGCAAGATAGCCGCTTTAAGCTAAATAAGGCGTTAAGCTTACAAAGGTCAAAAAATGACAGACAACAAACAAGCGCAACATAAAAACCGTATGCAAGGGATCAAAGAAAAAGTAGACCAACGCATTGACGATGCTCAAGAAGAACGCGGTTTGATCATTGTGATCACTGGCAACGGTAAGGGTAAGTCTACGTCAGGTTTTGGCACAGTAGCTCGTGCGGTCGGTCATGGTTTAAATGCGGCTGTTGTACAATTTATTAAAGGAACATGGGCATGTGGAGAGCGTAACTTACTTGAAAATGCAGGTGTAAACTTTGATGTTATGGCAACAGGTTTTACTTGGAACACCCAAGATAAAGCGCAAGACATTGCCGCAGCACAAACTGTTTGGAAACGAAGTAAAGCACTGCTAAGTGATGACAATATTGATGTAGTTTTACTTGATGAGTTAACCTATATGCTTAGTTTTAAGTATTTAAATTTAGATGAAGTAATAGCAGCACTTAAAAATCGTCCTGCGCATCAACATGTCATTATTACTGGCCGTGCATGCCACAGAGCGATTATAGAATTAGCTGATACGGTTAGCGAAGTTCAATCAATAAAGCACGCCTTTGATAGCGGCGTTAAAGCACAAAAGGGTATTGATTGGTGATGAGCAGTTACAAGTTGCGAAAAACTACAAAGAAAAGTAATTAGAGAATATGAAACAAATAATTAAACATTTATTAGCACTAACTTTTATTGGCATTAGCTTTTCTAGCCTAGCTGAAACAGCTAACAAACATAAGCCCAGTATTATCGCACTTTCTCCGCACATAGTTGAAATGCTTTATGATATAGGCGCAGGTGAGCAAATAATTGGTACTACAGCGTTTGCCGATTACCCAGAGCAAGCTAAAAGCATTCCAGTGATCGGTAATTACTTACGTTTACAAATAGAGAAAGTAATCACCTTACAGCCTGATTTTATCATTGCTTGGAAAAGCGGTAACCCCAGTGATGATCTAGCCCGATTAAAGCAACTTGGTTTTAACATCAT
>JAPYOP010000150.1:0-3387 GCA_029938115.1 Colwellia sp. | reverse complement strand
ACTTTCGCCAATCCAGTAGAAAACAGCACGGATAATAATGCTGTTAATCAAGTTGACGAAACTGAAAACATTATTATTACAGCCAACCGCACATCACAAAACAGTACTGATTTACTTAGTAGTGTTAAAGTCATCAGCCGAATTGATATTGATTTATCGTCGGCGACGTCTGTCGCAGAATTGCTAAATGAAGTTAACGGCTTACAAATATCACAAAATGGTGGTGCCGGTCAGACAACATCCCTATTTAGCCGCGGTACAAATTCAGGCCATACTTTAGTTGTTATTGACGGTCAACGCATAAGCTCTGCCACCCTAGGACAAGTAGCTTTTGCAGAACTTGCTATTGAGCAAGTTGAACGCATTGAAATAATTAAAGGCCCTAGAGCCGCATTATGGGGCTCAGATGCTATTGGCGGTGTTATTCAAATATTTACACGCCAGTTAGCTGCTGGCGAAGTCGCTGCCGACATAGGCTTTGGTAACATGAACCAACAGCAGTTCACAGTTAGTGGCGCTTTAGGTCATGGTGATGGTAGTACAACTTTTACCGCAGCAACTAAATCAAGTGATGGTTACGATGTTTTTGATGGTGGTGATGATGACGATGATGGTTATAGCCGTGAAAGCTTATCAATGGTTGGTCAACAAGCGCTTAACAAGCAGTGGCGACTAAACTGGTTAGCTAAGTATAACCAAGGTGAAAGTGAGTTCGATACAGGTTTTGGCGGGGATAAAAGCTCTTTTGAGAACCAACAATGGCAACTTTCCGCAAATCAACAAAACGAGAATTGGAACCAAGTATTCTCTATTGGGCAACAGCAAAATGAAAACAAAAATACAGGTAGTTTTTCTCTATTTCAAACCTCCCGCTTGCAAGCAGGTTGGTTAGGCGGATTACAACTAACAGAGCAATTAATCACTAATGTAGGCTTGGATTTTATTAGTGAAGAAGTTGAGGCAACCACCTCTTATGATGTTACGCAACGTGATATTAAATCAGCATTTGCTCGTTTAGCTTTTGATAATAACAATATCATTTTAGATGGCGCATTACGTTATGATGATATTGAAGGCATTGATAGTGAGGCGACTTACAACTTAAGTGCAGGCATACGCTTTGCTCCTGACTCGCTTGTTAGCCTAAGCATTGGCAGTGGCTTTAAAGCGCCAAGTTTTAATGATTTGTATTACCCTGAAGGAACTTATTCATACGGTAATCCAGACTTGGTTGCAGAAACATCAAGCAGTATAGAATTATTAGTAAAAAGTGAATTTTCAGGTATTAACACCGAGCTGAGTATCTATAACACAGACATTGAAAATTTAATTGAATGGCAGCCCGATGCAAATTTTGCTTATCACCCAATCAACGTAAATAAAGCAGAAATTGATGGTATTGAACTAAGTCTTTCGGCTGAGTTTTTAGGACTCGATCATCAAGTTCATTTGAATTATCTCGATGCTAGAGACAGCAATACCAAAAAGCCACTCATCCGTCGCGCAAAGCAAACGGCAAGCTATCAAGTAAGTCAAAGTTGGGAAGCTTTAAATTTACTCGCGAGTATAAATTACCAAGGTGAGCGTGAAGATGCGGCCTTTGATCCGGTAACTTTTGCGCCAATTCGAGTATTGCTTCCTAGTCACACTTTAGTAAATGTTAGTGCTATCTATCAAGTAACTAGTGATTGGTCTGTAGCGCTTAAAGTAAATAACTTGTTTGATAAAAACTATGTCAACAACAATAACTATATTGGCCAACCCGCTCAATATTTATTAACAGTAAGTTATCGTTAATTATTCGAAAGCGTATAAACAAAAATGCCTGCCACTACAAATAGGTAAGTGACAGGCATTCTTAACATGCTAATTTCGTATAGGGTCTTAGTTAATTCAAAGTAATCTCAATCTCATACTGTCTTAAATCACCAACAAAGCTAGTGTCAGTTCTACTCATATCACCATTTTGATAAAAATCGACATAATCACTGTAGTTATCGCTTTTGCTACTTTGCAATAATAATACTTTCGTTGATTTTTTGTCTGTATCAATATTAATTACCTCTTCATAACCAGTAAGCGGTGCGCTTGATGCCAGCATACCATTAATCGGCCCATAAAATGTCCATTTAGCTGGCATTGAGAGCTGAGTTTGAGGATCAAACGTTGCGTAAGTAAAGCTAATTACAGCCATCGGATAGCCAGATACGGCACTGTAATCATAACTACCTCCAACCTTAATTTCAGAAAAGTTTATATCATCTATATTCGGTTTTTGCTCATTAGCATGCACTGTAAAGGACTGTTGATAGTCAGGAGATATTACTTGATGATAACTTTTAATTACTGTGCTGCCAAAAATAGAACTGGTTTCTTGAAACGTAACACTCGCTGCTGATTGATAAAATGCTTCACTAACATATGGGTGAGTATTGAATAATAAAATTTGGCTATCATTTTCGGTAACTGCCAATGAAAAATGCTCTATTCCTTGAATTAACTGAGTAATATTAAAGCCTTGATGCGAAGCAGGTAGTTCAACATTATCCGCTACTTGAAAAGCCGGTACAGACCAAATATTTTCGACATTGGCACTGAAATCACTTAAAAACTCCCCTGCACCAATTTCTTGCTGATTGACATCTTCACCTAACACAACAAAAGAATGCAAAGGCCACTCTGCATCAATCACTCGACAAGCTGTAACATTTTCAAAAATAGTTGTTTGCTCGTCATCAGCATGCCAACCATCATAACTTAAAGAACTAACCACTTGAGAGCGAAGTGCAAAGGGTCGATGTTTCAACTCAACATCTTGAGTTACACATTCGCAACTACTATCATCAATTAGTTGATCAAATTGTGCATGATACATAGCAGAGGTAGTCATTTCGGCTTGATAATAACTCACCACATTTAAACCTTGAGCTTCATCGCCTTGCTGATTTTTAGCGACTAAAGTGTAATTAATGCGATCTTGCAACGTAGTAAAAGCAATAACGCCACTTTCATCTGCTTGATAACTTGTTACTGTCTGCCAATTATCATCTTGCAAAAGCAATTCAACATCAGCAAAAGGTACTGACACACCACAACGGTTAGTTAGCTGAGATGATAGAGAAAAACTGTATTCAATAACAACATCAGGCTTTGGCACAGTTTCAGTACTTGAGGATGATCCACCACAAGCTTGTAGGGTGAAAATGAAGAATAAAGAGGTTAATACTTGCTTGTTCATTGAAGGTCTATGCATATGAAATATCTTTGTCAAAAAGTGACTCCCTGAAATTTGACTCTATCTTAAATAGAATTATAACCAAATTAGCAGTCTTCATCTATAAAAAGAGGCCATATTTATTTAAATATGGCCTCTTTATTGTAACCTTA
>JAPYOP010000149.1 GCA_029938115.1 Colwellia sp. | reverse complement strand
TAATGCGCAACAGTTTTGCCAATCAAAGTGATTCCTTAGAGCACGCGGCGCGTTTATTAGGCGCACAAGACAAACGTATCTTTTTTAAAATACGCTTGCCCTTAGCCCGCCCAGCCTTAGCCATAGGCTGTACATTAGTCGCCATGGAATCTTTAGCCGACTTTGGCACTGTGCATTTATTTGCCATTAGCACGCTTACCACCGCTATTTACGATAGTTGGTTGGTCTATGGCAGCTTAAGTGCGGCGGCCAAAATATCCTGCCTGCTGTTGTTATTTGTGGTGAGTTTCTCTTGGTTAGAGCGTCGCCAGCGGTCGCAACAAAAACATTACGATTTAAAAGGCAGTCATGGTTTAAGTAAAAAAACGCCCTCTAAGGCCAAATTATTGTTAATTTGGGGCGTGTGTTTAAGTGTGATTACTCTAGGGTTTATTATTCCAGTGATTACCTTAATTGGTTACAACCTAGATTACGTGAGCGAAAACTGGAACCCGCTATTATGGCAACACGCCCAGCATACGTTTACCCTAGCCGCGACGGCCGCACTAGTGTGTACTGCCTTAGCCTTATTGTTTAACAGTAATTATCGCTTCAACCCTACAAAAACAAACCTTGTTAAGCAAAACCTTGCCTCCATTGGTTACGCCATACCCGGAACCGTTTTGGCCATTGCCATTTTAATTCCCTTAGGCAGTTTAGACTTATCGGTTAACGCCTTACTTGAACGTTGGGGAATGGATAGTGTTGGCCTTATTTTCTCTGGATCTAGTTTTGCATTATTAGTCGCCTTTGTTATTCGCTTTGCCGCCATCAGCAACGGCAGTGTGCAGGCAAGTTATCATCACATACCTCCTAATTTAGATTTAGCCGCTCGCAGTTTAAATACTAAGAGTTGGCGATTATTTAAAGATATCCACCTGCCACTGATTACACCGGCTGTAATCAGTGCTTTTTTATTGGTGTTTATAGAGTGTGTTAAAGAATTGCCCGCCGCTATTTTATTGCGGCCCTTTGACTTTGAAACCTTGTCTACTTATGTTTATCAGTTTGCCAGTGACGAACAATTAGAGCATGGCGCAGCTGCGGCCTTGCTGATTATTATTGTGAGTTTATTGCCTATATTTGTACTGTCTCGCACCCAGAGAATGTCATGACGTTAAATACTTTAAATATTGAGCAATTAAGTGTTCAATTTGATGATAATAAAATTCTTGATGATTTTTCACTTACCCTTAACGAGGGTGAAATCCTGTGTTTATTAGGCCCCAGTGGTTGTGGTAAAACCACCGCACTTAAAGCCATTGCCGGTTTATTAGAGGTACAGCAAGGCAAGATTGAATTATTTGGCAAGCTACTTAAAAACAATGGCTTTGAGTTACCGCCAGAAAAACGTGACATTGGTTTTATATTTCAAGACTATGCGTTATTTCCACATATGTCAGTTGCCGACAACATAGCCTTCCCACTGAAAGGGCAACCAAAACCCGCCATAGACGCCATCATTAAGCAAACTCTGGCTATGGTGCATCTGGACGGCCTACAAAACAGTTACCCCCACGAGCTTTCAGGTGGGCAGCAACAGCGCACCGCAGTAGCCCGCGCACTGGCCAATCGCCCTAAGTTATTATTAATGGACGAGCCGTTCTCTAATATCGACAGCCAAGTTAAACAAAGCCTAATGAGTGAGCTGCGCCAGCTATTAAAAAAGCACAACATTACCTGTATTTTTGTTACCCACGCCAAACAAGAGGCATTTGCCTTTGCCGATAAAACGGCTATTTTAAATAACGGAAAGTTGGTGCAAGTTGATAGTTCTAAAAATATCTTTGAGAAACCTAAAGATGCTTTTGTGGCCAAATTTATGGAGTCGGGTAATTTATTAGCAAGCCTGCAAATACCTAATGATTTATTCACACACACAATAATGACCCAGTCACAGAATGGCTTTTATTTATTGCATGAAAATGGCTTTAAAGTGAATGACACGCAGGGCGTAAAGGTAAAAGTGATAGACAGTTTGTATATAGGGTACCGCCATCGGCTACAAATACAGATGAACGAACAAACCCTATATATAGAAAGCAAAAGTGAAGTGGCCGTGAATAGTGAGATTTATATTCAGTACCCGCAGGTACCTGTGTGGCTAGCGTCGTAATAGCGGGACATAAATAAACGTAAGCGCCTGTGTATTACTTACGACCTTCGGCTTTACGTCTGCCAACTTGAATAGACAATATAGCTTTGTGTTTCGTCCTAATTTTCAATAGTTAAAGCCAAAATAAAAGGCCGGAAATCGCGTAACCATTAAAGGCCCTAAGCAGCTTGCCTGCTGATCCTTGATATTATTATTAGCTGATACCTACAATCAAATGATACGAAAACGCCCCCCACATACACCAAAGGACAAGACAACTCAGCAGGTAAGCCTGAAATCTATGTATAACGCTGTTATATGTTAGAGCAATTTTAGAATACGTTAAAAGTTATGCTGATTGCGATGAAGATGATGTTTTATCAGTAACGGCAATGCTCATTGGTGCGGTGGCTATAGCAAGAACCATTAGTAACGAAAGTTCAGTTACAAAATTATTGCAAGCGTGTCGCCGAGAAACGGGGTTGAAGTTGGGTGGAATATAAGGCCAACATTAAGGGCTCGGAACGAGCGAAGCTCGTGAAGGGCTACTCTTTAATGTTTTTATTACACGTTTTTAGTGAACACTTTTTGTGATTTTATCTCTTGGTAACCAAGACGCTGATAAAGAGTGTGCGCCTCACTGCGAATACTGTTTGCACGCACTCGGATAAGGTCACATCGACTGCTAAGCCAGGATTCAGCACTTTTAATGAGTGCTTTACCAATACCCATACCTCTATGTTTTTCAGATACTACCAGACTAACTATCTCTCCGGCCTTGCCTTCGGCGAGTCGGATATCAATAATTGGATTTATACAGCCAACCACTGCGCCTGCGAGTTCAGCAACTATAACCTCACCACCTTGGGCACGTATTTCATCTATACGACGACACAAGATATTATGATCAACTTCATATCCTAGCTCTGACATAAGGGAGGCAAGGCTAGCTTGATCGCGCTCTTTAAATTCTCGATAAATTATATTCATTTTCATACTGTGTAACGCCAAATTCAGTAGCGAATTTTACTGCGTCCATCCTTGAGCATCATATTATGTGGTATTTACAGGTCACTTGATTGTAAATTATTTATAAAACTATCAACACTTTCAGGCATCCCATCAAGCATGGACTCATCACCTTGAATATTGTCCCATTTAGCTTTCGATTCGCAGCAAATATGAACAATTATTTTAGCGTCAACATTCTCAACTAACCCCATTGGTATCCAGAAAAAACCGGTATCTCGAAGTCTATTAGGAACAGGGCTGCCACAAGACTTACAAAAGTCCGAAGTAAACCCTGAGTCTTTTTTCCAATGAGTAATAGAATCAAGGCCCGATATCCATTTAAAGTCGGACTCATGGATCATAGTTGCGGTGTTTGAAGTTGAACCTGACTGCTTTTGGCATAACTTACAGTGGCACTGATATAACTTTGTAACATCTCCTGAAATTTCAAAGTTAACATTTTTACAATTACATGTTCCTTTCATACCGCTCCTTGATAATTTTTGTAGACCCTACAAATACACATAACGCCAAGCTAAGCGGCGTGCGTAGCACATCCAAAGCTTGAGCGCCTTGTTAGGTGGAAATTCTGCCAATCATATTTTTAATTTGGTCTATCAAACGAATATTAAATATTCTTATTAGGATATAGAGCCCCAACATTGATACAACAAAAGAAATAATAATCTCAGTACTACTAGTTTGAGCCTCTTCACCGAGGTATACGACTGCTATAAAGACTAAGAAATTGTTGATGATATGGATAATAATACTAGGCCATAATGAGCGGCTTAAATAATATGTCCAACCCATAAAGCAGCCAAGTATAAATGCTGACGGAACTTGATAAAAGTTAAAGTGGAATATAGAGAATAATGCAGCTGAAAAAAGTATAGATTTCATAGGTGAGTATAATTGCAAGAAACCTTTTAAGATAATTCCCCTGAATAAAATTTCTTCTATAAATGGTGCAATAATACATATAGCAATAAGAGTTATGGGGCCACCCTGCATCATTCGCTTTAAAGATGTAAGTGTCGTGGTGTCTTCTGGTAAAAAACTTGTAAATAAGTAAATAAGTTCATGGTACCAAAATAATGATGGAATCATTATTAGCAAGATTGGTATAGAAAGAACCGATAATGTAGCAGTAACTGAGCTGCTTGATGGGTGAAAAACATCCTTATAATTTGATTTAGTTATGTGCATCAAAATCGAAATCAATATCCCTGTTCCAAGCAGGGAAATGATAGATGATTTTGGATCGCCAGGTTTAAAAACAAAACCAAATTCATGAAGCGTAATGGCTACTAAAAACTGAAATGCTATTACTAGGACTATCGCAGCTACAGCTTCTAAAATGCTTAATTTCTTATAATTCATGTTTTGAAGTCATATATTAATTTCCACCTAACGCCAACATAATGGGCGCGCGGCTTTTTGCGCGTCCAGCCAGCTTTGCTGGC
>JAPYOP010000016.1 GCA_029938115.1 Colwellia sp. | reverse complement strand
TGGTAACGTTAACCCTTGATTTTTTGGGCTGGCCAAAATATCAGATGTTACCTCCTTGGGGTTAACAATATTATAAGTACTGATTTAGGAACAAATAATGAAAAATCTATTAACTGTTTTAGCTCTAACGACCTTTGTTACTGCATGCGCATCTACATCAATAGAGTCTAATATTCCAAAACTAGGCTTGAGCTTAACTGATTCTGCTTGGAATGGCACAGTGCTGCCCAAAGGACAAGAATGTAAAAAGAATGGTGGTAATGGTGCAACACCAGCCATGAATGTTACTAATGTGCCTAAAGATACCGTTCAATTTCATGTCGCATATAGCGATGTTAGCTGGGAAGGCGGTAAGGGTGGATTCCATGGCATCATAGGTCACTCGCACACGGGTGGTAACCAAGCATCATTAATCTCTGTTCCTGGTGATATTGATAAAAATTTCCCAACGGGTACTAGTTTAGTAAAAGATAATCAGGGGTTTAAAGGTTGGGCTATTCATAAAGGTTATATGCCACCTTGCTCTGTAAAGGGCAAAACACATAAATATGAGGCAGAAGTTTCAGCTATTGATGTCAATGGAGAAGTGCTAGCAAAAAATACAATTCAAATAGCATTATACTAACCACGTATTGCTCGGTGGTTTTTACCACCGATTTTATGAATCTCTCCAGTGATGTAACAATAAAAGCATGCATGGGACGGCCCCTTTATCTTAGTCCATACAATGAGTTTACTTTAATATCTCTAGCATCAAATTAAACTCATTAAAACTAGCCCTTTTATCTCCAAGCAAATTATCTTTGATAGCTAATAGCTCACCGGCTACAGGGTCACAAAAAACACATCAGAGAAAACAATAATATCTGCAGAGTTGCTGCTTTGATTTAAAATATCAATGACTGTTTAGGTGGCGGAGGCAGTTGACGTAACCATCTGAAAATAATAGGGTTGCGAGTTAGTATGCAGAATATCGAAATCAATGAAACAACAGATAACTATAAAGATGTCGCTGAATTGGTGAAATACTTATTAATTGAACTTGATCACAAGTGAAAGTCCGAGAACAATAAAATTCTATGAGAATAAAGGTTTTGAGTGCACGGGTTCAAGGTTAAGGCGTTTACTTTAACCGCTAATGTGATGTTGACGATTACCCCCTAGTCGTATTGAGTCCACCAATGATTTAACGTTATATAATCAATATATTACAAGTGACTTAAGCAATGAGTAGCCGTTCCTCCATTGCCGAACAAGGCTCACTTAGTGCGCATTATTGACATAAAGCATCCCTGAATATGAAGGTCAACTTTCCGATCATACAGCAGACATAAATTTAATGGGGGGATTATCAATGGTTCTAAGGCTTCATGGGGCACAAATCTAGATAGGTTTTATGCCGAATATTTTTTCATTCTAAGATTAAATTGTATATTTAGGCGTTAAAGAACAGCATCGCCTAGTTTTTTAAATTCCACTTTTTATTAAGTTTGTCAATCTGGCCATTATTAATAAGTACAGTCATTCGTTGATCAAATTGCTCAGCTAATTCTCTTCCTTTATCAGTATTTGAAAAGCCCATAAATAACTTTTTAGAATAGAGGTGCTCAACACGATAAAGATTCATATCAATCCGTAACTCCTGCTGGAGTAGTGTCATTTCTTCAAGATTAGTAATAAAATAAGAAGCGCGACCTCGCATTAGCATTAAAATACCTGTCTTACTGTCGGACACTTCTATATGGGTAAAACTAATTGGAATTTCAGGTATGAAATTGTAACCTTTTGGATAAAGAATATCTTTTTGATATAAAGATGAGATTCCTTTCCATTCTAAATCTCTGCTAAACATGATTACAACTTCACCAGAAGTCAATGAGTGCTTTGGTGTGATATATTTTTCATTTGAGCTATTCATATATAAACTGAACGCTGCATCAGCCTCTTTTAGTTCAACCATTTTTTTAGCTCGAGAGAAATGAGTAATATCGAAAAGTATTTTATACCCTAAAGGTTTATAAATAAGTCTAACAAGATCGAAATAATATCCAGTACCATCGGAATTTGTCCAATTTTTCCAGGCTGGCGTAACAATATATAGCGTTTTATCATCCGCTTTTAGTGGGGAAAGGAAAAGAAATAAACCAATAAGGATGAAAATATTTAAAGCATAGTGATATTTTCTAATTAAGAGGTAAGTTTTTTGAAACATAATTTACCTCTTTAATTGAATACGCTTAATTTCCTCATAAGTAAAAATATAGCATTTTATAACTAAATTGCATCTTCCTTGTATGTTAAGTTTAAAAATAGATGAGGCCATATATTGATTAATTGATTAATTGATTTTGGTAGCTATTATTATCTTCCGGAAAAGTCTTGGATAAGTGGTACAAAACTAGTTGTATTTTGTTTTATATACAATTTCCCATAGAAAATTCAAATTTTAGTTTTACTTATAAATCAATGTGTTACTGGTGTTGTTGAGCTGGATTATCGGTCGGTTCTCATTTAGTTTAATACATTGTAGTTATGGATGGTTTACTTTTAGATAATGCACATGTTTTCTATGACACTCTGGGGCGTTTTGCGAGATAGAAATATACTTCTAATATCCACTATCCTTGAAGGTAGTGAACGTAAATGTGGGGTACTACATTCTAATGATGAGGACCGCTGTGTGCGTATTGTTGACGTAATCATTTGAAAAGCTTAAGGTCAGCTAGAAGCTGAACTATAGCCGTTAAAAAAGTTATAAATCAAACCGAAATCTTTTCTGCATAGTTGTAAAATTCATACTAATAGGCTGATTTCCTCTCTTATAAACCACTCACAATGACGGGAGTTATGTGATGAAGAACTATATAAAAATAATTACAAAACTTATTCTTTTTATCCCAATTATAAGTTTTGCCAATGTATTTGATACAGGCGCTCGGGTCACAATAAATTCTGCTGAATTAGGCGAAAAGAGAGAGCTGCAAATATTGCTTCCTGAAAATTATCAGGCAAATTTGAAAGCCACTTATCCTGTTATTTACTTGCTAGACGGCGATTATTATTTTCACGGCGTTTCGGGTCTGTTGGATTTAATGGCTAATAAAGGCCAGTTGATCCCAGATGTTATTCTCGTTGGACTTGCTGATAAAGGTACTGAAACATACCGAAAGTATATGACACCGAATGAATCTACTTCACCTATAAAAGCGAATAAAGGCGCTGCTGAAGCATTCTTGGCTTTTATAAATAATGAAGTACAGCCATTTATCAAAAAGCGTTACCGGGTCTCAGCTCATTCAACACTGGTAGGTCACTCTATAGGTGGATTATTTGTTTTGAATACTCTGTTAGAAGTGCCAGACTCATTTAATAATTACGTGGCTATTAGCCCATCAGTATGGGTTTCTGATAGCGCAATAGTAAAAAAGGCGCAAGAAAAATTAGGTAAAACTAAACACCAAAAAGTGTCTTTATATTTGGCCTTGGGTGACGAAACTCGTATGGGGCAATATGCCTTTATCAATCAGCTTGATGTTAAGCCACTAAAAGATATTGATTGGAGCTTTAAACATTATCCAAGTGAGAATCATAATTCAGTCGGTCTAATCGCACTACGTGAGAGCTTAAAAACTATATTTCAAGGCTGGTATCTACCAGAAAAAACATTAGAGAATTATGAACCGGAAGCAATATTAAAGCATTATGAGAGCATTCAAAAGCTCTTGGTATAAAACAGCCGATTCCAGCGTCAGTTGTACATATAATGATCCGCCAGCATTATCGCCAGAAGAAAGTTGATGAGTTGCCCGAGTTTATTGCTAATGCCATTGCTCGGTCTCCAGAATCTAAACAGGTATTGATTGCTAAGCAGGCTAGCTTCGCTGGGCATTATGATTCACCTAAAAGTGCGTTATCGCTATTAAAAAGTGTGGAGTCTGAATTTTCCAGTTCTATTGAACATATGAAAGCAATTGCAGCTACTTATGAGCAATCAAATGATAAAGCAGCGGCACTGCGTTATTATAAAAAAGCATTGAAGCTAGCAAAAATCCAAAATGCCAATCAATGGCAGCTGAATATTATTCAAGCTAAGCTTTTATAATCAAGGACTAACACTTAATTCAGATATGGCCTAAATGTCGAAAATATAGGCGAGTGTGACATTTTTCTTAGTTTCCGTTTTGTTGCCCTCTATTGCTGTTAAATAACTAGTTATTCAACGTCCGCTTTTGGCGCACTTGAGCAATATAAATTAATGCAATCAAAAGCTCACAGGTCATTGCGAGCAAACAGAAGCTACACAATTATTAACAAATTTTTGCCCATTACTAGGGAGGTTGGTATTCGTATAGGGAGGAGTCTCTTACAAAGAGTGATATACAAAAACAGCCTAAAAGGGAATTGATCTTAGTTATTGCATTAGGTACAAGCTTTGGAGTAACTATTGGTGCGACAATAGGAGCCGTTACTGGTGACGTAGGCTTTTGGGGTGATTTCCACTTATATATAGTTATATTTTTATCGATAGGAGAGTCCAATGAGCATATTACTTGAATTTATACCTAGTCTTTTTATCGCTTTAGCTTTTGATTTTATACTGTATATAACTGGAGTTGGCATTCTAAGGATTGCTTCTTTTGGTTTCTTAAAATATCAAGTATGTAGCTATGGTGAGTTTAAAGAACAAAAGGAGAAATCTAGCAAGGCTTTCTCCTGCAATATATAATCGGCATATTGTTTTATGCTCTAATCATTTTTGCAATTGAAATTGCATGGATTAACTAAGCGAAATATAAAAAGCCAATCAAGCAGGGTCGGCAATAGATAAGTTGGCAGCTGTATGTCTTCAGAAATGTATGAATAACCAAAACTATTATGTTTATGTCTGCATTGTCAGTTTTGTTGAATTCGATTCTAAATTTATAAAATTAAATCCTGACTAGTTATATTAAGTTAATTACCTAGAACGTTCTTTTAGCTGTTGAGTCTAATTGCGCTGACTCATAACCCAGAATTAAACTAATAATAGTAATTCATTTCGATTCTATATTGCGATTACTCCAAATACTGCCGGACAATTTCCCAATTTTGGGAAAGCCTGATCTTTGCTTCTCCCATAAATGGAATTTAGCAACATTCACTAATAGACAACTTTTACATAAAAGCAAAAAACACCTATGTTATCAGTGTGTTAATTCATTGGCACAGACCCTGCAATATGACAACCATTGAAATAAGTGTTGGAGTGAGTAGTATGGATATAGTGGTAAGTAAACAAAAAAAACCTTTGCTAAAACGGTTTTGGCCGCTGGCAATTCCTGCCTTAATTGCAGGTGTAGGCATATATTACACCCTAATTTTAGGACAAACCGATTTTTCTATAGATAGTAATTCAATGGTTTATGGTGAAGTTCAGCAGGGCGAATTTTCCGTTTCAGTACGTGGCTCTGGCGTATTGGTTCCTGATCAAATTCAATGGTTGTCAGCGAGTGTTAATGCTCATGTTGAACGCGTTGTGGTTAAGCCCGGTAAAGAGGTAAAAAAGGGCGAGTTAATCATTGAGTTAAGTAATCCTTCATTGCAGCAGTTACTTGAAGAGACACAATGGGAACTTGAAGCAAAAATAGCGGAAAGTACGGCTAGTAAAGTAGCACAAAAATCTTTGTTTCTACTGCAACGTTCAGTGATGCTTGATGCGCAATTGGGTTATGAAAGTAGTCAATTAAAGTTAGATGCTCAAACTAAATTGTTCGCTAAAAAATCTGGTGCTGTATCTAAAATAGATTATGAAAAAACGCGCCTTGAAACTGAGCAATTTAATCGTCGTTGGAAAATTCAGCAAGAAATATTAGAGACGATGAAGGACAACATTGTTGCCCAAAATAATGCTAGAAATTCACGTTTACAAAAAATGAGAAAAACCCTAGAGCGTGCTCAGCAGCAAGTTGATGATTTAATGATTTATGCCAGCATCGACAGTGTTGTACAAGAGGTGGCTGTTGAACCAGGACAACGAGTAAACATGGGCGGTAACTTGGCAAAACTAGCACAACAAAATTCATTGATAGCGCAGTTACAAGTACCTGAGCTGCTAATTGGCGAGGTTACTATTGGTCAGTCAGTGATTATTGATACCCGCAATAATAAGGTCGCAGGTATTGTTTCAAGAGTAGATCCTATAGTCGTTAATGGTCGTGTTCAAGTTGATGTCGATTTTGTTGATGGCCTACCGAGTGACGCCCGTCCTGATTTGGCGGTAGACGGCGAAATAAAAATCACCCAAATAGCTGACACCTTATATGTGAACCGTCCTATTTTTGCGCAGAGTCAATCAAGCGCAAGTTTATATAAAGTAAGCCTTAATGGTGACTTTGCCAGCAGAGTAAAAGTACAACTGGGCAAAGGCTCAGTCAATCAGATTCAAGTCATTTCTGGTTTAGCCCTTGGAGATAAAATCATTATTTCCGATGGTAGCCGCTGGGAAAGTCATCAAAAAATTAGAATTAACTAGCACTTAGCGCTATACCAAATTGGTATTAGACTAGTATTTAAAGCAAGGATATAAATCATGAACAACGTTATTATAAAATTAGAAAATATTAAAAAAGTTTTTTACACCGACGAAGTAGAAACACACGCGTTAAGTGATATTAATTTAACCATTAATAAAGGTGAGTATATTTCTATTTCCGGTCCGTCGGGCTGCGGTAAGTCAACGCTATTATCTTTATTGGGTTTGTTAGATACCAATACGTCAGGTTTGTACAAATTGTCGAATCATGATGTTTCAGACATTTCAAAAAAAGAACGGGCGCGCATTCGTAATAGAGAAATTGGTTTTATCTTCCAATCATTCAACTTGATTAGTGACCTTGATGTTAGCGAAAACGTTGAACTGCCGCTGACTTATCGTAATGATTTAACGAAGGCGCAACGCCAACAAATGGTTCAAGAATCACTTGAAAAAGTTAACATGGCGCATCGTTCTAATCATTATCCGGCGCAACTTTCTGGTGGTCAGCAGCAGCGTATTGCTATTGCTAGGGCAATTGTTGGTAAACCCTCTATTATTTTAGCTGATGAGCCAACGGGCAATTTAGATTCTAAAAATGCTGAAGCGGTTATGCAATTATTGGATATGTTACATAGTGAAGGAGCAACCATTTGTATGGTAACCCATGACCCTCGTTCAGCAGAGCGAGCACAGCGAAACATTGACATTTTAGATGGACAAATTATTGCTGATAATCTACAAAATCATTATGTAAATAACGATATAGCGGTTTAAGGGGAATAATCATGATATGGCAAGATTTCAATTACGCGCTTAGATTATTAAGCAAAAAAACCGGTTTTACTGTGTTAACCACTTTAGTGATGGCAACAGGTATCGGCATCAGTGTTTTTATGTTTTCATTTTTCAATACCGTACTTTTTAAAGCGTTACCTTTTGAAGATGGTGAAACTCTGGTAGTTATTAGTGGTTCGCTACAAGGAAAGAAATCTAGCAGCTCAATTAATTTACATGATTATTTGAGTATTAGAGACAATGTTCAAGGTTTGTCTGAATTTGGCGCTTACCGAAATGAAAGTGTTATTGTGTCAACCAGAGATGGTGCTAGACGCTACCCTGCAATATTGGCTGAAGCTAATATTTTTAAGTTAACACGAACTGAACCTATTTTAGGGCGCAGCTTTACACAAGCTGAAAATCAAAAAGGGGCTGAGTCAGTCGTGGTGATTGGCTATGATCTTTGGCAAAATCATTTTGCCGGTGACAAGGGCGTTATCAAGCAGCGTTTGAAAGTTAACGGAACTAGCCATCAAATTATTGGCGTCATGCCACAAGGTTACTTGTTCCCTAATATTGCTAAAATGTGGTTACCTCTTCACGAAGACGCAAATCAATTGATAAGGGGGGATTCAGGTCGTATTCGTGGCTTAGCACACCTTGATAAAGGTATTTCATTGGCTGATATTAATAATCAGCTCTCTTTAGTGATGCAAAAGCTAGCGGTTAAATACCCACAAACTAACAGTAATATCAGTGCGTATGTTACTTCTATTCCCGGCGCTGGTGCTCGTGAAGGCTTAGCTGTGGTGTATTCTATGCAGGCAGTAGCGTTATTTATTTTAATTTTAGCGTCGATTAATGTCGGCAATTTATTGTTATCTCGTGCAATTGAGCGAAATAAAGAAACAGCCATTAGAGTAGCATTAGGCGCGCCACGATTACGTTTGATCAGTCAAATGTTATGGGAAAGTACTATCATTTGTACTGTTGGTGCACTAATAGGTTTATTAGTGATGGCATGGGGATTAGAAATAACTGAAGGCATTGTCGCTACTTTCTTCTCTGATCCTCCGGCTTTTTGGTGGAAATTTGGTCTTGATAATTACACCCTTAAATTGTTCTTTGCTATTGTTATTGGCACCATATTAGTTACCGGTTTATTGCCTGCGTGGAAAAGTTCAGGCGGGGATTTTAACGCGGTACTTAGAGATGGTACCCGAGGAGCGTTGGGTAAAAAGTCGGGTCGCCTTAGTAAGTTGTTAGTGATTAGTGAAATATTTATTTCCATGACCGTATTAATTGCAACGGCTGTAATGGTTTATGCATCTTTTATGCAGTCTAATAAAGACATTGGTGCCGAAACTGAAAACGTATTAGTTGCCAATGTATTAGTGACCGCTTATGACTCAGCCGAGAAGAAAATTCAATTTGTTAACACGTTACAGTCTCGTTTAGAGAACAGTGCGGGTATCAGCGAAGTGATGATCTCATCAGCATTACCGGGACTTTTTAGCCTTGAAGCAAATATTGCTATTGAAGGGCAAGAGTATTCAAATATAACCAATGCGAGTTATCCTAGTGCTAATTATATTTCGATTATGCCGGGCAGTTTAGCCAAATTGGGTGTTGAATTGCGCAAAGGTCGCTACTTTGATCACAGTGATGATGGTTTAGGTAAAGCAAGTGTCTTGGTTTCGGAAAGTTTTGCCCTGCGTCATTTCCCTCAGCAGTCAGCTATTGATAAACGCCTACGTGTTATACAAAAAGGTAGTGATAAAGTTCAATGGCTAAGAATTGTTGGTGTGGTAGAGCATACTATTCAAGGAAGTCGAGAATCAGAATCTGTTCCATCTATCTACAGACCGTACAGCCAAGCACCTAGAGCACAAATAACGGTGGCGATGAAAATGGCGGCTAACCCTGTGTTAGCGACTAAAACATTACGTAAAGTGTTGCAATCTATTGATGCCGATTTACCCTCATATCAAATTGAAACTTATGAGCAAAGTAATAACCGTATTACCGCACCAATTCGTTTTATTAGCAGTTTAATGGCGTTGTTCGCACTTGCTGCGCTAGTATTAGCGGCTAGCGGGATTTATGGGGTAATGGCTAATACTATTAGTCAGAGAACTCAAGAGATTGGTATAAAACGTGCGTTAGGCGCAGATGATGAATATATTACTAAAGAGTATTTAATGACAGGCATTAAGTTGTTGCTTTGGGGTGGTGTACCAGGGTTATTAGCGGGAAGTTTTATGGGCTTTGCCATGTCAAAAACTTTTGGTACGGGTAATGCCGCTTTAGTTGTTATTGCTGTTACTATGGTGGTTCTAATTGGTAGTGTCGTTTTATTTGCAACTTACTTACCTACTAAACGAGCGCTGAAATTAGAGCCAAGCCAAGCATTACATTACCAGTAATAGCGACGTTATAAATAATCTTAGACCAATTGAAATAATAGAAAGGTAGATAAAAACAAGATGAAGCATAAAATTCTATTGGTTGATGATGACATTGATATTCTTCAGGCATTAAAAATTCTATTAGTGCCAGAGGGATATACCGTTAACTTGTGTCAAACGCCAGAGTCAGCATTAGCTGCCGTTAAACAGCATGATTTTGACTTAGTACTGATGGACTTAAACTATTCCCTTGATACCACCTCTGGTGATGAGGGCATACAATTAGTTGAGTCAATCAGAAAACTTGATGACGCCTTACCTATTGTCGTTATGACAGGTTGGGCAACCATAGAAGTCGCCGTGAGCACAATGCGAAATGGCGCGAATGATTTTATTCAAAAACCTTGGGACGTAGATCGCCTAATTGCCATTATTAGTAACCAAATAAAGTTGGCAAAAAGTGAACGGAACTCGCAAAAGTTGAGTCAGCAAAATCAGCTTTTACAGCAAAAAATTGATAGTGAATATCAAGGTGAGTTAATTAGTCAATCAACTGTTATGCAAACAACCATGGCTTTGATTAAACAAGTGGCTGCCAGTAATGCCAATATATTACTTACTGGCGAGAATGGCACGGGTAAGAGTATGTTTGCTCGCTACATTCATGAACACTCTAATCGACATTCTGAAAATCAAATATCGGTCAATATGGGGGCGGTTTCTGAAGCGCTATTTGAAAGTGAAATGTTTGGTCATGTTAAAGGCTCTTTTACCGATGCAAAAGCCACACGTATTGGTCGTTTTGAATTGGCCGATGGCGGCAGTTTGTTTTTAGATGAAATTGCTAACACCCCATATTCACAGCAAGCTAAATTGTTACGGGTATTAGAAGATCAGCAATTTGAAAAAGTTGGTAGTAATAAAACTCAGAGTGTTGATGTTCGTCTTATTTGTGCTACTAATGCTAATTTAGATGAAGCTGTGTTAGCTGGAGAGTTTCGAAAAGATTTACTCTATCGAATTAATACTATTGTGATAGAAATACCACCATTACGAAGTAGAAAGGAAGACATAGTGTTGCTGGCGCAGTCTTTTTTAGCTCAATCTGCACAGAAACATTTAAAGGCTAACTTGTCATTAGGCAGTAACGCTGAAAAAGCACTTGTAGCTTACTCATGGCCGGGTAATATTCGTGAATTAAGCCATGTTATGGAGCGTGCGCAAATTTTGTGTAAAGCTGATGTTATCAGTGTTGCTGATTTGGGCTTGCCAGTTGATGTTTCATTAAATGAGAGCATTGAGCCTAGTCTTAATTTACCTCAAAATCCATCGAGAAGTATTTCTCTAACGTCTACAGCTGGTGAGTTGTTAAATTTAGCGGAAATAGAGTTGAATATTATTGACCAACGTTTGAATCACTTTGATGGTAATGCACTTAAAGCAGCTAAATCATTAGGGTTAAGTAGAAGTGCCTTTTATCGACGGCTCGATAAAGTTTGATAATGACAAAGATTAACATAGCTAGAATATTATTAAACTAATGCACTAAATAACAATAGGTTAGGGATGTTAGATAAAATACAGAAAAAAGACAAAAAGCAATCCTTTGAAGAAGAGTTAACGCAGTTATCTTTATTGGCATCTTTACCCGTTTTTATTTTGCTCCTTTGGGTAATGATTTATGCCAACATATCCGTTTATTTGATCGCTTTAACTGGGCTACTTGGCGGTTTACTTATTTTTTTATGCCATTTTAAAATCCACCAAAAATCATCTTATCAATTTAGAAGTTTGAGTAATTTACTCGATGCTATGAACCAAGGCGATTACAGCCTGCGCGCACGTGCAAGCCATGGAGATAAAGCACTTAATGAACTAGTTGATGCCATTAATACCCTGTCTACACGTTTGAATAAACAACGCATTGAGTCAATTGAAAGCCAATTACTGCTTAATACCGTTATTACGCATATTGATGTTGCTATCATTGCGCTTAATAGTAAAAACGAATTAGTACTGACGAATCCGGCAGCTAAAAAATTACTCAAACTATCCAATAAAATTGATACTGATTTAAAGTTAGCGGGTTTTGATCAGCTAGTCCAAATTGAGGATTTAGTCAGTGGTGATAGTAAAGTCATGCCTTTGAATTTTACCGGCCAACAAGGAAAGTTTAATGTGCATATGGAAACTTACCGTGAAGGTGGAGAGCAACAAAAACTACTTTTTATCACCGATGTAAGTACTATGCTACGCAGTGAAGAACGCAAAGCATGGCAGTCATTAGTTCGAGTGATCAGCCATGAAATAAATAACTCCTTATCGCCTATTTCGTCGATAAGTCAAAGTCTTCAGCGTTTACTCAATCGCCAAGATGATATTGAAAGTCATAAAGAATATATTACTGAAGGGTTAACCATTGTCTCTCAACGTACTAAAAGTTTAAGCAACTTTGTTAATAGTTATAAGCAAATTGCTAGCTTACCTGAGCCAGACAAAAAACTAACCTCAATTGCGACATTAGTTAATAAAGTTGTCAGCCTTTATCAGGGAAAGCCGGTTAAAACTGACACCAGCTTAGATGTTGAGTTAATTATCGATAACGTACAATTTGAGCAAGTATTGATAAATTTAATTAAAAATTCCATTGAGGCACTTAATCTCAATAGTAGCAATAATAGTGACCTTGACCTTGACCTTGACCTTGACCTTGAACCTAAGGCTAGCGTGACTATAGCTTGGCAATTGAAAAATGGCGTATTTATATTAACCGTAACTGATGACGGCACCGGCGTAAGTAATCCAGATAATCTGTTTGTTCCTTTTTTTACCACAAAAAATCAAGGCTCTGGCATTGGCCTCGTGTTATGTCGACAAATTATTGAAGCCCATGGAGGAACATTAAGTTTAACCAATAGAGCCGAAGGGACGGGCTGTGTTGCGATGATTGAATTAAATTTGTAGCTAATAAATTCTCTACACTTCATTTAAGGTGTTAATCTTGATATGTGGTTTAAGCAAGTAGAGCTAACAAAATAAAAGATGAAAAGTTAATATTTAACCGAACTAATAATGCAAAAGAGGGTGCTTAATATCGTCTTGAATAAAATCACTTAAGTCTAAACTATAATCTTCAGGAAAAATTGTATTTATGGTTAACTGAGGAGCTGATGCGTAGGCTGTAGGTCCTAGTGCACCAACCGTACTATTGACACTATAAAATATTTTATTTACACCATTAATTGTTGTTTGAGTTCTAAAACTTGCCATTGGCTCTAGCGTTGCTGCTCGTTGCTGCCAATTACTAGGTACGTTATTCGACTTGGCTAACCTTAGTGGTAAGTCATAATCTTCTTGCTTATTGCTAAAAAGTGCTTGCTGTTGCAACGACATTAAAATTACCGACAAAGTGTCTTGTTGGCTACTATTATTTGTTTGGGCGCCTTGAAGATTAAACAAAAGATCAAACAGGTTAGTTACGTTATCAATATTAGAATTTTGCTGACGATAAAACCCTACCCAAGCTTTATTGACCATTAAAATATTAGCTGAACTGTCTAATAATGCGGAAGGGTGCGGGTCTAAAGCTCTTAAATTTAGCAGCATTGCGTTTCGTAGCCACTTTAAGTTGTCACTATTAAAATCAACCTTTTTTAATTCGGCAGCATAGCCGGCAGCAATCAATAAATGGTTAGTGTCACGCTCGCCTAACGATAAGGCTTGGGCGATGTCTTTGATTATTGATTCACTGGCTCGGCTACTGCCACTTTCCAATCGGCTAATATGTCGTGCAGAACTATTTAACTTATGGGCTAGAGTTTCTTGACTAACTTTATGCACCTTACGCCAAAACTTTAAGAATCGACCAAAGGTGTTTTCAGCAATCGTGTTAGACATTAACTTTGAATTTCCTAATTTATTGATGTGATGAGTAAAACCTGACATCAGATGTCATGGTTAAGTTTACATTAAATAGATATAGTTTAATTAATTACTTATATTTTGAGGTTGCCATGGCAGATATTTTAAATGAACGTGACTTAACGTTTATGTTGTATGAACTATTTGATAGTGAGTCATTAATTAAGCGTGAGCGTTATCAAGAGCATGATAAGCATACTTTTAATGGCGTAATAAGTACCGCTAAAACACTCGCTGAAAAGCACTTTTTACCTATTCGTCAAAAACTCGATACTCACCAACCTACCTTTGACGGTAAAAAGGTTCATGTTATTCCAGAATTAAAACAAGCGCTTGATGCGGTAATTGATTCAGGGCTGGCGTCTGCAACGGCTGATTTTGATTTAGAAGGGATGCAGTTGCCGCCTATTATTGCCAATGTTGCTAATGCTTATTTAACTGCAGCAGGTAGTACGGCTACAGGGTATATTTCTTTAACAACGGCAAATGCTAATTTATTAGAAGCTCATGGCTCTAAAGCGCTAATTGAAACTTGGGTTAAACCCATGCGTTCAGGGCGATTTATGGGCACCATGGCGATGACCGAACCCGACTGTGGTTCAGGTTTGGCCGATTTGACCACCAGTGCAATTAAAGAAGAGGAGGGTGAACATCAAGGCAGTTATCGGATAGCAGGCAATAAAATATTTATTTCTGGCGGTGATCATGATTTATCAGAGAATATTGTTCACTTAGTTTTGGCCAGAATTAAAGGCGCTCCCAAAGGCGTGAAAGGTATATCTCTATTTGTAGTACCTAAATACTTAGTGGATGAGAGGGGTAATATTGGTGAGCAAAACGAAGTCTCTTTATCTGGCTTGTTTCATAAAATGGGAGGTCGTGCTCATACATCCACCGCGCTAAGTTTTGGTGAAAAACATGGCGCAATAGGTTATTTGGTTGGTGAAGAACACCAAGGGCTAAAATACATGTTTCATATGATGAATGAAGCACGTATTTTTGTTGGCTCAATGGCATCAATATTGGCTAATGCAGGTTATCAATATTCATTGGATTACGCCAAAGGGCGACCTCAAGGGCGTTTGCCTTCGATGAAAGATCCACATTCACCGATGATCAATATTATTGAACATGCGGATGTTAGGCGCATGCTGCTTGCGCAAAAGTCTTACGCTGAAGGCTCTTTAGCTTTAGTCTTATACGGTACTCAATTGGCTGATGATCAATACACAGCGTTAAGCCAAACAGAGCGAGAACAGGCACATTTATTGTTAGACTTTTTAACCCCCATTATTAAAACATGGCCATCAGAATATGGTCCGAAAGCAAATGACTTAGCCATTCAGGTATTGGGTGGTCATGGTTATATCAATGAACATCCAGTTGAAATGTTTTATCGGGATAATAGATTAAATCCTATTCATGAAGGGACTACTTGCATCCAGTCACTTGATTTATTAGCACGGAAAGTGCCGATGAATAAAATGGCAGGGTATGAGGCCACATTAGCTGAAATTGAAAAAACCATCATTAGTGCCTTGTTAGAGCCTGATTTGAAAGACTATGCACAAGAACTTCAGCAAGCGATAGATAAATTAAAGCAAACTACACACGTTTTGTTATCAGCAATGGCGACAGAAAATATTGATTTGGTTTTATCTAACTCGGTTAAATATATTGAGTTGTTTGGTCATATTGTTATCGCTTGGTTATGGCTAAAACAAGGTGCTGTTGCGGTAAAAGCACTGAGTAACAACCCTCATGAAACGGATATGGCGTTTTATTCAGGTAAACTACAGGCACTAAAATACTTCTATCGATTTGAGTTGCCAAAAGTTTATTTATGGGCGCAATTATTATCTACAATGGACTCTAGTTGTTATGACATGCAGCTAGATTGGTTTTAATTATATTTTTATTATGGTTTATATTTAGGTGAGGAAGAAAACGTGCAAGATAAATTATTAATGATCTATGGCGCTAATGGTTATACAGGCAAGCTAATCGTTAAAGAGGCTATTTTAAAAGGGTTTACGCCTATTTTAGCTGGCAGGAATGAAGCGGCTATTAAGCAGTTAGCTATAGAACACTCATTAGAGTCGAGAATATTCAGTCTTGATAACGAAAAGAATATTGAGCAAAACTTAAATGATATATTTTTAGTTATTCATTGCGCGGGTCCTTTTTCAAGCACGGCGAAACCCATGATGCAGAGCTGCATAACAACGAAAACTCACTATACTGACATTACGGGTGAAATTGGCGTTTTTGAACTGGCGAAAACATTAAATTCTCAAGCAAAACAGGCGGGTATTGTCTTATGTCCGGGGGTTGGTTTTGATGTGATCCCGACCGATTGCTTAGCAAGTATGCTCAAAGATAAAATGCCGGATGCCACTCATTTAGCCTTAGGTTTCGATTCTGGCTCGGGTATGAGCCCCGGTACGGCTAAAACATCCATTGAAGGATTAGCTGATGGCGGAAAAGTAAGACGAAATAGCCTTATAACGACTGTACCTTTAGCTTATAAAGAGCGAAAGATTGACTTTGGTAATGGTGTTAAAAATGCGGTAACTATTCCGTGGGGAGATGTTTCTACTGCTTTTTATTCAACGGGTATTGCCAATATAGAAGTATATATTCCTATGTCACCAAAAGCGGTGAAAAACATGAGAAAAATGAATTGGTTCAGATGGTTATTGTCGCTAAATGTTGTGCAAAACTTTATGAAGAAAAAAGTTGAGCAAAGAACTAAAGGGCCAAATGAGCAACAAAGGGAAAAGTTAAGAACCTTTCTATGGGGGGAAGTCAGTAATGACAAAGGTGAAATACTTACCGCGAGGATAGAAACCATTAACGGTTATCAACTAACCTATATTACCGCAGTTGAAGTGGCTAAGTTTCTTTTTGAACATAATCAGGAACAGCCAATTGAAGGTGGAGCCTACACGCCATCAAAACTAATCAACAATCAGCTCATTTTCAAAGTGCCATCAACCAGTGATGTTGTTTATCAAATAGGAAGTTAATATAACTAACGTTAGTTCTAGGTCAATCCTTAGGCTATCTTCTTGTTAAAAATAGACATCATGAATTATTCCAATATCAACTTGAAAAGTCGTAAGTTCATCTCAAAAACGTTTATTTGAAACCAATGCTTTGTTATAAAATGAAGCTCATCAATGTGCTAAAACTTGATGATTATAAAGATAAATTATTAAAATCAAGGGAAGAAATATTGAAATTATTTAACAAAATCATACTCGCCGTTAGTCTGATGGGCTTGATAATCAACAGCACGTGGGCTGCGAATGCTCGCTTTGATTTTTCGGTAACACCTATTGCCAAAAATGTGTACAGCATCGTTTCCCCATCATTGGGCTTGCCTACCCCTGAAAACAAGGGCTGGAATTCCAATAGCCATTTTGTTGTTACCGAAAACGGAGTTTTGTTATTTGATACCGGCTCTTCTGAATCAATTGGAAACGAAATTAAAATGACAATTAAATCGGTCACAGATAAACCGGTTCGTTGGGTTATTAATTCGCATAGCCATGCGGATCATTGGCTAGGTAATGCCGCGTTTACCGATACCAACGCTGAAATTATTACAAGTAAGAAAGCACTGACAACAATGAAAGAACATGGGCCGGGAGCTGTAGCATTTTATTCTCGTGTGACTAAAGGCACTATTGGCTCTACTCAACTTGTTTATCCGACGGTGTTATTGACTCAAAAACGTAAACGCAATTTCGGGGGACTAGAGGTTGAATTCATTTTTTCAAATGATGGACATTCGCCGGGAGATATTTTGATGTGGTTGCCGAAACAGAAAATAATATTTGGCGGAGATGTATTAAGCTCTGATTGGATGCCTATTATTACAGGTCATGGGAATGTGGTAACTTTAATTGACACACTTTACACAACAGCAAAATTAAACCCCGCTATTGTCTTAACCGGGCATGGTCGAGCAACCACGGTAAAGTCATTAATACGAGATGCTGAGTTATTATCAAGCGTTTGGGCACAGGTAAAGTCAGGTTATGAAACGGATAAAAAGCCTAATGATACCCTTTCAGATGTTATCGATAAAATAGGTCAAAAATACAGACCTTTATATAAAGATTTCGATGTTGAAATTGAGCGACATATTAAGTTGATGTATAAATTACAGTAGTAGTTTATTTTTCAAAAAGGGTAGATAATTTTTTTTAGAAAAACAGTGCTTATTGTTAATGGGCTAGGCAGAATAAACTCATCAAGTTTTAAAATATGAATGAAGTTTATATCCTCACTGTTAGCAGTGATTTTGGTATAACAACTAGGGATCTAATGACTATGTATAACTACAAAGAATGCTACATTAATGGCCAATGGCAAGCCGTAACTAATGGCCAAGAGGTTGATGTTATCCAGCCAAGCACCGAAAAAGTTATTGGTACAATTACCTTGTCGAATGAAGCTGATGTTAATTTAGCGGTACAAGCGGCGAAAGAGGCTTTTGTTACTTTTTCTAAAACGAGCAAACAAGAAAGAATTGCTCTTTTAGAGCGCATTATTGAAGTCTACAAAGGTATGTTTTCAAAAATGGCGCGCCATATTTCTGATGAAATGGGCGCACCGATGAATTTGGCAGAAACGGCACAAGCAGGCTCTGGTTTGGCTCATCTTGAACAAGCATTAGCCGCATTAGTTAAATCACCCGATGAAGAAAAAATTGGATCAAGCTTGCTTTATCATGAGCCTGTAGGTGTTTGTGCGCTAATCACGCCATGGAATTGGCCGATAAATCAAATCGCTTGTAAAGTAGGACCTGCAATTGCTGCCGGCTGTACCATGGTGTTAAAACCAAGTGAAATAGCGCCGTTAAGTGGTTATTTATTTGCACAAATTCTTGACGAAGCAGGAGTTCCTGCAGGTGTATTCAACTTAATAAATGGTGATGGTTTAAATGTTGGCGCACCATTATCAAGCCATGTTGACATTGATATGGTGTCATTTACGGGCTCAACTCGCGCAGGTGTTGCAGTAGCAAAAGCTGCTGCAGATACGGTGAAACGCGTTTCGCAAGAGCTTGGCGGTAAATCAGCCAATATTATTCTTGATGATGTTAATTTAGAAAAAGCAATAAGTAGTGGTGTACAAGCATGTATGCACAACACGGGACAGTCTTGTAATGCGCCAACACGTATGTTGATCCCTGAAAATCTGTACGAGCAAGCTGTTATTATTGCTGCTAAAACAGCTGACGCTGTGATTGTTGGTGATTTAGACGATAAAAATACTTTTATTGGCCCGGTAATATCACAAATGCAATTTGATAAAATTCAAGGACTTATTCAAGTGGCCATTGATGAAGGTGCAACGCTTGTTGCTGGTGGTTTAGGTAAGCCAGAAGGGTTAGAACAGGGCTATTATGTTAAGCCGACTGTGTTTGCTAATGTGCATAACAAAATGACTATCGCCCAAGAAGAAGTGTTTGGCCCTGTACTTGTGCTTATTCCTTATACTGACGAGCAAAATGCAATTGATATTGCCAACGACAGTCTTTATGGCTTGTCGGGATATGTTGCTTCAGCTGATAAAGCGCGCGCGCTAAATGTTGCCAAACAAATGCGTACCGGTATGGTACACATTAATGGTGCATGGACTGATGCAGCAGCCCCTTTTGGTGGCTATAAGCAGTCAGGTAATGGCCGTGAGTGGGGCGAATATGGTTTAGAAGAGTTTCAGGAAGTGAAAGCGGTTATGCTGAAGTAGCCATTTGTTATACCCCCAAGCAATCTTAAAATGCTTGGGGATTAATTTTGAATAGTAATGAATGTGTCTTTATCAATGTATTTTAAAATAATCAGTTTTTTAACTTAATCTGGCGTTTTCGGCCTTAGGGCTTATACGAACCCAACGAAATAAGTACATAATTATTAATTTCGTTATGCCACTAACCACAGCAAGAACAATTAGCGGCCAGCCTTTGTTTATTCCTATAGAAAGAGCAAAAGCTATAGTGGAAATATCCATCATAAAAATAAATTGACTCATTCTTATGTCAATAGCGCCAGTCTTCCTTGATCGAATAATTAGCTTTATTTGATGTAAATATCCTTGAGCTAATAAAGCTGTTATTGCTAAAATTAAAATTGTCGACAGATCTTTACTTTGATTTGAAAAAGTATCGTTGTAAAAAAGACCTACAACTCCACTAATAAAACTTGCCACAACAAATGAAAGACAAATAAAGGATGTTGTAGATTGTCGATCTTTGTACATTTCAAACAATATACTTATAAAAAGTACTGAGGCTAAAAGTCTTGGCCAGACAATGTAATGATTAAACGGCTCAATGCTATAGCCATAGATGAAAAAAGAAAAGTAAGCTAAAAAGCTCATGGTAAATTGGTTTTGAGACAAAATGTCAGTTACATTTTGTTCATTACTTTTCTTTCTCAACCATATCTTATTAAGTTGCAAGTAAACACCGTATAAACTTACAAAAATTAATGTCGTATTAATTGCACCAAATATGTTGTACCACATGTTTTAAATATCCGTCTCATTTAATTGTCGACAATCATACAGGTTAGGTTATCATTTTTCTAGTTGTTAATAATATTACGTGTTTTTTGTCGACAATTATAGCGAAAATGTTAGAGCGCTTAACTTTGTTAGAAACGGCTAAGTTAGACATCAACAAAGAGTTAGAGTATTGGGAAACAGGCGAACTTAAAAAGGCATTTGATCAACAAAAAATCTGCGTTAGTAAAATAAATTGAACAAGCGAAGCTTTTTTATATAAATCTCAAAAAAGAGTTTATAAGTGTCATGAAAAATAAATATTGCATTATTTATTTGAAAGATCAGATTTAGCTGAACATAGATAGTTTTGGCAAGTGTTTGTGGTTTATTAGCTATTATGCAATGGTATGATAATAATTGTTATTGTATTTTTTAAGGATAATGCTAGTTATTATGTCTGACAACGTGAGTACAAAATCAGATAGTCAACAATCAACAGACATTACAACCAATACTTGTGCTAACTGTCATACCTCAGTAAGTGGCTTTTATTGTTCACAATGTGGTCAGTCGGTTGAATCTACCCTGAAGTATTTCTGGACCGTTGTATTACATCTACTCGATGATGTTTTTAGTTTTGACTCTCGCTCAAGCAGGACGCTTTGGCCTCTATTAACTCGTCCTGCATTTTTAACTAATGAGTATATCTTAGGTCGAAGAGTTCACTATGTACCCCCCATAAGATTGTACTTATTTATTAGTATTATCTTTTTCATCTCATTAAAATTCATCGCTGATACTGATAACGGTATAATAAAAATAAATGATGAGTCATTTTTACATGATGCTGAGCAACACCTAATATTACTCAAACAAAAAAAGACGAATACTGAACTATTACAGGTTAATAAAACACCTCAAGCGTCTGAATTAAATGATGAAATCGTAAGGTTTGAGCAATATGCAACAGATTTATCTAAAAGTGAAAATTCTGTAATTGTAGCAATGACAAATGCTTTAGTTGAAATAGAATTAAAACGACTAGAGCAAGGAAAGGCTTTTACCAACAAGCAGCAAAAGAAATATGATGCAATTATAAAGCAGCTATCTAAAATTAAACAGGGGGAAAAAATTGATTTGGTTGGTGATGTTATTACTTTTAACAAGGACGGTAGTTTTTCATTTGATTTTCTTTCAAAGGAAAACAATGCAAGCTTGTCTAAGTATGTGGATGTTCTAGAAAAAAAGGCTAATGATGCTGTTCAAGCAGATCCTACTCAGTTGATAACAGAAGCGATTGGCAAGCTCCCACAATTGATGTTTATTTTATTACCTATTTTTGCTTTGTTGTTGAAAGTTATATATGTTTTTTCTAATAGATTATATCTAGAACACTTAACGGTTGCCCTGCATAGTCATAGTTTTATATTTATTATTGTCATGCTAATCGAGTTGTTGAACTATATTCAAGATTTTGTTTTTTCTGGTATTTCTTTTGTTTTCTCTTTTATATCGGTAATTTTACTTCTCTGGATCCCTGTTTATCTTTTCATTATGCAAAAAAGAATCTATCGCCAAGGGTATTTAGCTACAACGCTCAAGTATATTTTGACCGGAGGATGTTATAGCGTGTTAATTAGCTTTACCGCTATTGTTGCATTTATTTGGGGTCTTGCGGATAGCTAAATATTTATTAAACCATCTTATTCATAAAGGGCATTAATATGTTTCGCCATCTTGTGCACTTTCAAGTTATTAAAAAAAATGTTTTAGCTGAAAGTAGTCATAAACACACCTGTTGGGGCATAGTTATTCCAACGGGAAACCTAAGTTCGCTTGGTGACACTATTTATGTTTTACCACAAAGCTACGCTAGTACAGCTGATCTGCTAGTCGATAAAAAGGCTATTTTAGCTTTATCTGAACATGATATAAATGAACTTGAGCAGGTAAATAGTTTAGACGTTAAAGTGTTAAGCCCGGTTGTGGGCAATAAGCGTGTTATTTGCCAAGGAGCAAATTATCGTCAGCACATGATTGAATCAGGTATGGATCCTGATAAACAAAACTACAATATGTTTTTTAATAAATCATCAGCATCTATTTGTGCAGCTAACGATAATATTATCAAACCAAAACATGTAAGTTTGCTCGATTATGAAATAGAGCTTGGACTTGTTATAGGTAAAGCCATTGATAAACAAATAGAGATTAACACTGACAACTTACATCATTATATTGGCGGTATTGTCATTGGCAATGATGTATCAGCACGTGAAGTTCAAATTTCACAAACTCAGTTTTTTAAAGGAAAAAGTTATCGTACTTTTTGTCCTGTAGGACCTTACCTTTGTTTAATTAATGAAGTTAATGTTGAGCAGTTAAGCCAGCTTAATTTAGAGCTTAAAGTGAATGATGAAGTAAGGCAGCGCGACAATACCAAGAGTTTGGTTTTTAAACCAGCAGAATCGTTGACTGAATTATCAAGCTTTTCAGATTTAGATGTTGGTGATTTAGTGTTAACAGGAACCCCGAGCGGTTGTGCTTTGCAAATACCATCACCTGTAATAGTAAAGCTGTTTTCATTACTACCTGAGAGACTTCGTTGGAAGTTATTCAAAAAAATTCAAGGTAAGAGTCCTAAATATTTAAAAGAAAATGACAAAATTGTAGCGCGAATTTACAGTGATGACAATATGATCAATTTAGGTTTTCAGCAAAATGCCATTTCCCAAATAAAGTAGCTAGTTTTATACTAATAAAGATAAAAAAATAAGAAAAGAGCAGATAAAGCATGACAGATAAAAAAATAATAATTCCGCTGCCTAATAATGACTTCGACCCCTCTGAAGTCGCTATACCTTGGCAGTTATTACGCCAACATGGTTTTACAGTACTTTTTGCCTCGCCTGACGGTAAAGCGGCAAGCGCTGATCCTATGATGCTTTCAGGCGAAGGACTTGATGTGTGGGGCTGGATCCCTGTTATAAAAAAGATCCGCTTAATTGGCCTGTTACTGCGAGCGAATAAAGCGGCGCGTGTTGCCCATCAGGCATTATTAAATGATAGTAATTTTCAATCCCCCTGTAGTTATGCTCAGCTATTAGTCGAAAAATACGATGGTTTAGTTTTACCTGGTGGCCATGCTCAAGGTATAAAACCATATTTGGAAGATAAAACCTTACAAGCATTCGTGACTGAATTTTTTGAACATAAAGACAGTCGTGAACAGCATAAACCTATTGCGGCTGTGTGCCATGGTGTATTAGTTGCGGCTCGCGCTATATCACCGAGCACGAATAAGTCGGTCTTGTATGGAAAAAAAACCACAGCACTGACATGGGCACTAGAAAGTTCAGCTTGGTCTTTAACTAAATATTTTGCCCGTTTTTGGGATAAGAACTATTATCGAACTTACATGGAATCAGGTGATGAACCAAAAGGCTTTTGGGGCGTTGAACAAGAAATAAAACGCCTTTTACAAAACGAAGATGATTTCTTAGATGTGCCTAAAGGGGCGGTCGATTATGCAATTAAAACCTCGGGTGTGTTAAGAGATAGTATTAATAATTCAAAACCTGCTTGGGTAGTGCAACATGGAAATTACTTGTCAGCGCGCTGGCCAGGAGATATCCATACTATGACACTGAAATTTATCAAACAGTTTGAAAAAAAACTATAACTTGTATTTTTTTAACAATACTTTGTAGTCATCACTATTTGAATACTCAATAAATGCCTTATTAAATAGAGCTACATTGTCACTATCTTTAAATGCCATTTTGTAATGGCTTTTAGGGAATATATTATGAACATTGAATTTGCTCTCTAGTTTTTCTATCTTCAAGTCGCGAGCCAACTGATTAAAAATATTTATGTCCATTACCACCACATTAACTCTTTCTTTGAGTAGTAAAATGGGTTGGCGTTTTTGATCGGCAACTTGCAAAAAAAATGGACTTTGCTTGACTGCACTTTCAAACTCCTCCCCTAAAACTTTATCTGCTTTTTGGAATGATGCAACTGAGTAGTTTGCTAAATCTGAGATTGATTTTATATCTAAGTTTTTGGTTTTTAATGATATAGCTACATTCCTATAGGTGATATATACATCACTTAGTTTTGTTGGGTCATTGAAAACTCTAATATTAGTTGTCATAACTGCATCAATTACATCTACGGCTAACATTTTAGGTGTATGACCAAAAGAGGTATAAACAAATTTTGCCGATTTGTCCATTTTGGCTAAAACACTCTCAATAAGTTCTATTTCAAAACCGGTGTTATTAGCTTGAATTACATAGGGAGGCTTTGCTAAACCGACCGCAACAAGAAATTTTTCTTTGGCAAATGAGGGAAGCGAAGTTGATGCGAGCAACATCGTTATTACTAGGTTTATCCATATTGTTTTCGATAAGCCATTATTATTTATATTATTTATATTATTTTTCAACATACGATTACTTTGCAAATTTTTCATAGAAAAAGATATTAATATGATTTTTATTACATGACAACTTATACCATTCAGATCTGGTTTTCTAATAATTATCGGCTCATTAGTACTAAGCGCTACAACATATCAGTGCTTTCTACTAAGACACAATTGTTGAAACTGCGTGTAAATAAATAATTTAGCATTATCTCGAAAATAGAGTTGTTTAAATAGGCAATTCAAAACTTGTTGCAGGCTCTTTAGAGTGGATCAAAGAGCAAGAAAATAAAGTTTTTTGCTGGAATTTAACTTACGACGCAAATAAAGAGCCCTTGGCCTTATGACCACAAGCGTATTATCAAGCTCCTTTGCCGAAGGCTAAATCATTTATTTGTAATCCCAACACAGTATTTAATGGTGAAATTGTTATCACAAATGAGGGCAAACAGGTAAAACATGACATTGCCAATTGGCAAGGCAGTGAAAATCACAATTGGGGCAGTAAACATACGGATGAATATGCATGGGGACAAGTCGCAGGCTTTGACAATAACGAAGAGGCCTTTTTAGAATGTATTACGGCAAGAATAAAAATTGGTCCATATATACGCCTAAATTAACACTTATATGATTACGAGTTAATAGCAAGGAGTATAGTTTTAATAGCATAGTTCAATCACTTAAAGCAAAAGGGAATTACAATTACTTCAACTGGCAGTTTGAATCAAAACAAAATGGCGTAACCATTATAGGCCATATAAAAGCACCAGCTGAGTACTTTGTTGGTCTTAATTATTACAACCCTCCTGGAGGCTCAAACACATGCTGAAACAGCAAAATTGCTTCATGTGAAATTACTATCAAAGAACCAGGTGAAGCTGATATTAAATTATTAACCAAAAACAGAGCTGCTTTTGAAATTTTAACCGGTGATAATAATCACGGTGTCAGTGTTGTCGCTTAAAGATTAAAAGCATTACTATTTACTTTAATTTACTTTAATTTACGTTAATTTAGTTTTGCTACTTTTGTTGACGAAAATGAGCGATAAATTCTCTTTTAGTCCCGTCAATATGTTGCATACATGTTCTATTTAAGTCCTTTGAAACAAAGAATAGGAAGCATTTAAACTAATTTCATATTTCTCTGCTTGATTGACTTGCATGCATTATTTTCTACCAAGAATCCGGAATATTGATAACCATTAACCAATTTATAATGAAGCTCCAAATTAATGTTAAGCGTAGCGAAACCGAGCTAATTGTTAGTAGACATGCTTTATTGGCTTATAGTTGAACATTATACCCATACGTCATTTTTGGCGGTAAGTTCAGTGCCAGAGTCACCCGTATTAATAATACCTTTAGGCTCAACAATCATAATTTTGCACTCTGAAGTCGCTGTGGGTTTATGCTCAATACCTTTAGGAATTACAAACATTTCGCCTGATTCTAGTGTAACTTTACCATCTCTAAATTCAATATTAAGGCAACCTTCAATAACAATGAACACTTCGTCTGTATCGGGATGATCATGCCATACAAACTCACCCTCAACTTTAACTAGTTTAAATTGATAGTCATTCATTTCTGCAATTACACGCGGAGACCAGTGTTCGGTAAATTTAGTGAATTTATTCTTAAAATTGATTACATCATGCTTCATTTATACTGAACCCTATACTGTACGGTTAACACCCCATTAAGAGGCTAAAACAGTTGGTTAAACAATTTTCGATGCACCAAATCAACTATTCACTGTCTTTCAAAATGACTTGTATGCTTAAAATTGATAACCAGCCTGCAACATACCACCTATATCAGCACCATCATTTGTACTACCAGCTACAAGTGTAAACCCAAGATTAAAACCAGAGTTATTTATGCCATTTAAAAAATAATGATAGCCTAAACCTAAACCATAAATAGGATCATTATCAAAATAGTGGTTTTCAGTACCAACAATGCCAAGGTACATACCTGTGCCATGTTTAGTATTTTTTGAGTCAAAAAGAGTCGTTGTAACCCAACCAATACCAGCACCGCATGTTTCGCCATTCGATGATGAGTAACTAATACAACCAAGGGAAACATATTTTAAATCGGTCTTAGATTGAATTCCAGCATTTATACCTATGCCACTATAGAGACTACCGATTCCAGCACCAAAGGTTAGTTTGTCATTTGCCATTGAGGCAGATGATGTAATTAGAGCTAAAGATAATAGAGATGATTTTATGCACATTTTCAAAAAGTGATCCTTACTTATATTGATTTTTCTGCTATTTGTTTTTACTTGTTTGAACAGGTTTATCATTACACAACTCGCAAGCTATACTTTAACGTGATTATAAATGTTTGCTTGCTAGTGTCAAAATAGAAGCTTATAAAAACACTTTACTAAAAGCTTGTTTTAATAAATCAACTTTGGCATTTTCTTTTGATGCTTTTTTATAAACTAAAGATAAATCAAATTTATAAGTTAGTGAACTGGGCTGAATTATTCTAACATCACCTGAGTTAAGAGCCTGTTGAATCGTACTCTGTGGTAAATAACCAATATAGCGCCCCGATAAGATCATCGCTTTACGTGTATCAAATTGGTAAGCTTTAGCGGCTAAATTAAGCTTGGTTAATTGCTCTCTACCTTTGGTGTCAATGTCTATGCCCGGATGTATTGCAGGTGCTGCCGCTAGAGCTTCTGAACTAATTTCATTATCAACTTGATTAAAAAACACATGATTTTTAGCACAGCATAAATAAATAGGCTCACTGAGCAGGGTTTGATATTGCAACCCCTCAACAGGTTTATAATTGGGTAACAAACCAATATGCGCTTTGTCTTTAAGTAATAGCTTTTCAATATTGGCTATAGAATCAGTGTCTAATACTAAATGTAAATTTGGTGCTTGATCATTTATTTGCTCGATAACCTTAGCCATTTGTTTTTGTTTAGCATCGTCGAGCGGATCAGAGCATAATATCACCAACTCACCGCTTAACTCCTTTCCAAGCGAGTTGACGAATAATGAAAAATCATTAAGAGAATCAAACATATTCAATACTGCATGATAAACCGCCTGACCATCCTCAGTTAGCGAAAAACCACCACGTCCTCGTAAACAAAGTTTAAGTTTCATTCTTGTTTCAAGGTTTGACATATGAACGCTAATGGTTGATCGCGTTACGCCTAACTCATTTTCAGCCGCAGCAAAACCGCCATTTTCAACAACGACTTTAAAGATGCGTAATAGCCGTAAATCATATTCAGTAATGTTTTTAGGAATAATAGATGATGAATACAAAGTTTGACAGCCGTAAAACTAAAGGTTTAATGTTTAGTATTTAAACCTGTTTCGATTTGTTATTCAATAGCAACATTGATTATTTAAGCTTGAGAGGAAAAAAATGCATAATTTAAACGATCCCCAGTTATTAAAGAACTTTTCTTATATCAACGGCAGTTGGCATAGCAGTGCTAGTGATATTGCTGTTAATAATCCAGCGACAGGCAAACTAGTTGCTAATGTTAGTAATGCAGGTATTGCTGAAACTGAATTAGCAGTAAAAGCGGCAAAAAATGCTTTTAAAGCGTGGTCAGCAAAATCAGCCAATGAGCGTTCAGCATTATTACGCAAATGGTTTGATTTAATGATGGAGAACCAAGACGATTTGGGTCGCATCTTAACGTTAGAACAAGGTAAACCTCTCGCAGAAGCGAAAGGTGAAATTGCCTACGGTGCTGCCTTTCTAGAATGGTTTGCTGAGGAAGGCAAACGTGTTTATGGCGATACAATTCCTGCTCCATCAGGAGATAAGCGTATTGTGGTTATCAAACAGCCTATTGGCGTTGTAGCTGCCATTACACCATGGAACTTTCCAAATGCGATGATTGCTCGAAAAGCAGCAGCAGCGCTCGCTTCGGGTTGTACATTTGTTGTTCGCCCTGCAACGCAAACGCCTTTATCGGCACTGGCAATGGCTGAGCTTGCTGAGCGTGCTGGTATTCCTGCGGGCGTATTTAACGTGGTAGTAGGTGATGATGCACGCGGCATGGGTAAAGTATTAACTGAGCATAAAGATGTTGCAAAATTTACTTTTACTGGCTCTACAGGTGTTGGTAAATCACTTATTAGCCAATGTGCTTCTACAATTAAAAAAGTATCGATGGAATTAGGTGGTAACGCACCTTTTATCGTTTTTGATGATGCTGACATTGATGCGGCTGTTGCCGGCGCAATGGTATCTAAATACCGTAACGCTGGGCAAACCTGTGTTTGTACTAACCGTATTTTAGTACAAGAAAATGTATTGGCTGAATTTACTGAAAAATTTGTTACTGCAGTTAAAGGCTTGTCATTAGGTAATGGTTTAACCGAGGGCGTTACTATTGGTCCTATGATCACAGCGCAAGCGGTTGGTGATGTAAAAAGACTTATCGCTGACTCTATCAGCCAAGGCGCACAGCTAGTGTTAGGTAATTCTGATGCGAGTCTTGGAACAAGCTTTTTAGAGCCAACGGTATTAACTAATGTTACTAACGATATGCCAATTGCTAATAACGAAATTTTTGGCCCTGTATCACCTATTATTAGTTTCAAAGATGAAAGTGAAGCGATTGCTATTGCCAATGACACTGAGTTTGGTTTGGCTTCATATTTTTATTCAAGAGATATTGGCCGAATTTGGCGTGTTGCTGAAGGGTTAGACTACGGCATGGTTGGTATAAATGAAGGTTTAATTTCAAATGCGGCAGCACCATTTGGTGGTATGAAACAATCAGGTAATGGCCGAGAAGGCTCTAAGTATGGCTTAGATGATTATTTAGAAATTAAATACCTATGTATGGGCGGGTTAGACAAATAATTGTCGCGTAGCAAGTTAAAATTTACGAAACCAAATTTAAGAAAAGATAAAAAGTGAGAAAGAAAATGACACAAACAAATGCACAATTACAAGCACGTAAAACTAGCGTAATAGCGCGTGGGCAAGGTAATGTTTACCCCGTTTATGTAGATCATGCAAAAAATGCTGAATTATGGGATGTTGAAGGCAAACGTTTTATCGATTTCGGTACCGGTATTGCCGTATGTAATACTGGTCATAGCCACCCTAAAGTTGTTGCTGCAGTAAAAGCACAAGTTGATAAGTTTAGTCATACTTGTGTAATGGTTAACCCATATGAAGTAGCGGTTGAGTTAGCTGAAAAGCTTATTCAATTGGCTCCAGGTGATAGTGAGAAAAAAGCAATATTTGTATCAACAGGCGCAGAAGCGGTTGAGAACTGTGTGAAAATTGCACGAGCCCATACGGGTCGTCGTGGCGTAATAGCCTTTAACGGTGGCTTCCACGGCCGTACAAATTTAACGATGGCACTAACAGGTAAAATCACGCCATATAAAAACTTATTTGGTCCGTTTCCTGGCGATATTTTCCATGCACCGTTCCCAATTGAGCAGCATGATATTTCAGTAAAAGACTCGTTAACAGCATTGGCTAATTTATTCAAAGTTGATATTGCACCAACAGATGTTGCCGCTATAATCGTTGAGCCTGTACAAGGTGAGGGTGGTTTTTATCAAGCGCCTCCTGAGTTCTTACAAGCGTTACGTACATTATGTGATGACAATGGCATTGTGTTAATAGCGGATGAAATTCAAACAGGTTTTGGCCGTACAGGTAAAATGTTCAGCTTCGAGCATTCAGGTGTTGAAGCTGATTTAATGACTATGGCAAAAGGTATTGCCGGTGGTTTCCCTATTTCTGCGGTTGTTGGTAAAAGCGCAATAATGGATGCTCCACTTCCTGGTGGTTTAGGCGGAACATACGGTGGCTCTCCAGTTGCATGTGCTGCGGCGCTTGCGGTACTTGAGATCATTGAAGAAGAAAACCTTGTTGAACGTGCTAACAATATTGGTGCTTTATTTAATGAGCGCTTATCTGCATTGCAAGCTAAGAATCCAAGTTTGATCAGTGATGTAAGAAACCAAGGGGCAATGATTGCTATTGAGTTAATGAAAGATGGCGACAATGAAAATGCTAACACAGAGCTTACTCAAGCTATTATTGGTAAAGCGGCAGAGTACGGTTTGATATTATTAGCTTGTGGTTTCTACGGTAATGTTATTCGTTTCTTACCGGCACTAACTATTTCAGATGAGATAGCTAATGAAGGTTTAGATATATTTGAACAATTATTTGCTAGTTTAGTGTAAACCGCAAAAAGTGTTAACTTAGTTAAAGCAACAGCCATTGAGAAAATCATTTTCTCAATGGCTGTTTTACTATTTCCCATCTACCAATACCAACGTTCAACCTCCCTTCATTTTCGAACATCGTCGTTGCAAAAGCGAACATGTCAGTTAAATCCCTAGTACTCCATATACGTTATCTTTTTGATTTTTATGCTTTTAAAGTTTTGGCACGATACTTTCAATACCTAGTTTAATTAAACTATTAAAACGTGCTTTATTATGAAAATTGAACTAACTGAAAAAAAAATATGGAAAAAGTGGGCAGCAAGCTCATTGTTTGTATTGCTATTGGCTTATGCTACCTACGCTGTTAGTAGCAAATCAGTGAAATCAGTTTCGGCCAGCGATTTAACTTTTCAAATCGTGCAGCAAGGTGCGTTAGATGTTTATAGCAATGCTTATGGTGAGCTCATTTCAGCGAAAGAGCGATTATTAACTGCGCCTGCCTTAGGGAAAGTATCAGAAATATTGGTTCGTCCGGGAACAAAAGTAACACCAGAAACCATTATTTTGCATTTGTCTAATCCGAAGCTTGAACAAGAAGTAAGTAAAGCACGTGGTGATCTTGCCCAGCAACAAGCGCAACGAGAAGCTTTTAAGTATGAACAGCAAAGCGAGAGATTAAATTATCAAGGACGTGTTGCCGATATTGAAGCTGAAATTGAAAAGGCGCAACTTGAACTTTCAGTCAATGAAGAATTAATGGGCTTAGGTGTCTCTTCTAAAATTGAGCTACAACGCGCTAAATTATCGGTAAAACAAGAAACCAGTCGACTAGCCTTTGAAAAACAAAAATATAAACAATTTATAGAAATGCAAAGTTACCAGTTAACTCAGCGCGATATCACTATTACTCAACAAGAATCACAAGTTGCCTTGTTAGAAAAGCAGTTAGCAGACATGCATGTTAAAGCGGGCATTACTGGCTCATTACAAACCTTAGAAGTTGAGCTGGGTGAAAGTGTTCAATTAGGCGAATCTTTAGCTAAAGTAGGTAGTGATAATACGTTAATTGCTCGCATTCGTTTACCACAAAACCAAGCCGATCAAATTGACATTAACGCGCCGGTAAATATTGATACTCAAAAAGGCATCATCAGGGCACACATATCACGCATTGAAAGCATCGTGACTAATGGCTCAGTATTAGCTGAAGCAGTACTTGATGATGAGTTAACCTCAAACGCACGACCTTCATTAGCTATTTCAGCACAGGTATTTGTTAAGCATCAAAAAAATGCAGTGTACATCACACAAGTTGCTGGCCTACGCCCTCGTAGTAAACAAACCGTTTTTGTTCGCAATAATAACACCGATTTTTTGGAACAAAGAGATATCAGCTTTGGCGAACTATCTCAGGGCTATTTAATCGTTAACCAAGGCTTAAAACCGAATGAAGAAATTGTTAGCTCTGACACCAGCAAATATAATCAATTCAAGCAATTATCAGTAACAAAATAAACAAAAGCCACAGTAGAATTTACACATAGATAGGAACTTATTATGAACACAGTTGTAAAGATGAATAACATCCATAAACGTTACGATGGTCAGCAAATTGAAACTCATGCATTGCAAGGAGTCTCATTAGAAATTAATAAAGGTGAATTTGTTGCCATTACCGGTCCTTCGGGTTGTGGCAAATCAACCTTACTATCTATTATGGGCTTGATGGATTCTGCCAGTGAAGGCGATTATCAATTAGCAAATATTGATACTTCTGGATTAAAGGTTGACCAACGTACACAAATTCGTAATGAACACATTGGTTATGTTTTCCAATCATTTAATTTAATAGACAGCCTTACGGTTTTTGAAAATGTAGCCTTACCGCTTGAGCATCGTGGTACCAGTAAAGGTGAAATAAAACAGCGTGTAGAAGAAGTTTTAACACAGGTAGATATGCTGCATCGTCAAAACTACCGTCCGAATCAACTCTCTGGTGGACAGCAGCAACGTATTGCTATTGCCCGTGCATTAGTCGGTAAGCCTGATTTGATTTTGGTAGATGAGCCAACAGGTAACTTAGACAGTAAAAATGGCGATCAGGTAATAGTATTGCTTGAGCAACTCAACAAAGATGGCTCAACCATTGTTATGGTGACACATGATAGCCGTTACTCTCGTTGTGCTAATCGTCAAATTCAATTATTAGATGGTCAAATCCTCACGGAACAACAACAGAAACAACAACTGAAGGGGGTTGCATGAGTTTACTAAAAAAGGCTTTATTTAATGGCGTATCAAGAGTGTTCTCACTGCCAAGATTAAGTATCCCATTAATCATAACGTTAGGGCTAACTTTAGGTGCTGTGCTAAGTGTTATTGCAATTTCATCAACGCTTTTATATCAACCATTACAAGGAGTGAAAAACGAAAGTACATTACAAACCTTTGAGTATCGATTGAAAATGTCGGAAAGTTTAAGTGTTTCCTATTGGAATATGAATCGTTTAGCCGCTTTTAGTGAACGTTTTTCTGATGTTGGCGAGTGGGCAGGTATAGTGCCTGCAGAGCAAGATGTTGATATTAATGAAACAATTTACCCTGTTACAAGTTATAACGCTTCAAATAATATTTTAGATGTTTTAGGTGCAAAACTTATTCTAGGTGATGACGTTACTATGACATCGCCAGCTAAATTTGTATGGATTTCTGAATCATTATGGCAATCAGCCTTTGGTGGTGTTAAATCTGTACTGGGTAAGCAACTAAGCGTCAATAAGCAAGAATATATCATCGCTGGTGTTATTGAAGATGTCATGGCAATTAGTAGTAACCAAGAAATTTTAACTCAGCAAGTATGGTTCATTACCGATTTAAGTGAAGTAAAAACACAGCCTGATAATATTGGTAACATCAGCAATGAAATTGATTTCTTAATAGTTAAAAGCTCAAATGGACAAGCAAATTTGCCTTCGTTAGCGCAAACAGATGAATGGTTGGTTGACTACATTACTCAAAATGTTGAAGGTGATAATCTTCAAATGTTTTTAGACTTTCTTTCTAGTACTCCTAAAGAAGTAATTATAGAAGATTACCGAAGCAATATGTTAGGTGAGTCGGAAGGCTTGATTCTAGCGCTGTTTGCCGCGGTTATTGGTTTACTGTTAATGGCAACATTAAATTTGCTTAATTTATTTATTGCTCATTATCAAGGACGCACTAAAGAATTTGCTATTCAAATCAGTTTGGGTGCTAGTTTACTAAAAGTAAGAACGTTAGTATTGCTTGAAAATTTACCAAGCTTCTTATTAGCTGCTATTGCTGGTTTATTAGTAACAGGCTGGGCATTGAAGAGCCTACCGCTCATTGCAGGCGATAGTATGCCGATGATTGATGCTATAGGTATTGACATCACTACTATTTTTGCCTCTTTTGCTATCATCATGATATTAAGTGTTTTATTCAGTGCTTTAGCTTTAGTCGATATAGATAAAAAAGCCTTAGCAAACAACTTAAATAGCAGTGGTAAGGGCATACAAGCGCAAAGTAATCAGTGGTTAAGTCGCGTGCTTATGGTGGTACAGTTATCCATAGCTTCTGTATTATTAACGGCATCAGTGATGATAACTATGCAAAGTTATCAGGCTGTTTATCAAGATTTAGGTTACGATATTGGCAATGCTTACAACGTAACAGTAAATATTTCTGATGATGAGTACATAACTCGGCTACAAGACTGGGAGAAATATCAAGACAGCGAAGTGAAAACTTTATTAGCTGACGTTAGTGCGCTTATTGAAGAAAAAGTTGCAGATAGTGCGGTGATAATTCCAGATTCCGCACCACTTTCAAGCTCATTACAAGTAGGTGCTTTTCAAAATCAAGAAAATAATGGTCAGCGTGTTATTTATCAACAAAGAAGTTTAAGCAGCACCTTTTTCAGAACTTTTAATATTAAAATGCTAGCAGGTGCTAATTTAACTCAAGCTCAAATTGACAATGACGAAGATCGTATCGTTATTGATGAAAATATGGCAAAAACCATGTTTGCAGAGCTAAGTAATAAAGACGTTATTGGTAAAACTATTACGTTTGGAAATGGCGCTAATACACAAGTTTCAATTATTAATGGTATTGTTGCGAATACTATTAGCCAAACAGGCATAGCTGATCCGTTAGGTTTACCCGCAGTTTACTCACATCGCATTGAGGGTCGTAGCAGTTTGCAGTTTACTGTGATGATGCCTGAAGGAAAAACTATGTCTGCAGACATGATTGATGCTGAATTTAAGCGTCAGTTTCCACGTTTAGTAAATTTACAAGTTAGACCTTTAACAGAATTTTGGGAGGAACAAACTTTAAATCAACGAGTCAGTTTGTGGGTAGTGTTATCGATGACAGTACTAACGCTATTACTTGCAGCCATTGGTGTGTCGGGGTTGACACAGATGACTACAAATCATCGTAAGTATGAATTAGCGGTTCGTATGGCAACCGGTGCGAAGCAAATGAAGCTAGTGGGCTTTATTTTAAAAGATGCTTTATGGATGTTAGTCATAGGTTTAGGTTTAGGGTTTGTTATTTCAGTCTTTAGTTATCAACAATTAGAGCAGCAGCTAGAAATGTTACCAAGTTTTAACTGGGTAGCGATGTCATTGCTTGATGTTGGTTTAATTATCATTGTTATGATGTCAGTACTTATGCCTGCATGGCGTGTTATTAGCTCTGATCCTATGCAAGCCTTACGTCAAGAATAAGTGCTTTTTTAAAGTCTAGATATAATCTAAACTATTCAACATATAAGGCGATCTATTGATCGCCTTCTTTATAACAATATTATGGAGGTTTGCTTGAGTACATATAAAGCAACCATTTTAGTTGCAGATGATGATGAAGATATTCGCTTAGCGTTAGAGTTATTGTTGATGGCTGAAAACTATCAAGTCATTGAAGCCGCTAATGCTAAAGAGGTGATTGTCAACGTAACTCGCCATCAGCCAGATTTAGTTTTGCTGGACATGAACTTCAGCCGAGACACCACCAGTGGTCAGGAAGGATTAGATATTCTCTTACAGCTTAAACCCTTTAATATACCGGTTATCTTAATGACAGCTTGGGGCTCAATTGAGCTTGCTGTTAGTGGTCTTAAAGAAGGTGCATGTGATTTTATCGAAAAGCCATGGAACAAACTTAAGCTGCTTAATAGTATTGAGCAACAACTAAATTTTTCCCGTATTAAAGGTGAACATCAAGGCTATCGACAACTGCTCGCACAAGAAGAGAGTAAGCCTTGGGTTTGCCAATCTCAAAGTATGGAAAATATTGAACAGTTGATTAACCAGATAGCGCCTACCGATGCTAATGTACTTATTTTAGGTGAAAATGGCACAGGTAAATCTTTGCTAGCCGAGCGTATACATCAATTATCAAATAGGCAGGCATCGCCATTAATTTCGGTCAACATGGCGGCCATTCCAGAAACGTTATTTGAAAGTGAGTTGTTTGGTCATCAAAAAGGAGCGTTTACTGATGCCAAACAAAACCGCGTAGGTCGTTTTCAATTAGCTGATCAAGGTAGTTTGTTTTTCGATGAAATTGGCTCCTTACCGTTATCCTTGCAGCCTAAGCTTTTACGGGTGTTGGAAACAGGGCAATATGAGGTTTTAGGCTCTAGCCAAACCCAAAGCACCAATGTTAGACTTATTAGCGCCACCAATGCTGATTTAAATCAGTTAGTAAAGGATAAATGTTTTCGGCAAGATTTATTGTATAGGTTGAACACTTTAGTGATAACCATACCGCCACTAAGAGAGCGATTAGAAGATATTCAACCGTTAGCGTTAAGTTTTGTCGAACAATTTTCGGTTAAATATCAAAAATCAGCGCTGATCCTCGGTCAAAGTGCTATCGATAAATTGAAGCGTCATAATTGGCCTGGTAATATCAGAGAGCTAAGTCATACCATCGAACGTGCTGTGTTATTATCGACAAGTAGTGAGATAACAGCGCAACAATTGTTAATTAATATTACCGATACAGGCTCTAATGCTATTGTATTGCAGCCACTTGAACAGGCTGAGCGACAGTTAATTGAAAAAGCGCTGGAGGTTACTTCTGGTCAAGTTATAGAAGCGGCAAAATTGTTAGATATTTCCCGTAATGCACTGTATCGGAGGTTAGATAAGTTTGGCATTAAGCATGAGTCATGAAAAATGGTTAATTAGCGTTTTATCGGTCACGGTAGTTGTGATTTTATCGTTAACTGCAGCACTGGTTTGGAGTTTAGCTTGGAGTTATTTAGCCATAGCTACATTGATATTCTTTCTGCTTTACCCCCTCGTTTGGGTAGCGTGGCGTGGATATCAGTTTTGGCGTTTGTCGATAATGCAACTCACTACTTATACTCAAATATTAAGGGAAGGGGAGCATAACCTCCGCTTTAAAAGGCAAAATAAAAACAACTTACTGCTTGAATTACAAAAAGAAATCAGTTTTCTTGCCCATGACAGTACAGAGGCAAAGGATCAAAATCAAAACATAACTAGCTTGCTCTGTAATATCTTAGATACTTGGTCTGTACCGGTTTGCTTGTTTAATGAGCACTTTCAATTAAGTTATCGTAATAATGCAATCAGTGAATTATTACAGCAACCTATGTTATTAGGCTCTGCTGGCAAGGATTTAGGTTTTGATATCAATGAGCATCACATTACTCACCCGTTATTTGATGAACAATGGCAATGTCAAAGTATGCGTTATGTTCAAAAAAATAAAAACAACTGGCTATTTAGTGCGGTAGATATTTCCAAAGTTTTGCATAAAAACCAAAATACAATTCAAAACAACTTAATTCGAGTACTAGGTCATGAATTACGTAATTCACTTACACCAATGAGTTCAATGGCAGATACTTTATTATGTAGTGAAGTATTAGATGAAGCACAAACAAGAAAGGTATTGAGCAGAATTCAACAACGTAGTAACCGCTTGATGGCCTTTATTGAGCAATACAGTCAACTATCGCAATTACCGCCACCGCAGCCTAAATGGTTTGATTTTTCAGACCTTTTAATAGAAGCAAAAGCAATGGTTAACGAGCAATGCCAAGTAACATTTCAAGGTAATAATCAATGTTATGGCGATGCCAACCAAGTGGCACAAATTCTTATTAATTTGTTAAAAAATGCCCAAGAAGCTTGCAACAAAAAAGTTTGTAAGATCAGCATTAAAATATATTCACTTAACAATGAACAAGTAATTGAACTACATGACAATGGTCCTGGCTTTGCCAATTTAGATAACGTTTTAACGCCTTTTTATACCACTAAAACTCATGGCTCAGGCATTGGTCTGTCGCTTTGCGCAGAAATTACCCGTAATCATCAAGGGCAATTAGAGGTCAGTAATAATGCTTGTGGAGGTGCCAAAATCGTTATGACTTGGCCAATTTCTGGATAAATAATAGATACTTATTCGTTTATAAGAATTAAACAAAAAAAGAGCAGTTAGCTACCGTGATTCATCACTTAAGCTAACTGCTCTTTTTAATTATGTACTTTTTATTTATTTACTTAAATGCTTTTTAGCAATCGTTAACACTTTCAATGTATTTGAAGCGCCAACAGTTTCCATTAAATCACCGTGAGTTAAAATGACTTTGTCACCCACAACTAATTCTGAGTTTGTACATACTTCTTTTAAAATATCATCACTTAGTGTTTCATCAGTACTGTGAGTTGAATCAAAAGAAATAGGATATACACCGCGAAAAATTGCAGTTTTATTTAACGTTTTAGCATGACGAGATAATGAGTAAATAGGTAACCCTGAAGTGATACGTGACATCAATTTACTGGTTTGTCCTGACTCAGTTAACGCGATAATAGCTTTAACACCATCTAAATGGTTGGCGGCATACATAGCAGATAATGCAATTGTCTCTGATACTTCGTTAAAGGTTAAATCCATTCTATGATTAGAAATGTTAACCGAGCGATGCTTTTCAGCGCCAATACAAACATTAGCCATGGCCATTACTGTTTCAACAGGATATTTACCTGCAGCAGTTTCCGCGCTAAGCATTACAGCGTCAGTACCGTCTAATACTGCATTTGCTACATCCATAACCTCTGCGCGTGTTGGCATAGGTTGTTCAATCATGGTTTCCATCATTTGTGTTGCAGTAATTACTACACGATTTAATTGGCGTGAGCGAGCAATAATATGTTTTTGCTTACCAACAAGCTCAGCATCGCCAATTTCTACACCTAAATCACCACGGGCAACCATAACTACATCAGAAGCTAAGATAATGCCATCAAGTACATCGTCATCATTAACTGCTTCGGCACGTTCAATTTTTGAAACTAAACGGGCATCACAACCAGCTTCTTGTGCTAATAAACGCGCTTCTCGCATATCTGCAGCATCACGAGGGAAAGAAACGGCTAAGAAATCAACATTGATTTTCGCGGCTAATTTTATATCTTCTTTATCTTTAGCTGTTAGGGCAGGGGCTGTTAAACCACCACCTTGGCGATTAATACCTTTGTTATTAGATAATGGGCCACCAACAGTAACTTCAGTGAAAACAGAGGTGTCTGAGGTTGATAAAACTTTTAATTGAACACGACCATCATCAAGTAATAAAATATTACCTGCGCTCACATCTTGAACTAACTTTTTATAATCAATTCCCACTTTCTCTTGGCAACCTAAACCTTTTCCTAAGGTAGCATCAAGCTCAAATTTATCGCCAATAGCCAATTTAATTGGGCCATCTTTAAAAGTAGAAACACGAATTTTAGGGCCTTGCAAATCACCTAAAATACCAACGTAAATACCTAATTCTTTGGCAATTTCACGTACATTATTTGCTCTGTCGATATGATCTTGGGGTATACCGTGAGAAAAGTTAAGTCTTACAACATTTACACCAGCAGCAAGTACTGCTTTTAATTTTGCTTTGTCATCAGTTGCTGGGCCAAGGGTAGCAACAATCTTCGTTCTTCTAGGCATTTTAATCCTTATAACTTCTTATGAATAGTAAGTTGAGCACTGTATTGTTCAACTTATAAAAATTTAATCTTTACGTTCAAAGCGTGAGCTTCTTAAACTATCTTTTACTTTCTTTAAATTATCTCTAAATTTACTGCCACGTCTTAAAGTGAACCCGGTTGCTAGCACATCAATTAAGGCTAGTTGAGCAATTCTTGAAGACATTGGCATGTAAAGATCGGTATCCTCTGCAACTTCAACCGATAAAACAATGCTACATTCTTTAGCTAGTGGCGTGCCATTGGTGGTGATACCTATAACAGTAGCATCGTTTTCTTTAGCTAAACTGGCTACTTCAACAAGTGATTTTGTTCTACCTGTATGTGATATAACAATAACTACATCACCTTGGCGACTGTTTATAGCACTCATACGTTGCATTAATATGTCATCGAAATAAACAACAGGTACATTGAAGCGGAAAAACTTATTTTGTGCATCATGGGCAACAATAGCGGAAGCACCTAAGCCAAAAAATGAGATTTTATTCGCTTGAGTAAGTACATCTACTGAACGATTGATCAAAGATGGATCTAAACTTTTACGTGCTAGTTCAAGGCTTGCCATCGTTGATTCAAAAATTTTCGAAGTATATTCTTCGGCAGTGTCATTTTCATCTACATGACGGTTCACGTAAGGGGTACCATTAGCTAAACTCTGTGCTAAATGTAATTTGAAATCAGGGTAACCTTTTGTGTCTAAGCGGCGACAAAAGCGATTGACAGTAGGCTCACTTATATTCGCTTGCTTAGCTAGGGCAGCTATACTTGAGTGAATAACAGTACTTGGTGAGGCTAATATAACTTCGGCTACTTTACGCTCTGATTTACTTAGGATGTCTAGTTCGTTAGTGATCTTTTCTAATATATTCATTATCTTTTGATCCTAGATCTACTTATTTTAGCCAACAGCCTATATAAGTGATGGCATAATAAAATTTAAAGTTGATAGCCAATTTTTGACTATTGATTTCTTGTTATATGTGCTTACTGTAATTTATTTTCTACTTAAACAACAGGAAAAATGAAATTTTATTTCATAATTGCAACTAATATAATGCAAAATGCATCAAGTTTGCAAATGTTTAATTAATAAACACTCCAGTATTACTGGGGTTTTGTAAATATATTAAGTAAAATTTCAAATGCTATTGAATACCACCCAATAAATAGTTTATTAAGGCTATTTAAAAATAAAATGTAATAAAATTACAAAAAGTTCTTTACTGATTAACATTCAGGCGCTAAATTAAGGGTATATGTTGTTAAGTTACAAATTTGATGCTGATAATATGGATATTTGAATTGATACTTTAATCAAGAAACAAATAATTATTAGCACAACTATATACTCAGAAACGAGGTCAGAGAGTTTTATGAAAAAATTAGATAGTCAATCTGCCAGTGAAATCGTTATTTTTGGTGCTTTAGGTGATTTATCGCGCCGTAAATTGTTACCCGCTTTATATCAATTAGAAGTGTGTGGCTTAATTAACGAGAAAAGTCGGATAGTAGGTGTTGCTCGTCAAACACACAGCCTTGAAGAATTTAAAGCCATTGTTTTAGAAAACATCAGTAACTTTGTTAAAGAAGAACTTGATGAAGAGGTTTTAGCTCGTTTTACTGCGCGCTTGGTTTATCAACAACTTGATATGAAAGAAGCGAGCGCTTATGAAAACCTAGCTGCAACATTGTCAGCAGGTAACGATACTCGCATCTATTACTTTTCTACCCCACCATCAATTTATGGCGATATTTGTGATGGATTAAATCATGCAAATTTAATTGCCAATAATGATCGTGTCGTAATGGAAAAACCCATTGGTCACTGTTTAGAGTCATCAAAAGTAATTAACGACCAAGTCGCACGCTTTTTTAAAGAAGAACAGATTTATCGTATTGATCATTATCTAGGTAAAGAAACGGTTCTTAATTTACTGGTGCTACGCTTTGCAAACTCTTTATTTACCACTAACTGGGACAGAAACAGCATTGATCATGTGCAGATTACTGTTGCTGAAAGTGTGGGAATAGAAGGACGTTGGGGCTTTTATGATGATGCGGGTCAAATGCGAGATATGATCCAAAACCACTTATTACAAATCCTATCGTTATTAGCGATGGAGCCTCCAGCAGACTTAAGCGCGGCAAGTATTCGCGCTGAAAAATTAAAAGCCGTTAAAGCGCTTTGCCCAATTGATCGTACCAACGTGAAAGAAAAAACAGTTCGTGGCCAATATGCTGATGGATTTTTAAATGGTGTTGCCGTTCCAGGTTATTTGAATGAAGAAGGCGCAAACACAAGCAGTAAAACAGAAACCTTCGTTGCTATTAAAGCTGAAATTGATAACTGGCGTTGGTCAGGTGTGCCTTTCTATTTAAGAACCGGTAAACGCATGCCGGCTAAACATAGTGAAATAGTCGTGCACTTTAAAGAGCAGCCACATAATATTTTTAAAGAAAGTTACAGTGATTTACCTGCGAATAAATTAACCATTCGTTTGCAACCGGATGAAGGGGTTGAATTGCAAATGATGAATAAAATCCCAGGTATTGCTTCACAAATGAACATTCAAGAAAATAAACTTGATTTAAGTTTTAACGATACCTACCAAGACCAACGTGTTATCGATGCTTACGAGCGTTTAATGCTTGAAGTATTAAATGGCAATCAATCGTTATTTGTTAGTCGAGATGAAGTTGAAGCGGCTTGGACATGGGCAGATAGTATTATTGATGCATGGCAAGCGACTAATGAAGCACCAAAATCTTATGCGGCGGGTTCATGGGGACCTGTTTCTTCTATTTCTTTAATCGCGCGTGATGATCGCCAGTGGGTTGAATAAACATGCATAAATTAAACGATTTTATTAGCAAAGAAGCGTTAGACCAAGCTTTAGCTGAAAAGGTGAGTCAAATATTACAAGCCGCTATTACATTAAAAGGTAGAGCTAGTATTGCTGTATCGGGTGGTTCAACGCCAAAAGGTTTTTTCGCTGTACTATCGAATAAAGATATTGATTGGAAGAAAGTTACCATTACTTTAGCGGATGAGCGTTGGGTCGATATTAATGACGATGCCAGTAATACCCGTTTAGTACATGAAAACTTATTACAAAATAAGGCCGCATCCGCCAAATTTTTTCATCTAAAACAAGGTGAAAACTTATGCGAAGAAACATTAGCCGATCTCAACCTTGCTGCTAATAGTTCACTGCTTCCATTAGATGTACTTATTTTGGGCATGGGCGAAGACGGTCATACCGCATCTTTATTTCCTTGTAGTGAGCAAATAAAGCAAGGTTTAGATATAAATAATGAAAAGGCATTAATGAAAGTTGAGCCAAAAACGGCACCACATCATCGTATTACTTTTAGTTTCGCGGCATTAAAACAAAGTAAAAATACTTTTTTACATGTTTGCGGGGCAAATAAAAAGCAAGTGTTAGATAAAGCACTTAGTGCTAATGATGTTTTTGAGATGCCTATTCGTGCTTTTTTACAAGATACAGACATAGATACTCAGATCTTTTGGGCAGAGTAGCGTTTTTGAGCAAGTGAAGTTAAATCACCATATTGATTAAATAGATAAACATTAAGAAGTAAACCTATGACAATAGTAATGAAAAAAGAAATAGTAGACATTACCGAGCGCATTGTTGCGCGAAGCAGTGCCACCCGTCGTGAATATTTAGCTAAAATAGCGGCAGCAAAATCGAGCACAGTGCATCGTGCTAGTTTGTCTTGTGGTAATTTAGCTCATGGATTTGCCGCCTGTGGTAAAGAAGACAAACAAACCATTAAAGGTTTAAATCATTCTGATATTGCTATTGTCTCTGCTTACAACGATATGCTTAGTGCACATCAACCTTATCAAACTTATCCGCAAATTATTAAAGACGCGGTGCAGGAAACTGGCGGTATAGCACAATTCGCTGGTGGTGTTCCGGCAATGTGTGACGGTGTTACGCAAGGTCAGCCGGGCATGGATTTAAGCTTGATGAGTCGTGATGTTATTGCGATGGCAACCGCTGTTGGTTTATCTCATAACATGTTTGATGGCACATTGATGCTTGGTATTTGCGATAAAATTGTCCCAGGCTTATTGATTGCGAGCATGACCTTTGGTCATTTACCTACGGTATTTGTACCTGCTGGTCCGATGCCATCGGGTATTCCAAATAAAGAAAAAGCGCGAGTACGTCAGCAATATGCAAAAGGTGAAGTGGATGAGGTTGCGCTTTTAGAAGCTGAATCAGCCTCTTATCATGCAGCAGGTACCTGTACTTTCTTTGGTACTGCAAACTCTAACCAATTAGTGGTTGAAGTGATGGGTTTACATTTACCGGGTGCTTCTTTTATTGCACCAAACACGCCATTACGTGAAGAATTAACTAAAGCGGCGGCACGCCAAGTAACACGTTTAACTCAGCAATCAGGTAATTACATGCCTATTGGTGAAATGGTTGATGAACGCTCTATTGTTAATGCCATCGTTGCTCTTTTGGCAACGGGTGGTTCAACTAACTTAACTATGCACATTATCGCTTTTGCACGCGCTGCCGGTATTATTATTAACTTCCAAGATTTTAATGACTTATCACATGCCGTACCGTTAATTACTAAAATTTACCCTAATGGCCATGCAGATATTAATCACTTCCAAGAAGCTGGTGGTATGGCTTTATTGTTTAAAGAGCTAATTAACTCTGGTTTATTACATGAAGATGTTGAAACTATTTGTGGTCGTGGGCTGACACGTTATACCCAAAAGCCAGTCTTAGACAATGGCGAACTTAAATGGGTTGATGGCGTTGAAAAATCACTTGATGATGAAGTTATTGCAACTGTAGCTAAACCATTTAAAGCGGATGGCGGCTTAAAAACGTTAAAAGGTAATTTAGGTACCTCGGTATTAAAAACGTCCTCTTTACGTGAAGGTAGTTATGTAATTAAAGCGCCAGCGGTTGTTTTTGAAGATCAACATGAGCTACAAAAAGCATTTGATAACGGCGAGCTAGAAAAAGATTTTATTGCGGTAGTTCGTTTCCAAGGGCCTAAAGCTCGTGGCATGCCTGAGTTGCATAAACTAACTCCGCCATTAGGTGTTCTACAAGATAAAGGCTTTAAAGTTGCTCTAGTGACTGATGGTCGTATGTCTGGCGCTTCAGGTAAAGTTCCTGCCGCTATTCATTTATGCCCAGAAGCATTAGATGGCGGTTTAATTGCTAAAGTTAAAACCGGCGATATGATTAACCTTGATGGTGAAACAGGTGAATTAACTTTATTAGTTGATGAACAAGAATTAGCTGCACGTGATATTGCACTGTTTCAAGTTAATGGTCATCACCAAGGCATGGGACGAGAACTCTTTGGTTTCATGCGCCGTAACTTAAGTTCAGCCGAAACAGGTGCATGTTCCCTTTTTGATGAATAGAAAGTTTGATGAATTGAAAACTTGATGAATTGAATCAATGATTCAATTCATCAATTAACCTAATAAAAGTTATGCATCTTTAGTGTTGCATGCAAAAAGAAAACAGAGGATTTATGACAGTATCAAAAAATTGGCAAATCATGCCAAAGGAACTTTTCGCAATGGGACCAATTGTTCCTGTGTTAGTAATTAATAAAGTAGAAGATGCTTTACCCATTGCTGAAGCGCTTCTTGCCGCAGATGTGAGAGTTTTAGAAGTTACTTTACGTACGCCAGCAGCACTTGATGTGATCAGTATTATTGCTAAAGAATTACCAGAAGCCATCATTGGCTCAGGTACGGTAACAAATCGTCAGCAGTTGCAGCAATCGGTTGATGCCGGTGCTAAATTTGCAATTAGTCCTGGTTTAACTAAAGATTTATTACAAGCCGGTAATGAAGGGAGTATCGCTTTAATTCCAGGGATATCGTCAATTTCAGAGTTAATGGATGCATCAGACTTTGGTTATGATCATTTAAAATTCTTCCCCGCTGAAGCTTCTGGTGGTGTAAATGCTATTAAATCAATTGGTGGTCCATTTCCAGATATTAAGTTTTGCCCAACGGGCGGCATTAATATAAATAATGTACGTGATTACCTAGCATTGTCTAACGTCGCTTGTTGTGGTGGTTCGTGGTTAGTGCCGAATAGTGTTGTAGAAAGCAAAAACTGGTCAGAAATAACTAAGTTAGCGAACCAAGCACTTGCTTTTGTAAAGTAGAATTTAAGCGGTTACAAGCTTAAAAAGAAATTGGCTTTCTTTTACTTCTTCTAGCAGTACCTTCATCAGTTGGTGCTGCTTTTTTTGTACTTTTATTTTTTGCTGAAAAGTTATTGCTGTTAACTGTTTCAACAGCTTCTTTTTCAATTAAATTGCTTGTGAGGGGCGTTTCTAAAGGCTCAGCTAAGTCTTCATTGATAATAACTTGAATTACTTCGTTATTATATTCCACTACATCGTTATGATAAACTTTTTTCCTTTTTTGATACTCAACTTCACCATTAAGTAACACGTAGCCTTCACTAATAACGACTTTAGCCTCGCCACCACCAGTAACCAAATCAGCAATTTTAAGTAATTTACATAATTCTATTGGTTGTTTATCTAATTGTATCTCTAAATAACTTTCTGACATTTGCTCTCTAATTTTGGCTAACTATGCTATATCTACTATTTTATCAGTTTTTCATTTAATAAACTTTCTAATTTTTTAGCCTTAAAATCAATATGTTATTATTAATATTCATAAAGGGTCAAAAATATCTTAAAAAATAGCTTGTGTGGGTGGTACGACCAGTGTTTTAATCAGTATTATTTTCTATAGTTACAATGCTGAAATCAATAGCAGCTACTTAAATTACCACACTGGTAGGAGCAAAAAATGCTTAGTTATAAAGCACCCATAGCAGACATTAAATTTCTTATTGAAGATGTATTTGATTATTATGGACATTATAAAAAATATCCTGAATTTGAAGAAGCAACCCCCGATTTAACTGATGCTATTTTGCAAGAGTGTGCAAAGTTTTGTGAAAATGAACTTCTGCCTTTATACCAAAGCGGTGATAAAGAAGGTTGTACCTTTGATAATGGTAAAGTAACAACACCTAAAGGTTTTAAAGAAGCATATAAACAGTATGTTGAAGGTGGCTGGCAAAGTCTTTCTCACCCAGTTGAACATGGTGGTCAGGGTTTACCTCCATCTCTCGGTATGGTTAAAGCAGAAATGATGGGCACAGCTAATTGGTCTTGGGCCATGTATCCAGGCTTAAGTCATGGTGCTATGAATACTGTGCAATCTCATGGTACTGATGCGCAGAAAGAACTTTACCTCACACGTTTAACTGAAGGGACTTGGACTGGCACTATGTGCTTAACTGAGCCGCAATGTGGTACAGATTTAGGACAAGTTAAAACCAAAGCAGAGCCTAATGGTGATGGTACCTATAATATTACCGGAACTAAAATTTTCATCTCAGCAGGAGAACATGATTTAACTGATAATATTATTCATATTGTACTGGCTAGATTGCCTGATGCGCCAGCAGGTACTCGTGGTATTTCATTGTTTATTGTCCCAAAAGTTCAATCAGATCAAGCTGGCAATTTAGGTGAGAGAAATAATGTTACCTGTGGCTCTATTGAAGATAAAATGGGTATTAAAGCTTCTTCTACCGCGGTATTAAATTTTGATAATGCGGTTGGTGAATTAATTGGCCCGGAGAATAAAGGTTTGGAATGTATGTTCACCTTTATGAATACAGCGCGTGTAGGCACCGCTTTACAAGGTGTTTGTAGTGCTGAGTTGGCTTATCAAAATTCACTTATTTATGCCAAAGAGCGTTTGTCTATGCGCTCACTTACTGGTAAAAAGTTTCCTGAGCAGGTGGCTGATCCTATTATTGTTCATCCAGATGTTCGTAAAATGCTGATGACACAAAAAGCCATTTCAGAAGGTGGCCGAGCGATGATTTATTATACGGCTAAAATTGTCGATGATATTGAGATGGCTAAGACCGAAGCAGAGCAACAAGCGGCAGATGATCGCTTAGGCTTTATTACACCAATCCTTAAAGCATTTTTAACGGAGCTTGGTTCTGAGAGTGCTAATCATGGCTTACAAATATTTGGTGGTCACGGTTATATTAAAGAGTGGGGGATGGAGCAAATTGTTCGTGATGCTCGTATTGCGACGCTTTATGAAGGCACCACGGGTATACAAGCATTAGACTTACTTGGACGAAAAATCTTACTAAGTCGCGGTAAGTCACTAAAAGCATTTGCTAAAGAAGTGTTGGTGTTCTGTAAAGATAAAAGTATGATTTCAGGTAACCCTCATAAACGTCAAATGAATAAATTCATTTGGCCATTAGGTAAAAGTGTTGCTAATTGGCAGCAGTATTCGCTTAGACTAGCGCTTAAAGCGAAGAAGAATAGAGATATTGTTGGCTCTGCTTCTGTTGATTATTTGATGTACTCTGGCTATATCGTCATGGCTTATTTTTGGGCACAAATGGCTCAATCTGCTTATGAAAAATTAGCGACAGATGTTGAGAATCGTGATTTTTATCGCGCCAAAATAAAAACAGCAGAGTTTTATTTTGAGCGTATATTACCAAGAACTAAATCGTTAGCGAAAACGATGATGGCCGATCCAAAAACTTTGATGCAGTTGGATCAAGAGTTATTGTCATTTTTGTAGAAAGTGCCAATGTAGCTCGTTCGGTACTCATAAAAAAACGCATAAGCTAAACTTATGCGTTTTTTTATGCTCAGGATAAACAGGCTGTCGCGGTGCAATGGATGGCAAAAAACGACGGTTGTCTATTTAACGTAGAAGTTAGTAAAAATAACTGCTAGAGAAATATTTATTAAGCAGAGTTCAGGTTATATACATTAAAAAAAGTTAATTCTTTAACCCCATAATCCACCCCATCAACTTTCGTGTTGTCTTTTGAATAGGTTCAATAGAACGTTCACTCGGTGTTATAGCTAATTGGCTATATTGTAGTTGTGAAAATATAGTTCTCATCATTTGAGCATCAACATCAGGATCTTTTTTATTGAAATATTTTGCCAATTTAGTAAACGGCATTAATTGCGATTTTTCATGTTCTTGTGCTAGCTTTTTCAACTCAGGACTTACCTGTACAGCGGTAAACATTAACTGTTCTACTACGAGTGATACAGATTCATTTTTAATATTTTCAAATAAATATTGAGAAGTCATTTCAGCCAAGTTGTCACAAAGCTCACTTCTTACTGCAACTTTTTTGAGTGATGCTTTATCAATATCTTCTAATGAAATAAAAGCTTTATACAAAATGGTGCTTGTTCTAGCTTTTAAATGTTCAGAGTTTAATTGAAATGCTTGCTGAACTAATTCACGAATATCTTTAAAATAATAAGTTGTCAAAGATAATTGAATTTCAGCGTAACTTGCAATAGCTCTGTGGGTTGTTCCTTTTATGCCATTTATAGCTAATATATCAATCGCTGCTAGCAATATTTTTTCACGGGTGCGTTCGCCCTTTGAACGTCGTTGCACGGTTGTATCACGGGTGTTTATATTTTTAACTAAAGGAGCTTGAACTACAGACATTTAATACATCTACTAATAATCATAATTTAAAAGTTAACTTAATATTAACATTATTTTAAAAAATGTTGCAATTCTGTTTTGTTACTAGCTATTCTTTATTTATCGCCTACGTTTGTTGCAATAAGCTCACTGTTGTCAAAGTCATCAACACTGATAACGGCCTTTCTTCCTTGCTCTGTTTTAATTAGTAATTTTGCTTCTTTTTCAGTAATGGCATTGGCAGCCAAACCTAGCTCGGCAACTTTATCTAAATGATAAAAAGGTAATTTTTTGTCAATCGCTGTGCATATTTTGGCAAAAATAGGTTCACAGGCAATTATATCTTCTAATGTTTGCTCTAATATACCGAAAATATTTTTTCCATCTCTAGCTAAATATTGCCACTTTCCAAGCCTGTCCCTCGCTTTACTTGGTGTTTGCAGTAGTCTTGCTACTTGATGATCTAGTTGATCTGAAGGTCTTGTTAACCATGTACCAAAAGGGAATATAATGAATCTTAAAGTATGGGCAAGCCATCTATTTGGAAAGTTATTTAACAAAGCATCAATGGCCTGTTGAATATTGAACAAAGAATCTTCAACCGCCCATTGTAATAAAGGTAAATCATCACTTTGTCTCCCTTCATCATTAAAACGTTTTAAACAAGCACTTGCTAGATATAAGTGGCTTAATACATCACCAAGGCGAGCTGAAATTCGTTCTTTCCTTTTTAAATCGGCACCAAGTGATAACATAGCAATATCACTGAGCATGGCTAAATTTGCACTAAAGCGTGTCAGTAATTGATAATAACGTTTGGTTTGATCGCCAAAAGGGGCGGATAAAAAATGCGCACCAGTTAGAGAACTCCATAAACTTCGACTGATATTGCTAAGGCTAAAGCCAATATGACCAAATAAGGCATGATCAAAATCATTTAATGCTTGCTCAGAGTCAGTCTCGTTTGCTGCTTGTAACTCAGCTAAAACATAGGGATGGCAACGAATAGCCCCTTGACCATAGATGATCAAACTGCGGGTTAAAATGTTTGCACCTTCAACAGTAATAGCTATAGGCGCCCCTTGGTAACCTCTTGCGAGATAGTTACTCGGCCCTAAACAAACCCCTTTACCACCATGTATGTCCATAGCATCAATAATGGATGAACGCATTTTTTCAGTTAAATGATATTTAACAATAGCCGATATTACTGACGGTTTTTCGCCAAGGTCTATGGCACCAGAAGACATAGTTGTTGCTGCGTCCATTAAATAAGCATTGCCGCCAATACGGGCTAAGGGCTCTTCAATGCCTTCCATTTTTCCTATGGGTAATTTAAATTGTCGACGAATTCTACTGTAAGCGCCAGTAGCTAAGGCGGTTGCTTTAACGCCGCCAGTACTGTTTGAAGGAAGTGTTATAGCGCGACCGACAGATAAACACTCAACTAGCATGCGCCAACCTTGGCCTGCCATTTCTTTACCACCAATAATGTAATCAATAGGCACAAAAACATCTTTACCCTGAGTAGGGCCGTTTTGAAAAGGCACATTTAAGGGAAAATGACGACGACCTATCGTTATACCTTCGATGTCTGTAGGTATTAAAGCACAAGTAATGCCTAATTCTTTTTTATCACCAATCAAGCTGTTAGGGTCTTCAAGTTTGAAAGCTAAACCTAATACCGTGGCAATAGGCGCGAGTGTAATATAGCGTTTATCCCAATTAAGCTTTATACCGAGTACTTCTTTGCCTTCAAATTTTTGTCGGCAAATAATGCCCGTATCAGGAATTGCGCCCGCATCAGAGCCCGCTTCAGGACTCGTTAATGCAAAGCAGGGGATTTCTTCACCTTTGGCTAGTCGAGGTAAATAATAATCTTGCTGGGCTTGTGTGCCGTATTCTTGTAATAGTTCTCCAGGACCAAGTGAATTTGGTACGCCCACTGTGCTCGCTAGTACAGAACTTACGCCTGTTAGCTTTTGTAATACTCTAGATTGTGCAAAAGCAGAAAACTCTAAGCCGCCATATTTCTTTTTAATGATCATGGCAAAAAATTTATTCTCTTTTAAAAATTGCCAAACCTCGGGTGATAAATCAGCCATTTCATGGGTTGTTTGCCAGTCATCAACCATTGCACATAAGCTTTCGACCGGACCTTCTAAAAAAGTTTTCTCTTGGGCACTAAGACGTGGTTGAGGATAATTATGCAACCTTGTCCAGTTGGGGTTACCACGAAAAAGTTCAGCATCAAACCAAGTGGTACCCGCATCTATTGCTTGTTGTTCTGTTTCTGACATTTTAGGCATTATTTTTTTAAATAATGTTAACAGTGGCATGCTGATAAATTGTTGACGAATGTTAGTCAGGTTAATAGGTAAAGCTATGACAGCAAAGAGCAGCCAAGAGACAAACCCTATGACATTGAAAAAAGTACCAACAACCATCAATATCATAAAAGTGATGGTAAAGCTTGATAATGAAACTCTTGAGTAACTCATAAACCAAGTTAATGAAACTGCTGCAATTAACCAAAGAGAAATATCCACAAAATATCCTTGTTTTTGTTACATTGAATTAAAGTAATCGTATAATCTATTTATAGATTAAATTAGCAAGATAACCAAGCATTAACGATGAGTATCTTGCTATAAGTCGTGGTTTTATCTAAGTTTAAGGTTTAGTTATGTGTGAACTTCTGGCAATGTCAGCGAATGTACCTACCGATATTTGTTTTAGCTTTAGTGGTTTAATGCAGCGAGGCGGTAATACGGGTCCTCATAAAGATGGTTGGGGGATAACTTTCTACGAAGGTAAAGGCTGTCGCAGCTTTAAAGATCCTAAACCAAGTGCGCATTCCCCTATTGCTGAGCTAGTAACAAAATATCCAATGAAAAGTGAATCTGTCGTTTGTCATATTCGCCAAGCAAACTCTGGCGGCGTTTGTTTAGAGAATACCCACCCATTTATCAGACAAATGTGGGGAAAAAATTGGACTTATGCTCATAATGGACAACTTAAAAACTTTAAAGATGAATTGCCGATAAAGTTGCATTTACCTATTGGCACTACTGATAGTGAACATGCTTTTTGTTGGATAATGGATCAACTCCATTACCAATTTGGCGCAGAACATCCAGCTGCTGAAGTATTGTTTAAATTTATTGCCACATTAACAAGCCGAGTTGATGCATTGGGTGTTGCAAATATTATTATTAGTGACGGGGAGTGTTTGTTTGCATATTGCTCTAAGAATTTACACTGGATAACGCGTCGAGCTCCTTTTGGTAAAGCGAGTTTAATAGATGCTGAAGTGGCGGTCGATTTTCATGAAGAAACGACAGATAAAGATATTGTCACTGTTATTGCAACTCAACCCCTAACAGATGATGAAACTTGGCATAAGATGCGGGCAGGACAATGGCACTTGTTTCGTTTAGGTGAGTCAATTTCTTGTGGTGATGAGTATTAATTACTTGATTATTTCAATTGAACAAGCTAGTTTTTATTCCAAAATAATTATAATGATAAAAAGGAATTACCATGCGTACACAACTTTCTACGGTAGCGCTTGCTGTTTTATTAGCAGCTTGTCAGCCCGACCCAGCAATAAATAATCAAACTAGCAACTCCGCTACTGAATCAGCTAAAACCGTTGCTGTTACTCAAAGTGAAAGCGAACGTATAAATAATTGGTTTGCAAAAAAATATGAAGAGCAGCTACAAGCAAGCCCTATGATGCTGACGTTTTTAGGTCGCAAAGACCATTATGATAAAATTGATATCATGACCGAAGTTGAAGGAATTCGCAGGTTAGCCTTGCAAAAGAAAGATGTAGAAGAACTCAAAGCTAATTTTGATTACGACAAACTTAATGATGAAGCTAAAATATCTTACGATATTTGGGTGTATCAATATGAAGAAGCAGTAGAAGCTCAACAGTATAATAAAAATAGCTATGTTTTTACGCAAATGCAGGGAATACAGGCTTTTGTCGCTCAGTTTTTAATTAATTTTCATAAAGTTGATGAAGAAAAAGATATGCATGCTTACATCAAGCGTATTTCAGGTATATCTCAAGCAATTTCTGATTTACTTGTTATAGCGCAGAGTAATGCTAGCAAAGGGGTTAGACCTCCTAGGTTTGCCTATGAAGGTGTTATTGAACAAGCACAAGGCTTAATTACGGGCGCACCTTTTACTGGTGAAGGTGACGATTCAGCTTTATGGGCTGATTCAAAGCGAAAAATAGCGAGTTTGCTTGAAGCTAAAAAAATAGATCAAGCAAAGGCTGATGACTTACTAGCACAAGCTAAATCAGCCTTGAATACTCATTTTTTACCAAGTTACCAATCGCTTGTTGCTTGGTTTGAAAAAGATATTGAAAATACAGATGAAGTAGCTAGCGGTGTTGGTAAGCAACCTAACGGTGAAAATTATTATAACTTCAGATTGAAATCATCTACTACAACCGCACTTACAGCAGATGAAGTTCATAATATTGGTTTATCTGAAGTCGCACGTATTACACAAGAAATGATCGCTATTAAAAATAAGGTTGGCTTTGAGGGCGACTTGCAGTCTTTTTTTACTTTCATTAAAACGGATCAGCAATTTTTCTACAACAATACAGACGAAGGTCGCCAAGGGTATATAACAGATACTGAAGATTATTTAGCACAAATCAATAAAGAGTTACCTAATTTTTTCGGTATTCTACCAAAAGCTGATCTTGTGGTTAAGCGTGTTGAAGCCTTTAGGGAGCAAGATGGTGCTGCTCAACATTATTTTCCCGGAACGCCTGATGGCTCTAGACCAGGTATATACTATGCACATCTTTCAGATATGAGTGCTATGCCTAAAAATGAAATGGAAGGTATTGCTTACCATGAAGGGAATCCCGGTCATCATATGCAAATATCAATTGCACAAGAGTTAACCGCAATTCCTGAATTTAGAACACAAGCACATTTCACTGCTTACTCTGAAGGTTGGGGGCTTTATTCTGAGTTATTAGCAAAAGAGATGGGCGGTTATCAAAATGACTTCTCTGATTTTGGACGTTTGGTTAATGAGATCTGGCGAGCAGTTCGCTTGGTAGTCGATACGGGTTTACACTCAAAAGGATGGACTGAAACACAGGCTATTACTTACTTTAAAGAGAATGCTCCCGTTTCAGCTCAGGCTATCACTTCTGAAGTTAGACGTTATATTGTTTGGCCAGGGCAAGCAACAGCTTACAAAGTTGGTATGCTGAAAATTCTTGAGTTACGCGCACATGCGGAAAAAGAATTAGCTGATAAATTTGATATTAAAGGCTTTCATGACACAATATTAGGTGGTGGGGCAATGCCATTAGCCATCCTAGAACGTCGTATCAATACTTGGATTGCTAAAAATAAATAGTAAACTAATCACTATCAAAGAGTAAAATCATCACTATATAGACCTAAAGTAAAAGCTTTAGGTCTATTTTATTTATTTTTTAACAGTCTCAGCCTTAACGGTAAGACTTGATAGTTGGGCTTCAAATTGCTCATTACCTGCTTTCGTTTGATAAAGCTTTACTAATAGGTAATTAAGCTCTGGCGCAAACCATGCGTAGGTAACACGCTCTTTTTCTTTAATTTCACGTTTAAACCTAATCGCTTTAATTAAGCCATAGGGTAAAATCAACTCTTCTTCACCATCATATTGATAGATATAATCTTTAACTGAACCAGATGTATTGATTACAGAATAAACATACGTTTTGTGCTTAGCGTCGCGGATCAGGTTTAATCTATGTTGTAGATGATAACTAAGTTTATCTTGTAAGTTATTGGAAAAATCGATGTTGTGTTCTCGTTTTCGTTCAATATCTTTTGCTTTATTATTAGCGGCATCGTAATGCCATTCATAGCGTTTGTCTTTTCCTGTCCCTTCGCGGGTGTAAGTATAATGTTGCGGTGTTACTTGGTTGTTATTTATGGTTAAAATTGAAGTTTCACTACGCGTTTGAGAAAAAATCAGCCATTCGACATAAGTTTCATAATGGTAATTAATACTGCCATCAGCTTGATAGCTAAGCGCTCTTTTAGCTGTGCCCACAGGATCAGATTTATGTAATACGGTATATTGAGCTGAAAACTCGGGGAAATAATGCTCAGTTGGTGTTGCTTGCTTAGTCGAGTTAGCAAAACTGGAGAAAGGCATAAAAAGTAACAGTGACGTTAGAGATAAAAACTTTTTGAACTTTACTAAAATGATCATAAAAAATAAAGGTAAGGAATACTTACCTTTATACTAACAGCTTATTCGTCGTTCGCATAACCAGACGCAGGCAAGGTGCATTTGTCTAAAATTGCGTATTCATTTTCGCCTTCAATTTTCATGCTAAGACGCTTTTGACATAGCCACTTTACCACTAAAGGATAAACTCTATGTTCTTGTTCATGAACACGTGCCGCTAAATCATCACTGCTATCGCCGTCAAACACGGGCACTTTTGCTTGTAAAATAACGGGGCCACCATCAAGTTCTTCAGTAACAAAGTGCACACTAACACCATGTTCTTTATCACCAGAATCAATTGCACGTTGATGCGTATTAAGCCCTTGATATTTAGGTAACAAAGAGGGGTGAATGTTCAACAACTTTCCTTGATAATGCTGCACAAAATCAGGTGTTAATATACGCATAAAACCTGCAAGTACAATGACATCCGGAGTGAACATGTCAATTTTAGCGATCAAGGCTTGATCGTAAGTTGCTCGGCTTTCAAATTCTTTGTGTGAAAGAGCAACGGTTTCAATATTGGCTTCTTGAGCGCGTATTAAACCGTAAGCATCATTTTTATTTGAAACTACGCCAACAACTTCTCCAGGATAATCTGCAGATTCACAAGCATCGATAATAGCTTGTAAATTTGTACCACTGCCAGATATTAATACTACGATGCGGCTAGTCATATTATTTCCTTTTTTAGCTAACTTTCTTTTAGATAATTTTTTTTAGGTAAAATAAAAGGGCGAATTATCAGCCCTTTTATTTGTAACCTATAACGTTGTTATTTTTAAGAAAAAACAACCGGCTCTTCGTCATCAGCTTTGTCAGCTATTGAGCCAATATGCCATGCATTTTCACCATGCTCGGTTAGTATTTCGATACTTTGTTCAACTTTATCTTCAGGAACAACGATGATCATACCAACGCCACAGTTAAATGTTCGGTACATTTCATGTGTTGTGATATTGCCATTTTCTTTTAACCAGTTGAAAATTTCAGGCCACTGCCAACTTTCACCATTGATAACCGCTTGTGCGGTTTCAGGTAAAACACGAGGAATGTTTTCCCAGAAGCCACCACCAGTGATATGAGATAGCGCATGAACATCAACATCTTTAAGTAATGCTAAAACAGATTTAACATAAATTTTAGTCGGCTCTAATAAATGTTCGCTAATCGCCTTACCGTTAAGTAGTTCACTGGTATCAGTGTTGTTTACTTCTAATACTTTACGAATTAATGAAAAGCCATTTGAATGAGGTCCAGATGCACCTAAAGCAATTAATTGATCGCCAGCAGCGACTTTAGTGCCATCTATTAAGCGAGATTTCTCGGCAACACCAACACAAAAACCTGCGATGTCGTAATCACCTTTATGGTACATACCTGGCATTTCAGCAGTTTCACCACCTACAAGAGCACAACCTGCTTGAATACATCCTTCAGCGATACCCTCAACAACTGATGATGCCACGGCAACATCAAGTTTTGCTGTGGCGTAATAATCTAAGAAGAATAATGGCTCTGCACCTTGTACGATAAGGTCGTTTACACACATAGCCACTAAATCGATGCCAACAGTATCGTGTTTTGCTAAATCAATAGCTAAACGTAACTTGGTTCCCACGCCGTCAGTCCCAGCTACTAATACCGGCTCTTTATAGCCTGTTGGTAATTGACAAACACTTCCAAAACCACCTAAACCACCCATAACTTCAGGGCGAGTTGTGCGCTTTACTGCACCTTTAATATTTTCAACAAGGGCATTACCAGCATCAATATCAACACCAGCATCTTTATAGCTTAAAGACTGTTTTTGTTCGCTCACGGGAAACCTCAAAAAATTACTATAAAATGAAACCCAAACAAGCTAAATTTTAGACTTATTCAGGTTTAAAAAGATGCGTATTCTACCAGTGCCGGAGCACATACTCAAAATCTTTATCTTAAATTGATAAATATTTTTATTTGATGATAAAAAATGGCTTGGTTGTGGTAATATCTGTTCTATAAAATGGCTTACTTTTTTTCATATGTTCAAAAATATTACTTTTTTATTGTTTGTTATTATTACCTTTTTATCTTCAATGTCGCTTAACGCGGTTGAAGTAAAAGGCTTGTATCAAGCAAGCATCGCTATTAACTCTCAAAATAGTAGTGACCGAGCTAAGGCCTTAAAAAAGGCGTTAGCAGCTGTGATGATAAAAGTAGGTGGTGAAAAAAGCGTTTTAGACAATCCTATCATTAAGAAATCTTTAAATGACTATCGTTTGTATCTCAATCAATATCGATATGAACAAAAAAACCTACAAGTGGCTGATGTCAGGGGTAATGAAAAACAACTGTTTTTATTAGCTAGTTTTAACAAAGAAAAAATAAATCAATTATTTCAAGAAGCTAACTTGCCATTGTGGGGGAGTTTACGACCGCAACTTTTACTTTGGCTTGTTGACGAGCAAGGTTTAACTCGTCAAATTATGTCAAATTCATCAGCATCTAACTTACCCTTTATGGTCAATGAATTCTCAGCACAGCGTGGTTTACCTATCATGATGCCGTTAATGGATTTAACTGACGCTAATGAAATAAAGCTTAGTGATGTGTGGGGGCGTTTTCAACAACCAGTTAAAGATGCGTCAAGTCGATATCTTGCTGAAGCTATTGTGATAATGAGAATTTCAAATTCAAGTTTAGTGACCTCAGATTATAATGATAAAGAAAATATTGAGCCAAGCAATTGTGGTTTACTGTGCGCTCAACCTCAAATTAAAAAGCAAAACTATGTATTAGATTGGAGTTTACTTGATTGGAATTTAATCAAGGGGCAACAAAAATTTAGTCAACTTTATCAAGGCAGCAGTTCACAAATGTTATTGCAAAAAGGATTGTCGGATATTACTGAATTGATTTATCAGCGCTATGCTTTATCTACAACCAGTCAAAATGATTTTGTAATTGAGGTGGCTAATGTTGATTCTTTAGCAACTTATGTTGATGTCTTTGATTTTTTAAGTAAGTTATCATCAGTTAAATCAGTCACATTATTAAGTGCTAAGGCTGAAGCTAGACGCTTTAATTTACAATTACTTGGCTCTACAGAGGCGCTACTTGCTTCCTTAAAACTGAACAAAAAACTGACTCAATATATTGATCCCCTTGCTAAATTTGATGAAACTATTTCTGAAAAAAGCGCAGAGACACTTGTACCAATTTTTTATTGGGGCAACTAATGAAGAGTACGACACAACTCGCTTTATCAGTGCAGTTACCCGATGATGAAACATTCGAGAGTTACCTCAGTGAATCAAATCGATCAGTGGTTAGTCAATTAGCGTTATTTCTTGATAAAACTGAACAGGGTCAATCAAGCCAACCTAGAAGTTTTTATCTTTTTGGTTTAAGTGGCGTTGGTAAATCTCATTTATTACATGCTTGTAGCGCATATGCTTCGCAATTGGATAAAACGTCTGTGTGCTTATCTTGTGCTGAGTTATTACAGCTGCCAGTTGAAGTATTAGACGGCTTAGAGCAGATTAATGTTATCTGTTTAGATGATATTCAACTGCTTGCCGGTAACAAATTATGGCAACAGGCTATTTTTGATTTATATAACCGAGTATTAGAGCAAAATAATTGTTTATTAATCAGTGGCGATCAAAGTGTAGGGCAGTTGGGGTTAACGTTACCTGATTTAATCTCTCGCTTAAGTTGGGGGTTAACTGAACAGCTTAAGCCATTAACTGATCTTGAAAAAGTATCGGCTTTGCAGTTTCGAGCGGCAAAGCGCGGGTTGATGCTTAGTGATGAAGCCGCCAATTTTTTATTGAATCGATTATCACGAGAAATGGAAAACTTAATTGCTTCGCTTGATGTTCTTGATAAAGCCTCTATAAGAGAACAGCGCAAAATCACCATTCCTTTTATTAAAGATGTTTTAAATATTACTTAATTCATTGCTACTGAGAGCATTATGAACTCTGTCAATTTTGACAATCAAGAAATCACTCCTTCAAAAATTATTTGTATTGGCCGAAACTATGTTGATCATATTGCCGAGCTAGGTAACGAAGTGCCGGATGAAATGGTGGTCTTTTTAAAACCTAATTCAGCTATTGCTACCCAGTTAGAGTCTTTTCATCAAGAGCCATTACATTTCGAAGCTGAGCTATGCTTCCTTTATCAAAAAGAAAAATGTCAGACCGGGAAACCTCAACAAGGAAAATTTACCGCGATTGCAATCGGTTTAGATTTAACTAAGCGTAACTTACAAGCAAAATTAAAGACAAAAGGTCTGCCATGGGAACGTGCTAAAGCGTTTAATGGCGCAGCCGTATTTAGCGACTTTGTTGCTATTGATGCAATTTATGATGGTTTGAGCTTAGAGTTAGCCATTAATGGTGAGGTTATACAAGCAGGTGGTGTAGAATTGATGTTATACAAGCCTGATATAATTTTAGATCAGCTTCAAGATTTTATGGCACTTGATGATGGGGATATTGTTATGACGGGTACACCAAAAGGCGTTGGACGAATAATTGCGGGCAGTAAATTTGTCGGTAAAGTCATCTCTGACGGTAAAACACTTGTCTCAGTTGCTTGGTTAGCAAAGTAAGTATAGAACAACGAAACTTACGGGTAAGAGAAGTATCGAGTGACGAACACACACGTGAGTGTATTGCTTTTAAGATCGTAACTCGCTACTAGTAATTTCTCTTATTTATAGCTTTATTTAATGTTTAGGCAGCGCTTTTTGATAATACCGATTAAAAATAGGCTGCGGCTCTAGTTTAAGCCCTTTCTTTTCGCTTCTTTGTGCGTTGGCAGGGCTTATGGTTAAGTTTTCTATCCAATCATCTCCTACTGTCATCGCTATCGGCTCAGGAACTGTGTTTAAAGCGGCAACACTATCAAATTCCGGCAAAACTCGGCTTGCACTAAATAGTACTCTAGGTTTTAAACTTTCTTCGCCAATTCTGCCACGTTGTCCCCAAGTAACAATATAGTCTGTAGCAGAAATATTATCCCCGGTAGGTTGATTGGTTATGGCAACATCTCTGAAAACATCGAAGCGTTTTTGCATCATCAATTCTTCAAACAACATTGCATAATCTTCACGCAAACTAGAGTATGCGTAAAAATCATTAGCAATGTCGGGACTAAAAAAGCCCTCAATGTCGGCTGGTAAATAGGCTTTTTGTGTGCTGTTTGCTGACTCACCAGCAAAACTGACTTGTGCTAAATTTCGCATAGTTTGACTTTGCAGAGGCAGCGAAATTGATAATTGATCAGATTCAAAGTCACTGCTAAGTGCTGCATCTAGTATACGCGTTTGAGATGAGTGAATGTACCACTCAGTGCTGGGGAAAAAATCATTTGCGTGAGCAAGCTCATGATACATTAAAGACGTTAATTTATATAAGCCAATAATAGCGGCACGATTAGTTCTTACGGTTGCCGGAATATAACTCGAAGCATATTGATTTTCTTTCACATAACGCCAAGGCATCACAAATTTTAAGTCATTACCAAAATCAGCTCTAAAGTCGGGTGCTTCATTGATGGTGTCTCGTTCTTGAGCGGTTAACCAAAAATTATCAGCATCAAGGTAAATAGCACCGGTAGCTGCCCAATAAAAGGAAGGGCGAACATCATAACTTATAACAATCGCTGTCGTTGCTCTTAGCAGGTTTTTAATATCGTTGTTAGGATCGTTATTTATTAAAAACTCTTTAAATCTATCGCCCATCCACTGATGTGAAACAACTACTCTGTCCATAATTGTGTCAACACTCGGTGTATTAGAGCTGTTTTGAACTTCTTCTGCAATCAGAGGTAATTTACTTAAAGTACAAGAACTAGTTAAAGTATTTGAATAAACACAGTTTGTTAAATTATCTTTATAAGGGCTGTTCTCGTTATAAGGAAATACCTTAGCGACACGAGTATCAAAATAAGCACTTGCATTAATTGTATTTGCGGGCTCAACTAACACTGTAACTGTATCAGTGTGCTTTGTTCCTTGATCGGTCACCGAGGCTTCGAAACTAATATAGGTATCTTTGCTAACTTGTGGGGCATCAAAAAATATGGCTAAGTGCCCATTCGGATCTGATTCAGTCAAAGATACTGTCGGGCCATCTACTTGCTGCCATTGTATTAAACTACTATCAATGTTTGTGTCTAGCTGCGCCCTTAAAGAAACCTTGTTACCACTTAATACTTCGTGAGCTAAACGCGCGGTAATCAAACTCGCGTTATTTGTAACCGTAATCGATTTTGTGAGAGTTTGACTTGCTCCACCATTTTTATTAAAAGTGGCTTTAAAACTATAGTCACCTGAACTTGTAGGAGTAAAACCTACTACCTTGCTGTTTACAGCGAGTAAGTCAATTGTAGAGCCTGAGGTTTGACTCCATTGAATATTCGTTAATACATCATTTGGAAAGTATAAAATTAAATCTACACCCTGATTAGTCAATAAACTGCTTTCAAGTTGTAGAATTGAATCTAAGCCTGAAGAAGTATCATCAGGCTCGGTCTTACTTCCTCCACAAGCTGACAAAGTTAGCACTGCAATGAGTATTGAACTGAGTAGGTGATTTTTAAATTTCATGTATTACTTCCTATAAGATGAGATTAACTTAGTTTATCTTTCTTGGGCTTGCGAATACTAAGACCGAGCTCTTGCCCTTTATATTTCGCATAATAGCTACAACCTAAAAACATGGCAGAGGCAAAAATAAGTTCTAGAATAGCCCAAGGCATATCGCTTGGTAATACCCAAAGCGTTGTTAGGCTATGTAAAAAATAAATTAATACAATAAAGTTAGCCCAAGCATAAGTGTATGGGTTACCTTGTAGTAGTCCCTTTAAAGGAAACAGTAAAGGTAATGTGAATAATATTAGTGTTGTTGACGTGCTTAAACTCTCACTAGGTGATAGTACTAATAACCATAAAGGCATGAAAAAAAGTAGTGAAAAATAACCAAACAATGCTATTTTTCTTAAATTATCAGTGGAAATGTTTTGAGTGCTCATATATTAATTATTACCTATTGACTAACACAATGTTAAAACATTTGTCGGGGGTCTACCAATAATAGCTTTACTACCATCACTTACTATAGGTCGTTCAATAAGTTTTGGTGTGGCAACCATAGCTTCAATCAACGTTTTATCATCGGCACTTTTTAAATTTTGTTCATTAAATTCGCTTTCTTTTACTCTCATCATTTCAATAGGAGAGCATGACAGTTGGGTTAAAAGCTCTTTTATGTTTTCTTGTGTTATTGCTTCTTTTAGGTACTCTACTATTTTAAGTTCTTTGTTTGAATTCTCTTTGATTAGTTCAAGTGTTTGACGGCTTTTCGAGCATCTAGGGTTGTGGTAAATTGTTAACATAGTTTATTTCTTCTTTCTTTAGTAAATAGCAAAATAGTGTAAGTAATGTACTTGTCTTAAAGCGATCTTAAGGCATTATAATCGTTTTAGCTTATTTTCTTGTTCTTGCAGTTGTAATACTCTTGCCTTAATTCGTTTTTGTAAGAGGGGCTGATCTTCAACAAAGTTGTAGCTAGTTTGTAACTCATCTACCGCTTTCTTATATGCACCTAATAAGGCAAGAACTTCTGCTTTAGTTATGTGCATTAACCCCATCTTTCCTTGTTTTCTATAAACCATGGTTAAAATATCATAAGCAATAAAGTTGCCAGGGTTTACCAGTAAAAAGTCTTGAAGTACTGATGATGCCTCATCATAGCGCTTCGCTGAAAGTAACGCGTTACCGTAATTTAAGCTGATTACCTGATTGTTAGGCATAAGCAAGTTTAAGTCCGCTAACATGCTTAAAGCTTGGTCATATTCTTTTAATGACAAATACACATCGGTTAAAGCGTCAATGTAAAACAGATTATTTTTATCACCTTCTTTTAAAAACTCTAAAATGTCTTTAGCTTGTAAGTATTTGCCATCTTCAAAATATGATAACGCTAAACCATATTCTGCTCCGACTTTTATACCATAACTTTGCTTTCTTAATTGACGTTTAAAATAAGCAATATTATCTTTGGCATTACTTTCATAACGCGCTTGAATTCGAGACTTGGCCAGTTCAAAATTTAAACTTGGAGGTAAATGTCTAACGGGGTAATTATGTGCTCGCTGTCGAGCATCTGCAATTCGAGATTCAGGTAAAGGGTGAGTTAATAACATTGCAGGAGGTCTACTTGCATAGCGAAATTTTTCAGACATTTTACCGAAGAAGCTTGGGGCACCTTGAGGATCAAAATTACTGTTTGCTAATAAAGCGATACCCACTCTGTCTGCTTCTTTCTCATTGCCACGAGTATAATTAATGCTAGCTTGCTGAGAGGCCGCCATCGTGGCAGTTAATGCAGCCATACCTACTGTAGGATTAACCAATGCGAGCAGTATGCCTGAGACCATTGCCGCCATACTTAATGTTTGGCTTTTACTTTGTGATTCTAATCTCCGCGCTAAGTGACGTTGAGTTACATGAGAAATTTCATGGGCAATTACAGAAGCAAGTTCACTTTCATTGTCAGCAGTAGTTAATAAACCACTGTGAATGCCAACATGACCACCAAAGAAAGCAAAAGCGTTTAGCTCTCTGTTGTTTATCAAGAAAAATTTAAACGCATAATTGACATCCTGAGCATTTTTTACCAACTGGTTGCCTAAGTGATTAATATATTCTATTAAAACTGGGTCTTGAATAAGAGGTTGGCTAGCCCGAAGCTGTCGCATCATGGCATTACCTATTTGTCGTTCTTTATCTAAGGAAAGCACGCTAAAGCCAGATATGCCTATGTCGGGAAGCTTGTTTTTATTATTCTGGCCACTGGCTTTTACATCAAAAGTGAAAATGCTGGCTATCATTGCGGTGATGGCAAAGCTCAGTAATAGAGGTTTTATGTTAAACAATATGAAATCCTGTTACTTCGATAAACGAATGAAATATAATACGAATAAAATGAATTGCTTTAGATTGAATTAAAGCTAGGCTATTACATATTTTTTTGTTTTGGAATGATATTTTAAATCAAACTTAGTAATCTTGTATTCTTTGACCTCAATAGTGTCAAAAGATTCGAATCACATTCTATTTTTTTATTTAGCCGTTATTCATTTACGTACTTAAATTAGTACTATAGTAAGTTACTCATTTAGCTATTTAAATGATTATAGTTACGATAAGATAGCGGGATAATTGTCTCAGATTACCTTGTTAAAAAAAAGAAATAAATAATGATCTTTCGATATGATGCTAGTCAGGAGAAATGTCCACTTCCATTGGTTAATTTACGTTTGATTTTAAAAAAAATGAAACACGGTGATCTTTGTCTATTTAAAATAGCTGATTTAGGTTCAAAGGCTGATATTCCCAAATTATTGAGTAAATTAGATTATTGCTACAACCAAAGTTGTATTGACAACAACGTAGTTGAAATTACCATATCTAAAAAAGATTAAATATTGATTTAATGTAAAATAACGTAAAGGAAATATATGTTTAAGTTGTTCAGCGACTGGTATACACGAAAATTTTCAGATCCACATGCAGTAACGCTAGTGATTATATTAGTATGTGCTTTTTTATTTCTTGCTTTCTTTAGTCAGTTATTGATGCCGGTGTTGGTTGCCTTATCTATTGCTTTTTTATTAGATTTACCGGTAAATAAGTTGGTCAGTTTAAAGTTATCTAGAACGGGAGCCACGGTATTAGTTGTTAGCGCTTTTGTTGGTGTTGCTTTGATCGCTATGTTGGGATTGATGCCCATTATCTGGAAACAAAGTAGTAATTTGCTGCAAGAAGTTCCACATATGATCTCAGAAGGGCAAAAATACTTATTAACTCTTCCTGAGCAGTACCCAGATATAATTCAGGCTTCACAAATAGAAACCTTTATTTCAACTATAAAAGAAAAGTTGCTTGAATGGGGAGAGCTAGCGCTAAAGGCATCACTTAATTCAATTTCTGACCTTGTTGCATTAATGGTTTACCTTATTTTAGTGCCACTAATGGTTTTCTTCTTTCTTAAAGATAAAAGCGAGCTACTTACAAGTTTTAGTCACTTTTTACCTAACGAGCGTCGTATGGCTACTCAAGTTGGTCAAGAGATGAACCAACAAATATTGAACTATATTCGCGGTAAAGTGATTGAAATTTTGATTGTCGGTATCTCAACTACCATTGCTTTTGTTCTATTAGATTTACGTTACTCTGTTTTATTAGGTGTATTAGTGGGACTTTCAGTACTCGTGCCTTATGTAGGCGCTACCGTTGTCACTATTCCGGTATTTTTAGTTGCATTATTTCAGTGGGGCTTTAGTAATGAATTGGGCTATGTAATGTTGGCTTACGGTATTATTCAAGCCATTGATGGTAATGTTATTGTGCCACTACTGTTTTCTGAAGCGGTAAACTTACATCCGGTGACTATTATTATTGCAGTAATACTGTTTGGTGGGCTATGGGGCTTTTGGGGCGTATTCTTTGCGATACCTTTAGCAACATTGGTGAAAGCGGTTATCAATGCGTGGTCATCTTCTCAAAGCGAACTTGAAGAAAGTTAATATAAAAAGCAGCAAGTAATTATCTTACTTGCTGCTTTAGCATGTTTAAATAAATAACTTATTTAGCTAATTCAGTTAACACATCAAGCACTACTTGGTGATGGTCTTTCGTTTTGAATTTATTGAAAACATGTGTGATTTTTCCATCTTGGCCGATAAGAAAGCTTAAACGGTGAATACCATCATATTCTTTTCCCATAAACTTCTTTAGGCCCCAAACGCCAAAATCATCTGCAACTTTATGATCAACATCTGATAATAAGGTAAAATTTAATTCATCGCGCACGCAAAACTTTGCTAATCGCTTAGGCTCGTCGGGTGAAATACCAAAAACAACCGTATTTAATTCATTTAACTGACTTTTACTATCACGAAGGTTTTGAGCTTGCACAGTACAACCAGGAGTCATCGCTTTTGGATAAAAATAAACTAAGACCTGTTTTTTTCCTATAAAGTCAGTTAAAGCGACATCTTTTTCATTTTCATCTTTTAATGTAAATAATGGTGCATTATCACCAATAGTTAGGGTATTCATATTAATCCTTTCTTTAGTGTTAGTTATATCAAGCTATGAGTTGTCTCTTTGATGCAACCTTGCACACCAAATTGCTCACATAGTTGTAAAAAATCATTCTCAATATCATCAATATTAATTTTTTGAGTTAACGCAATAGAAATACAGGCACTCATATTATTTGTTTTTGGATCTATTTCTGATTTTAGTGATGAAATATCAATTTTTCGGGTAGCAAAAAAAGCAGTCATAGCTTTAAGAATACCCGGCTGATCCGTTCCGGTATATTGTGCTTGGTAATGTTCAACAAGATCGTATGATTTGTGGCCAGAAGTGCGTTTCATCATGGTGATTAACTCTAAACTATGAGCAACCATTGGAATTCTAGCTTCAATTTTGTTAATGGCTCGATTGTCACCATTTAACAGCATGATAAAGGTGAACTCTAGCCCGAATATAGCCATCCTGCTATCTAATATATTACAACCGCATTCACTTGCTAATTTAGTTAATTCACTAACACAGCCTGTTCTATCTGAGCCCATGGCTGTTAGTACTAAATATTGAGACATTATACTCATGTTACCTCGAAATGTTCTTTTCAGTGAGAATTAAAAGGCTTAGAGGCAAGGAATTGATTGAAGAGAATGGTTGTTCCCTTGTTGAAATCAATAGCGCTGAATATAAGCCTTTTAAACTCACCATGCGGGGATGCCTGAGCAAAGCATGCTTATTGTTGCTCCTTTTTTTAAGGGAACAACCATTAATAAAAACAAGCGCCTTGATCATGAATCGCTCAGGCGTCCTGAAACAGATATTTTGAAGTATCATGAGTATGAAGCGCCTAGTTGATAAAAAAAGTGATTATATACTATCTATTAGACAAAAATAACCTTAGCGATTTAGAATAATAGACTTGTGTTTGCAAAAACAGGCAAGTACCATGGAGCGCTAATTAATTGGTCCTGTTATATCATTATTTTTTGTTAACAGAATTGAACCAAATAGTGTTTGAAACATCAAACAGATATTATTTTATATACCCAGATGAGTTTTCTCAGGAGTTTTAATGAGTCGTCAATTGTTTTGTTTTTCTGTGCTTAGTTTAACATTGTCAGCATGTAGTAGTGTTGATAATAAGCGTGCTCAGGGAGATTTTGATTATGCAACAAAACAAGAATCTAAAGAGTTTGTTGTACCAGAAAACTTAGATAAACCCGCAACGCAGCAAGAATTTTTAATTTCTAATAAAATAAACCACAAAGGCCCTACAGGTAGCAAGATGGATATCAGAGCACCATCTTTGGTATTACCTATTGCAGCTTCTTCTCGTGTAATTGCTGAGTCAGATGAAGCTATCATTTGGTTTGATAAGGTGCTTGAAGAGAAAGATCTGCTTACTTTTATTAGAAACTCTCTTATTAGTCAGTTAATGTCAGATAATGTCGGTTATGACACTATTGATTCGCCTAAAGCGAGCGAAGAGGCTTTAAAAGGGAAAACTGAGGTGTATGAGTCTCAGTGGTATCATAACGAAGTTGAAACAGGTTGGTTGTTTACTGATATAGAACAGTCTACAAGTATGCGTTTTCGCTATCAGTTTTATCTTAAACCACATGGCCGTAGTGTTTCATTGAAGGTATCTTTAATTGATTACATGAAAACTGATCATGATGGTGGCACAAAAACTGTTGACCCTATTGATAAACAACGCGCTGAAATGGGAATGCTAAATCAAATTGTTGGACAAGTTGATTATAACTACCGTTTGCAACAACGTGAAAATCGTTTAATGCGCGCTAATCAAAAATTAGTAACCATTGGTGAAAATAAAGAAGCAGAAGTTGCCTATGTTGTTGAAATGGCATTAGATAACCTTTGGGATAACATGCCTATTTTCTTTGAAAAGCATGGCTTTACCATTACGGATCTAAATGAAACCAACAAAATTTATTATGTTGATTTTACTAAACCTGAAACAAGCATTTGGGATAGTATTTGGGGTGATGAACGACCTGTAATAGAAGTGAGTGATGCTAAATATCAATTTGTATTAGCGCCATTAGATGATAAGAATCAAAAAACGTCGGTGACTATTTATAATGTAGACGGTGAGCCGTTACCATTAGAATCATTAGAGCGAATTTTTCCAGTAATGGAAGCTGGTTTGTCATTTAGAAACTTTTATTAATATAGAAGTCTAAGATAGTAAAAATTATCAACGGTAATTTTTACTATCAAAATGAAATGAAAAAAAACGCTGAATTATCAGCGTTTTTTTGGTTTTAAGTATTTGTATTTTACAAAAATTTATTTTAGTTTGTCTTTTTCAATCGTTTGCATTTTATGTTCAGTACGTTGAGATCTCGGCAGGGTCTCTTTCAAGTCATTTAAGTTTTTCTTACGCATTCTCTGGTTGGTGTTTTTTTGGAAAGTACTAAAATTTCCAATAATTATCACCACTGCGATACCAATGATTAGATAAGGTATCCAGTCATCATTCATAAGTTTTTCCTCTTGGTTTAGCGGGTGTATGGCAATAATCCGCTTTGTTACTATTAAAATGATCACGATTTATATTGTTAATAAAGCGCTTGGCAATTGCGGATAAATTTTCAAGTATTACTGATTTTCCTGCAACGTCATTGTTAGATAAACACTGCTTTAACGAGTCTAAACTAAAAGCTGATTGATATTGCTCTGCAAGTGGTGCATAAGATAAGTGCCACGGCTCTGCTGCAATCCCCCCTCTATATTGATCATAAGGAAAATAGAAACCAAATTCAGTCGCATTTTCAGATAACCACGTTGATAGTTTGGCCATAGGGCCTGAGCTTTCATATTCCCAAGGCTCTAATTGCAATGAGTGCTTGTTAAGTAAATTAGCGGCATAAATATCGATATCACAACCCCAGTGGTGTCGGCTTGCACCTGGTAGGGCAGAATAAAGCATTATCGCTTCAATAATTTCAAAATCGTTAAGCGGTGTAATATCTACTTGCTCGCCTTTGATATTACTAATAGCACTTTTACCGGTAAACTTGTTATTCCAAATATGCAATTGTCGCTCGAATGAACGAAAGCCGCTGGCTATTTTTATCTCTATATCGGCTAGTGCGGCACTTTTCACTAACGCTTGAAAATCGTTAAGCATAAAGTGATGAATGCCTATTTTTTTTGAGTTAACCGACGCCTTTTGATTTTGCTCATGCGCTTGATCAAAATAATGGATATGTTGATCCGTTAAGCCAAGTAGTTGCGCCGAAATATCATCGTTTGCAGTGTTGGTTCTGGTATCAACCATAATTGGTGTCATTACACTTTCTCTTTTAATCCAAAGGTTTTAATCTAAGTCTATTAGCAAAACGTGCTTTAAACACGCATAATATATATCGCATAATTTATCTAAATCATCACAAGAAACTGACTCATTAACTTGATGGATAGTGGCATTGCATGGACCTAACTCTATAACTTTAGCACCGGTTGGTGCGATAAATCGTCCATCAGAAGTACCACCTGATGTTGAGAGTTGTGGCTCTATGCCGGTGACAGATGTTACCGCTTTACTAACAGACGTTAAAAAATCACCTGCGTCATTACCTAATTCAGTAATAAATGGCTTGCCATTGAAAGTCCATTTTATGTCGTAATTTAACTGATGCTTGTTTAAAATAGATTCAACTTTATCAACAATAATTTGATCGGTTAATTCCGTACTGTAACGTAAATTAAATAATGCAGTTAAATGTCCAGGCACAACGTTAGTAGCACCTGTGCCTGAGTTGATATTAGATAATTGAAAGCTAGTGGCAGGAAAATAATCATTACCGTTATCCCAATGGCATTGACTCAATTCTGCTAATGCAGGCATCGCTATATGAATAGGGTTTTTTACATGCTCAGGGTAGGCCACATGCCCCTGTTTACCTTTAATATCTACTTCAGCTGAAATAGATCCTCTGCGGCCGTTTTTAACCACATCACCAACGTTATTGGTACTAGAAGGCTCACCGACAATGCAATAAGTTATTTTTTCATTACGCGCTTCTAACGTATCAATTACACGTGTTGTCCCATTGATAAAAGGGCCCTCTTCATCGCTGGTGATCAAATAGGTAATAGCACCATGATAGCTTGGGAATTCAGTAACAAAACGTTCTGTTGCCACTATCATCGCAGCAAGGCTGCCTTTCATATCAGCCGTACCACGACCATAAAGCATGCCGTCTATTATGGTTGGTTCAAAAGGGGGGGTATGCCAAAGCTCTAAATTACCCGGTGGTACAACATCGGTATGACCAGCAAAACAAAATACAGGGGCACTTTTTTCTGAGTTGAGAGTATCTGAGTCGCTAGAATTGCCTTCACGCCTTGACCATAAATTGGTGGTGTCTTCAAACACCATGGTTTCATTAGTAAAACCGAGTTTACTTAATCTGTCTTTCATGAGTTGCTGACAGCCAGCATCTTCAGGAGTAACGGAAGGACGAGAGAGTAGGTCTATTGCTAATTTTATTACTTCACTAGTTGACTCTGACATGTAACCTCTTTTTATTGCGCGAGTTTATTGAAAAATATTTTGATAAATATCGGCCTTAAAGCCTAAGTGTAAGTTTGACTCTGTAGTACTTGAGCTTATTACTAGTAAAGGACGTTTTAATAAGGTTGGCTGGGCAAGTGCTTGTTCAAAAGCAATATCGTTAGTTAAATTGTTTTTAATATCATCACTTAAATTCTTATAGGTGGTACTACGTTTATTAAGTAATGTGCTCCAGTCATTAAGTTCAACAAAATGCGCTAATAAGTCTTTAGTTAAGGGCTGTTTTTTAAAGTCATAAAATTTATGATCAATATCATTGGTCGTTAGCCATTTTAACGCTTTTTTTACTGTGTCACAGTTGTTTATTCCGTAAAGTACTACTTCATGAGTCATATTAGTTTCTTGCTATTTAATTGTAATTGATTATTGAATTACTTGGTAATCGTTAGCCCTTAATGCGGCAATAGCAGCAGTTAAGGTTTCTTTTTTCACTAAAACATAGTCGGTATCAAAAGTAGAAATAGCAAAGATGCTAATTTTTTCATTCGCCAGTACTGTTGAAATGCTCGATAGAATCCCTGTTAATGAAAAATCTAAAGGACCAACAACTTCTAGTGCTTGCCATCCATGCTCGGCTTCGTCACTTTCTATTTTAATATTCTGTGGTAACACAATAGACACTTCATCAAAGGTTTTAGCAATAAAATACATTGATGCTGAAAACACTTGTGGTGGAATGTCACTATGCTCAGGCAAACTGTGAATGGTAAAATACTCACTTAAGAGCTTTAACGTTAATTTCATTGTTATCCCTGTCGTTTGAACTGAGCGACTACTATAACGATTTTTTGAAATTAACTCTAGCAAAGGTATGGACAATGATATCCACAAAAACTGTGGATATCATTGTGTGTAATCTTGTGATAAAAGCCTAAGTAGTTGAATTTTACGCTTTAAAATAACGGTTCGAAATTTATCCAGGGCTAATGTTATTCTTATTTATTGCACTGCTTGAATTGCCGTTAAAGCAATGGTGTAAACAATATCATCAACTAATGCCCCGCGTGATAAATCATTTACCGGCTTGTTCATACCTTGCAACATCGGCCCAATACTGACTAAATCAGCGGAGCGCTGTACTGCTTTGTAGGTAGTATTACCAGTATTTAGGTCTGGAAAAATAAAGACGGTCGCTTTACCAGCAACTGGGCTGTTAGGTGCTTTTTTCTTCGCAACATTTTCCATAATGGCCGCGTCGTACTGCAATGGACCATCGATAATCAAATCAGGTCGCTTTTCTTGTGCCAACTTAGTTGCTGTAGCTACTTTTTCAACATCGGCACCATAACCAGAACTGCCTGTGCTATAGCTGATCATAGCAACACGTGGCGGTATACCAAAAGCGGCGGCAGAATCAGCTGATTGAATTGCGATATCAGCCAATTGCTCTGCACTGGGATCTGGGTTGATAGCACAATCGCCATAAACCAGTACTTGTTCAGGCAATAACATGAAAAATATGGAAGAAACTAGTGAGCTACCCGGCGCGGTTTTTATAAGTTGTAATGCTGGTCTTATGGTATTGGCTGTCGTGTTTACGGCGCCAGAAACTAAACCATCTACTTGTCCCATTTGCAGCATCATGGTTGAAAGCACCACATTGTCTTTTAAGTTTTCTTTCGCGACGACTTCTGTTAAACCTTTGTTTTTACGAAGTTCAACTAAAGGCTTGATGTAATTATCTCGAATGTTTTGAGGATCGGTAATCAATAAGCTTTCAGGTAAATTAATACCTTGTTGCTCTGCAATACGTAGTATTTCTTCTTTATTGCCTATTAGCTGACAACGAGCAATGTTGCGTTCACAACAAATAGCGGCTGCTTTTATGGTTCTAATGTCGGTACCTTCCGGTAAGACAATAAGTTTATTTGCTTGTTTAGCCAGTTCAGTTAACTTATGTCTAAATGCGGGAGGTGATAACAGATAACTTGATTCAACTTTATCTGAAAGATGAGAAATCCAATTTATTGATAAATTATCGGCAACATGTTGTTTAACCTTTTCTTGGCGCTGAATGTCATCTTGAGGTATTTCAGGGTTAAAGCTCATTATATGGCGAGATGTTTGCCATGTATCCCAAGGTACTGACAGCACAGGTAAACCGGCATCAAGCGCCTGTTGACATAACTCCCATACTTGCTTGGAAGGTTCAAAGCCGTTGGTTAATATCAAAGCACTTAATTTAGTACCATTTAGTGCCGATAAACAGGCCGCAATAATGATGTCAGTTCTATCACCCGGTGTAACAATTAAACGCCCCGGCACTAGGTAACTAACAAGGTTACTGACACTGCGGGCACAAAAAGCGACACTTCGAAAACGTCTGTGCTCCATTTCACCTTCATTAATCACTTTAGCTTCGAGGTAGTTACTAATATCTTTTATACGTGGCGCAATTAAGTCCATTTCCCATGTTATTGAGCCGAGCAAATCAAAGCCTTTATGATTGAAAATACTTAAGTTTTGCCACAAGGTAATATCAAAATCGATATTAATTTCCTCTTCACGAGGCAGTAACCCAAATTCATCTTGGTCTGGAGCGTTTAATTTATTGATTATACAACCTAATAAATGTTTGTTTTTAGTACCGCCATAAGTCTCCGCCGTTACTTCTAATCTGTCTTCAAAATCTTTCGCTGAATCATTTGCAGGCGCTGCTACAAGAACAATGTCGGCAGACAAAGCTTGGGCTACATCTCGGTTAATACGACCGGCATAAGGCTGTCTGGTTGTTGGGATCAGCCCTTCAATAATCACCACTTCTTGATCTTGATTAAAGTCATCAAAATTGGCGACAATCTCTTCTAAAACTATATCATGTTCACCTTTAGCCATTTTTTCTTCGAAGTAACTTAGTGAAATACAACGGCTATTTTGAGAAAGACTGATTGCGTCAATGGTTTTATTTCTTTTTGCTAATGAATTTCGTGAAGGTTGGCTAATGGGTTTGAAATGGCCGACCTTAATACCTTTTTGCTCGCAAGTGTGTAATAAGCCTAAAGCAACACTGGTTAGGCCGACACCAAAACCAACGGGGATTAGCATTATTCTGTGAGACTGAATGCGGGTCGCTTGGACGTTCTGAGTTGGTGATTTTTTTATCATCAGTTATTTCTCTTACTTAGATTCTTGTGTTAATAGTCGCGCTGACTGTTGGGCAATTACCCATTCTTCATTGGTCGTGATAACCCAGCAAGGTCTTGATGCACTGGTCGCAATATTGCCGCTTGTGCCAAAGCGAGCTGTTAAGTTGGCCTGTTCGCACACGTGGAAATTTAACAAGCCTAGTAGTTTAATTATTTCTTGCCTTACCCATGACGAGTTTTCACCAATGCCGCCAGTGAAAATCAAACCGTCGAGTTCAACTAAACTAGCGCTGAATGAGGCTATACTTTTTGCAATTCGATAACAAAATACTGTTAAGGCTAATTTCGCCTGCGCTGATTGTGGGTGATCTTTATCAAACATTGCGGCCTCTAAAGTACGACAATCATTACTTAATTGTGAGACGCCAAGCAAGCCGCTTTTTTTATTCAACAAGGTATCTATTTGTTCAATACTATAACCAAGTTGTTCAACAAGATGAAAAATGATACCGGCATCAATGTCGCCACTGCGAGTGCCCATCATGACACCTTCAAGTGGTGTCATGCCTAAACTGGTATCCACACTTTTACCATTCTTGATTACAGTAACACTACAACCATTGCCTAGATGTGCGCTGATCAAATTACATTGCGCTAGCGGTTTATTTATAATTTTAGCTACTTGATTCGCAACAAAGTAGTGGCTGGTGCCGTGAAAGCCATAACGTCTAATACCATGCTCAGTGTATAACTCGAATGGAATACCATATAAATAAGCTTTTTCAGGCATACTTTGGTGAAAAGCAGTATCAAAAACGGCTATTTGAGGCAATTTAGCGAAATCTTTCTGACAAGCCTTGATGCCAATTAAATTAGCAGGGTTATGCAAAGGTGCAAGTTTGGCTAGTTTTTCAATGGCATTTGTCACATCAATATTAATTAAGGTTGGTTCTGAATACTGTTCGCCACCATGAACAACACGATGACCGACGGCGATAATATTTTTAACAAGGTTCAATGTGTTAAGTTTCTTAGCTAAAACATTAAGTGCTTGTTGGTGACAGAAGGGGGCTGATAGAGCACTGCTTTCACTTTGTTCTGAATTATTACTTTTACAGCTATGTTTTATTTTTATACTGGCTTGGGGAGTTGATAGGCATTCCGCTAAGCCTGATAATAACGTGTTTCCTGATTCAGGTTGAATTAATGAAAATTTTAACGATGAGCTGCCACAATTAATGACTAGAATGGCGTTATTATTTATGTGTACCGGTGAAGAGTTATTCATATTATTTAAAGTAAAGCTGACTGGTAAATAAAATATAACGTTATTATAGCTATATAGAAGATTAAAATGTTGATATAAGGCAATTGTCACTTCTATTTACAAAAAAACATTTGGAGTAACTTTTTCATATCATGCTTTGATGCTATAGTGAGTTTATGAACTTATCTGTAGTACAACTCATTAAATTGGGTCAGCGATATATTAAACTTTGGCCTGAGAAGGCTGAATTAGTCCAATATTTTGCCGATTATCGTGCCGTGCAAAGTGCTCGATTTGTTTGCCGTTATTTTCCTGCCTTGGCATTATTTACTTTTATTATGCAGCTTTATTTTTCTTCGGGTTACGTTACCGGCTCAGGTAGCATGAACCTTGCGATGAATGCTTTGCCGCAAGCACTCGTTTATGGATTATTTTTGTTATCTATCCCGGTGCAAGCTTTAGTGGTGTTAGGGGTGAAAGCTGATAAGTTTTTACCTCCTGCTTTAGCTTCTTGGTACCGAACAGGTTTAGAGAAAGCGAAAGAGCAGGGTAGTCAAAATAAACTTACAGACTTAACGGTTTCAAAACCAAGGTATATCGACTTAGCTCAACTATTGCAGTTAACTTTTGCATCTCGACACTACTGATTATTTTTTTGTTTCTTATATAAGCGCAAAATAAAATCAGCCTGACAAGTAAACTCAGTCATCACTTTTATTTCCTCTATTAATTCCTTTGATGCCTTAAATGCAAAAGGTGTCATCGCGAGTAAATTCAAGACATCATCACTGTTATTAAAATGCATTGGGTACGTTAATTTATGCTCTTCAATGAGCGTTAAGTTCTTAATAGGACTTTTACTGACATCATGCTCATTTGCTTGTCGGTAAATAAGCTGTTTCAATTCAAATAAATGCTGCTCGGCGGGGGTTACTGTTAATAAATAACCATTAACTTTAAGAATGCGAGTAAATTCGGTTTCTAAGATGGGTGCATAAACGGATACGAGCCAAGAAAAATAGTCATCATTAAAACTTAATTTAGATAAAGTACCGACACTGAAGTGACAATCTTGATAACGCTTTGCCGCAATTTTTATGGTTTCTTTAGCTATATCAACGCCATAAACTTCATTAAACTCGGTTTTATGTTGATGAGTATAAAAGCCTTCACCACAACCTGCATCAAGTAGTGGTGTGCTTTGCTCTGCATATTCTTGGTAAAGCTCAAGCATTTTATCAACCAAGGGCTGATAAAAACCTTTATCGAGAAAAGACCGACGAGCAAGTACCATTTCTTTATTATCACCGGGCGCTTTTGAATGTTTAAATTGTACGGGCAGCAAGTTGACATAACCTTGCTTTGCTTGATCAAAACTGTGGTTATTATCACAACGATACGTTTTATCGTTAAGTGTTAACGTTTGCTGACAAAGTGGGCAACGATAGTTTGCTTGTGATGACATAAATAAACTTATTTTATTAGCTTTTAAATGTTGACCAAATTGGCGCGTGATCTGACGGTTTTTCAATGCCGCGCAGTTCATAATCAATATCTGATTCGATGCATTTATCGCTTAAGCTTTTAGTTGCTAAAACAACATCAATTCGTAAGCCACGGTTATCGTCAAAACCACGTGAGCGATAATCAAACCAAGAATATCTTTCAATCATATCAGGGTGAAGTTTGCGAAAAGTATCAATAAAGCCCCAATCCATAAGTTTTGCTAACCATTCTCGCTCTTCAAGTTGGAACGAGCACTTGCCTGACTTTAACCAACGTTTTCGATTGATTTCGCCAATACCAATGTCTAAATCAAGTGGTGAAATATTAATATCGCCCATAACAACAACTTGCTCATCTTTATTATGATGTTCGTTCAAGTAGGTCATTAAGTCTTGATAAAATTTACGCTTGTAAGGATATTTAGTTTCGTGACTAATATTTTCACCTTGTGGGAAGTAGCCATTTAACACAGTGATTTTTTCACCTTTTTCATTGGTTGTTTCAACCATGATCATACGACGCTGTGCTTCTTCATCGTCGGTTGGAAAGCCTTTTTGTACTTTAACCGCTTCTTTTTTACAAAGCATAGCGACGCCATAATGGGCTTTTTGTCCATGAAAATAAACGTGATAACCCATCGCTTCAACGGCTTCTAAAGGAAATACTTCATCGTGAACTTTAATTTCTTGCAAGCCGATAATATCAGGTTGGTGCTTGTCAATAATAGCTTGTAGTTGATGAAGACGAGCGCGAAGGCCATTAATATTAAATGATATTATTTTCATGCTTGGTAAATCCATAATTATTTTTATCGATCTTGCTTGTTTACCTTGATACTCGCAAGCTATTTTTTGGTAATAGTTCATCTTTGTATGTTAATTAAACATATGTAGGTGAAAGTGTTAAACAATGTAATTTAAGCGTAACAACTAGTACAGCGTATTGTTAATACGCTGTAACTTGTTTAAGCTTGTCTTAGTTTATAGATGTTTAGCAAATACAAAGGAAAAGAATATGACTGATTCAGTAAAAAAAATATTGTTAGTTGAAGATGACCGTCAATTGTCAGGTTTAGTAACCGATTTTTTAACCAGTGAAGGTTATCATGTCAAACAAGAATTTCGTGGCGATACCGTTGCTAAACGTGTTGATTTGTTCTCGCCTGATTTAATCATTTTAGATATTATGCTACCGGGCAAAGATGGTTTTGCAGTTTGTCGTGATTTACGACCAACTTTTTCTGGCCCTATTTTAATGCTAACAGCCAAAGGCACTGACTTTGACCAAGTGCTAGGTTTAGAAATTGGTGCGGATGATTATGTTATTAAACCTGTAGAACCTAGAGTGTTATTAGCCAGAATTACTGCGTTATTACGTCGAGGTGAATTGCCGAATCAAAGTAAAGAAGTAGGCGAAGTTAAGTGTGGCGAACTACATATTAATAGAGCTTCTCGTAAAGTAACCTTAAAAGAAGCAAATGTTGATTTAACTAGCCAAGAGTTTGATTTACTGTGGTTGTTAGCCAGTAAAGCGGGTGAGGTTCAAAATCGAGATTATATATACAAAGCAGTTGTTGGGCGTGAATACGATGGTTTAGACAGAAGTGTCGATGTACGAATTTCAAGGCTGCGCAAGAAGCTTTTTGATGATACTGAAACACCGTTTAGAATTAAAACCATTTGGGGACAAGGTTATTTATTTGTTCCTGATGCGTGGAGTTAAGCGTTTTATTTATTAAATTTATAAGCGAAATCATTTACTTGATTTCGCTTTATTTTTGTATTTGAAATTTTTATAAGCTGTTTGTAAATTATTTAAGTTTAAGGGTAGATAATGGCATTTCGTTTTAATTCAGCAGGGCGCTCTTTTTTTAGTCTTTATTTCTTTATTATCACTGCCTTTATTATTTTTTCTTGGTTACTAGATAATGTTTGGAATTCATATATAGAACAGGATGTTGAGTCATATACTGGTTACAAAACCATGTTGGTAGCTGTGGGCGATTATGTACAAAAACATCCTAAAATTGAATGGCAAACGTTAGTAAAAAGGACAGGGGAACGGTATGAGTTACCACTTGAATTAATTAGCCTTGCTACTTTTGATGCCATGGAACATAAGGATCATCATGTTTTAAAGAAGGAAAGCACACATGTTTATTATTACAATGACATGGTGGTTTTACATTATTTAATTCCTGATACTGAATCAGTTATCACATTGGGGCCAGCTAAAATGCCTACAAGACCAAGAATAAAGGCTATCTACCGTGTCTTTATTCTAGCTTTTTTCGGTGTGATTATATTTATTTGGTTATGGCCGATGTCCCGAGATTTAGAGCAACTAAAAATAGCAACTGGTGAGTTTGGTCAAGGCAACTTTAACGCGAGTGCACCTACTGCAAAATCAGCCATGGTGGCACCAATGATGCAATCATTCAATATGATGGCAGAGCGTATTAAGCGACTTATTGAAGCACATAAAGAACTCACTAGTGCGGTATCTCATGAGTTGAGAACGCCACTTGCTCGCAGCAAGTTTGCTTTGCAAATGCTCTCTACAGTCAAGGATGATGAAAAGAGAAATAAATATCAGCAGCAGATAAACAGTGATATTTGTGAATTAGAAGAATTGATAAATGAAATGCTGATTTACGCGGCATTCGACAGTGATAGACCAGCGCTAAGTTTTACTAGCGAAAATATTTATGATTTGGTTGCCAAGCAAGTATCTACACATAAGCTAATTAACACCCAAATAGAGCTTGTTGATAATGCGCCAAACTTAGTTGTCATTTGTGATATTCACTTTATTGATCGCGCACTCAATAACTTTATCAGTAATGCCATTAAATACGGGGCGGGTAAGGTAAAGGTCACTATTTCTACAACTCGCTCTCAAGGGAATCAAACTTTGTGCAGCATCTGTGTTGAAGACAATGGTGAAGGGGTTTCCGATGAATTTAAATCTGTTATTTTTGATGCTTTTTCTCGTGGAGATCAATCACGTAATCGTGAAACTGGTGGTTTTGGTTTAGGTTTAGCGATTGTTTCAAGAATTATGGAGTGGCATCAAGGGGCGGCAAACATTGAAGATAGTGAACTTGGAGGGGCTTCTTTTACGCTTACTTGGCCAATAGAATAATTCTATTAATATGGCGTGTTTTTTTATTAAATTAATCATCAAGTTTTAAGGCTGTCGGTCGATAACTTCTTTACTAGCACTATTTTATAAATAGTTTTGCAAAACTTAGTAAAGAAGAGATATCACTTTTGGCTGTAGATGTTGTAGACGACACATTTAACAAAACACTTAACAGTAAAGCTGTTGGGTCTACGCCTTTGTTGCATGAGTTGCAATTAGGTGAGCAGTTAAATGAATGTGTTCATCAGTCAAGACGTTCAGACTTTTCTTTAATGTTAGCAATGCTTTGTGATGATGTCAGAGAGCAAAGTCAATTTATTCTGCCGAAAACTTCTCCTATTGATGGTACATCAACTGAAAAAGATCAGATTACTAATCAGGTTTTGAGGAAGCACTTTGAATTACCCGAAGAAGCGCCTTTAGCGCTAAAAAATATTGAACAAATTAATCAATATAATCAAGCTCAAATAATTGTAGATAACGACTTAGCTTCGCTTCACTTGCTTAATGCGTTAATGCCTAGCCCCCTATCTTTTCGTAATGATGATAAGCATGTTTCTAGTGATGTTTTAGCTAATACTACTTTGGTTTGCCAAGAAAAACATTCACTCAAACAAGAAACTGAACTTGTTAATAAACCACTGAATATGCATGTAGAAGGTTGGTTAAAAGCAATTCAAACTTCTTTAGTTAAATCAAACTTGATTGATGTCATTGCTGCATAAAAGACCTAACTTTGCGTACTAACTCAAACTTGAACTCACAGCACTTAGCCGACTGTGGCGTGTTGACTCTGAACGATCACTTTTACGACTTTCGAGACATTAACAATTCGAAACGTTTGACGTGATTCTTGGTCGCTTTTGATCTGCTGTGGACATTAAAATGCAGGTCTGTAGTTAGCACGGAAACAAAGTGGTCAATTATTGGCTAATATCTTCAAATTAACATTTTTGACAACCTCCTTTTTTACCACCAGAAAGAGTTTAATTCTTAACACGGCTAAGGAAAAATAAATACGAATAACACTTTCAAGAATATTGTACTAACATCATAGTTGGGTGAATAAAGCTAATATTTGGTACTAGTTCAACCAATACGGTTCAATTTTGACTTTTATTCTCTATAAGTAATTCGTTGGCGCAGTCACCGCCCTTGATTCGTATGCAATTATGGTATTTAGATTCAGATATCGTTGTAGTCTTGATGGCGTTTTTTGAAACGATCATATTTCGTGTACAAATACTAACAAGCTTGAAGTTTGGCATAAAGTTAGTCCTACGAGCCAAATAATAAAAGGTATATTTCATGGCTTCAAATAACTCGGCTTCGCAACCTTCAGTCCAACTGTTACAAGCGGTTCTAGATGCTCTACCATTTTGTGTCTTTTGGAAAGATCGCAACAGTATTGCTTTAGGTTGTAATCAAGCACTTGCTGATGTTGCTGGACTCAGTTCTCCTGAAGATTATATTGGAAAATCGGATTACGATTTACCATGGACGAAGGAGGAAGCCGACTTTTTCCGTGAGTGTGATCGCCGTGTTATGGAATCTGGAAAGGCTGAAGTGAATATTATCGAAAGTCAAATGCAATCCAATGGCCGTCTTGCATGGCTTGAAACCAGCAAAATACCTTTAACCGATGAAAATGGCGATATCATTGGAGTGTTAGGAGCGTTTCATGACATTACCGAACGAAAGCGACTCGAAGATGAGAATATTGCTAATCAAAAACAGGACTCTCTTGCAACCCTTTCAGCGGGACTTGCGCATGACTTCAATAATGTGCTGATGATGATCCTTGGCAATTGTCAGTTAACAAAAATGAAACTAGCTAACGGTGTAAAAGAAGCAGAAGTTCAGAAGTATCTTGATAACATTGAAAAAGCGACTTCACGCGCTTCAGCTCTTACTAACAAGTTCATGTCATACTCTGAACAAGGACCTGTATCTAAGACGGTTTGTAATATATCGAAAATGCTTGAAGAGACAGTTTCCATCGTGCAGGCAAGTATCAGATCTCCCATTACATTTAATTTTGATGACACTGAAGACGCGTTATATGCGGATATTAACCAAATACAGCAAGTCATATATAATCTCATTATTAATGCTGCTCAGGCTTCGATAAAGAATGAAGAAATCCAGCTCAACCTTAAAATGGTAGAAATCCATCATTCAGATATTATTGATCTACGCACCGGAAGATATTTCGCAATATCAATTAAAGATAATGGCGTAGGCATCACTGATGTGCAAAAAAAACAAATATTCAAACCATATTTTACCACTAAAGAACAGGGTAATGGACTAGGGTTGAGTGCTTGCTTAACAACAGTCAATAATCATAATGGTATTATTCATGTTGAATCAATAGAAAGCTTAGGCTCTACATTTACGGTCTATTTGCCGGTATTTATACAAGTCAAAAAGGATAAATATGCCCCTCAACCGTTTTCAGATACACTTATATATGGCTCGGGAAGAGTACTTTATATTGAAGATGACCCATACACTCATGATGCCATGTTAGAAATATTGCAAGAGATAGGTTATGAGGTGCAATGTTATACAAGCTTAAAGCCCGCAATAAGTTATATAAAGGAACACCCTGATAGGTTTGATATTATTGTCACTGATTTTATTATTAAAGACTCGCTACAAGGAGGAGCAGAAATCCTCGATTGTGTTCGTACAATAAGGCCGAATTGTCCGGTAATTTTAATTACTGGTTACTATAAGTATTTGGATGATCGAACAAAAACAAGTAATCAGTTCACCTATATTGTGCAAAAACCCGTAAGTTATGAAAAAATCAGTCAAATAATAAACCGTTATATAAACACAGCAGACATTGTCTGTGAAAGTAGAAAACTACCTAGTGCCTCTGACCAAGTATCTGCGGGGATAACGAATACTGTCGATGTAACTAAAACAAATATTAAACAAACCTCCGCCAACGGTAGAAATATTATGGTTGTCGATGATGATCTCCTTGTTGCCAATTTTCTAGAAAGTTATCTAACTGCACATAATTATAATGTGATTACAGTTCCTAATGGTCATCTTGCGTTAGAAAAACTTGTTGAGCAATCCGTTGACTTGGTCATCACGGACCAGTCTATGCCGAAAATGACTGGTATTGAATTCAGCCAAAAAGTTAAAAAGTTGTTCCCACATATACCTATTATTCTCAGTACTGGCTATGGAGACGAAATTGTTGAGCACAATATTCAAAAATTTGGTATTAATCATTTTCACAAGAAATCCTCTAATCCCGAAGAACTAATTAAAGCCATAACTGAGCTCTTATAGTTGTCAAGATATGAATAATTAGAGACTTTGTCTGCTATTTTGCTTATTGCTGATAAGCCAAAGTCGATTTATGTCATCAATTAATCTGCTTATAACTCAATAACAGCAATAGCAGTATCAATTGATGACAGCTATGTTTTTTCTACAATCTTTGACTGCTTTTGAAGTGCGGATATTTTTTTTAATAAAATGAAGTCGAAATTCATCATGTCCAAGTCTGCTATATCGCATTTGCTAGCGTTAGGTATTGCCCTACTAAGGTCAACTAACTGGCGTACAGCTGACAATAAGAAATCAGCCTAATCATATTTCTTTACTTCCGGTATGCGCACAAAGTGATCGTTACAAATGGAACAATGAACGACGGGTTAGGTGGCTTTGTTCACACTCAGGCTTGTCACTTCTAGTTAATTCGGATTAGTTTTTGTATTGCCAATTGTTATGTTTAGTAAAGATGCTTCTATGATTCAGACTTTATAAATTGCTAGGCGACTTCGCCAATAGGTAAAATACGATCACCCACTTTATTTATAATTTTAATTTCACCTTTGCATACCGCAACAATCGATTTACCTTTTCTAAACTCTTCAGGTATAACAATTCTTCCGCTTTTATTTTTTGGAAATGATTTTAATTCGTGTAGTAATTCAAGTGATTCATCATGATAATAAATGATAGTAACTTGGGCTAAATCTTGCAGCATATTGGACTCTTTTATTAATGTTCTACATCCATGTTGTGCTTATTTTGGGGGATATTTATATATAAAAATCCACACAAAGTAAAGGTTGTTTTTTGTTAAATAGTGATACGGTTATTAAAAATAATATATAAAATAATTTTCAGCTCATGCCAAAACATCAACTACGGGCATTGCCATATAAAGGTAAGGTGTTGATTCATAATAGATTGTATAGAAAAAGTGAGACTAATGTTAATTATGCTCACTTTGAAGTCATGCTAATGTGACTTCATGTCTGGGTGGTTTGTTGGCTCAGGAGCCTGTTAGGGCGATGAACAATCATCGTTGATCGTCTATGCCTCCTGTAAGCGCTATATAGTCAGTTGTAAGTCATCTTAAAACGCTAACTATTACCACTTTGGAGACATAAGCAGAAATTAGGCTAAGGTCAGGTGTATGATCTGAAAGCAGACGTTAAGCTATCTCCATTATTTGTAAAAATACTAAACATGATGTTATTGTAAAAATACAAGTTTTAGCAGTTATGATCGG
>JAPYOP010000060.1 GCA_029938115.1 Colwellia sp. | reverse complement strand
GTAAATAAAAGATGAGCAATAAAAATTCAATAATACAGGCTGTACTTGGTGGATTAGTAACCGCTTTATTTAGCTCAACCAGTATTGCAAATGTTGAATTAAGTTCCACCTGGCAAACAGAGGTCGCTATTACTGATGAAAGTCGCGTGCAAAAGCTCGAAAGTATTTGGCAGCCAGAAGTTAATTGGTCCATTAACGATGCTTTTGATATGACATTTATTGGACGCCTTCGTTTTGATACCCAGGAAAAACTAGGGTATCAGGGGGATAGGCTCGACACTTATGGTTCGCTTAATGGTCCAGTTTATGAGGGGAGTAATGCCGATTTTGAAATACGTGAATGGTATCTCGATACAGAGTTGGCTGGTGTTTTCTGGAGGTTAGGTAAACAACAAGTGGTTTGGGGACAGGCTGACGGCCTTAAAATACTTGATGTCATTAACCCTCAAAGTTACAGAGAATTTATCCTTGATGATTTTGATGACTCGCGTATTCCGCTATGGATGATAAATGCTGAAATCCCTATTGGTGATGATGACAGTCTGCAATTTCTCTGGGTAGTAGATCAAAGTTATCATCGCTTTGCAAATAATGGTAGCGACTATCAATTCACTAGCCCTTTGTTAGTACCTCAAGCTATAGCAGGAATTGATATTGCTAGCTTTGAGTTAAATAAACCAGGCAAACTATTAAAAGATAGTGATTTAGGGTTACGCTATAGCAAGTTTTATCATGGCTGGGATTTAACCTTTAATTATCTTTATCACTATTTAGACAGCCCTGTATTTTATCAACAATTAAGTGATAACAGTGTGGCTATAGATGCAAAGTACCAACGCAGTCACTTATTCGGTTTAGCCGCGAGTAAAGCCTTTGATGCATGGACAATTCGCAGCGAAATTGGCTATAGCACTGATAGCTATCATTTGTTGAATCCTGATTCAAAACAAAATAGTAAAGCTTTTGTAGATTACCAGGGTATACGTCACTCCAAAGATTTATCGTCTGTAATAGGACTAGATTGGCAAGGACTAGAGGACGCTATGATTAGTATTCAATGGTTTCAAAGCAGTTTGCTCGACTATGATAATGATATAGATAATGCGATGTATCGCCCTAAGGATAATCAAATTTTTTCGTTTTTATACCAGCAAAACTTTGCCAACGAAACTTGGCAGTTAGAAGTACTCGCTATGTATGGTGTAGACCAAAGTGATAATTCAATGCAAATTGAACTAAGCCACATGCTTGAAGACAACATCGAACTTTGGCTTGGTGTTGATTTATTTGGTGGAGATCAACATAGCTTATTTGGTCAATTTAATGATACTGATAGGTTAGTACTTGGATTTGAGTGGGGGTTTTAAGACTGCTTAATGCTCAATTTTGTTATATCAATAAGCTAGTGACACTTTTCAGAGAATAGTCATGATATCTAAATCAGGTTAAACCTTAAGGAAGCGATCAATGTTAATATATTAATAGTTTAAACTTTTAAAGTAACATCACAGCTGTAGTCTATTTGAATTACCAATTTACTTAAAAATTAGTAATTCGCATTGAGTTTATCATAAATTACTAACTTATAAATATGTTGTCAAAGCTTCTGTTTATATCCGGTAAGTTGGTATATTTCACTAACAGATAAACTACTATTGCTTAATTGGTAGGCATATTGATAATCCCCCTGAGAGCATTGAAAGTTAGAAGATGTTATTGCCATGTCTTGATAGGGATTGAAAAATAATACCTCGACACCAGCAAGAAACAAAATAACAGTTAAACCTATTAATATCCTATAAAAGATCAGTGAACACTCGAAATAGATAACGCCTTAAGTAGCGGCGAGTGACACGAGTTCAGCCCACTGTTCTTTGTGGCCGAGGCTAGCTAAACTTGTTAGGCATTTTTATTCTTCCTAAACCCTAAGCAAATTGATAATATTAATAAAATAACGGCTAACCCAAAACCGACAACACCAATATTTAACCCAAGTAACGTTTTTTCACTACCATCCAAATATTTCATTGAACCGCCGTATGTACTCTGTAAAGAGAAAGCTGCTAAGAAACTACCTGTAATAATTAGACTAATAAAAGAGCCTAATAACAATTTCTCTTTTGACCAAGCAAGCCAGATACATAAAGCTCCAAGGCTAGAGTTCGTAAACAGTTGCCATACTTCGTGAATACGAACATGAGGAGTCCAATCGGGATTAAAAACGTGAGTGTTATTTATTTCCAGATATGGAACAACAAGTGCGTAAAGTAAAACGCTAAAAGTTATTATGCTTTTTTGAATCATTATTGATGGTCTATTCATAATAGTTGCCTACTTACTAAGTATGTTGTTAAAACTTCTGTTTATATCCGGCAAGTTGGTATATCTTACCAACAGATAAACTACTAAGCTCCACTATGCCTTTACCCGAATTTTTTATAGCTAACTTAACAAGATAAGCACCAGTTCGGTAGCCTACAGCCATGCGACCATCTGGGTGTAATCCCATCCAATCACCATAGTTTGCATTTTTAGGAAGTTGCAAAACTTCATTCGTCCATTCATCAAAATTGACATCCTTTGCCATTTTATTCATTTCTCGATTAATTTGAATTTCTGCAAATACATCAGCTAATCCCTCGTTGATAGTGGCTACATCAATTCCTTGAGGGAATTGGTTGCCGTGTATGGTCCAGCCTCGAATTGTATGATGAAGTTCATGGAATAATGTTCCTCTCAAACCATCTTGTATAGCATCTTCCAAACTATTTCCGTATTGTGAGGATAAAGCGATTTCTATCGCATCAATTTTGTCTGCCCTGCCTGTTACTCCGTATACATCAGCAAGAGAGCGATCGATTACTCGTAATGTAAACTGTATTGGCTGTTTCAATTTTTGGCCTAATACCATTTCTACATTATTTATGGTTTTTAAGATTATAGCTTTAATTTCTTTTTTATTGTCATCCGTAAATTGCATGTTCTCACTATTAACAAAAGTAAATGATGAGTTACTACTTCTAGCAGAAATCGGCATGCTTAATATCAAAATGGTTAAAGATAATAGTTTTAAAACATTCATGTGTAATTCCTTTATTCGTAAATAAAAATTAGTTATAGCCTGTAAATGATATTAACTAGTAAAAGCTATGCACTTTGTATTATTTATCTTGCAATAAAACTTAGGCAGGCACTTTTTGTTAGAAAGTCCCAACCCATTAATCAAAATAGTTTAGCTTTGCAGTTGAGCTCTAAAGTCATTGCTCGATATGTTATTCTTCACTGTTGAATAATCAGCCTTATCGAAAGTTAGTAACATTACGGGCAATAGTAAAAAATCAACTATTAGCGCAATGGAAATAGTCATTGCTGTGATCAAACCTAATTCAAAGTTAAGTTTAAAGGTTGATAACATCAAGACTGAAAATCCAGCCGCTAACACTACTGTTGTTATCACCAAAGCCGGTCCAACTGTAGAAAAAGCATAGCGCACTGCTTCTTCAGCACTTAAGTGTTTTTCACGTCGACCACGCATATATTTACTAAGAAAATGCACTGTATCGTCAACAATAATACCTATAATCATGCTTACCGATAATGCTAATGCAAAGCCAATTTCACCCACAAGTAACGCCCAAAGACCAAATGCCATTAATGGTGGAACTAAGTTAGGGATCAGGCTGATAATACCAACTTTAAATGATCGTAATGATATAAGTATCAAAGCAGAAATTAGTATTAAAGCAAAGGTAACACCGCTAGTCATTTGTTCAACTGTTCTCAAACTAATATGAGAAAACATAAACTGCGGGCTACCTACCATTTGATCTATATAAGGAGCTGTATCAGTTAACCAAGTTTGAGCTCGTTCGTTAAAAGCGATCATCTCATTATTAGATAAGGTATGTAGTGAAACAGTAACTCGGGTTGATGATTTATCTACATTTACTTGGTTATTAAGGTCTAAGCCATAAGGGAGGGACATTTCATAAAGTAGTAAATACTGCGCAGCTAATTCTCTGTTTTCAGGCAAACGATACCAGTTGCTATCATCTGCATGCAGATTCTTGTTTAACCTTTTCATTATGTCAGACAAGGTATTAACGTGTACTACTTCAGGTTGTTGATATAACCAAGTGCGGAATTGATCTAAAACCTGTAAATATTCTGGATTGTTTACTCCTCCTGCTTGGTTAGACTCTAAAGCGTATTCTAAATAATAAGGCCCAGTTAAGTGATCTGAGGCATAATCTGTATCTACACGAAAAGCTACAGTCTCATCAAAAAACTCCCAAATTCTATCGTTTACAATATTCATTGGGATTAATGCTGATAATAGTAATGTTATTGTCGTCATTGACCATAAAATTTGTTTTCGTTTTTTAATAACAAAGTTAGATAATGAAGTAAGTTGATTACTTGATTCTTTATTTTGAGCTTTTATCCGAACAGGTAATAACATCAACAACCAAGGTAGAAAAGTAATAGATAATATTAAGGAAATAATTACTCCCATGGCAACCATGTTGGCAAGATGATGAAAGGGCGGTACATCTGAAAAATGCATAGTTAAAAAGCCAACGACAGTAGTTATTGTTGCTAAAATCATTGGTTGCATATTTACTCTCAAGCTTTCACTCAAAGCTTGTCTCTTTTCTATTCCAGAACGCATGTTATGTATCATAGTGATAAGAATATGCACAGCATTTGCCACCACTATAGTCATTACAATAGTTGGAGCGCTTGCTGAAACAGGTGTTAGTTGTACTCCTAACCAACCAGCAAACCCCATAGTAGAAACGATAGAGAGTATTATTACCGAAAGAATACTTAGTGTTGCTGTAATACTGCGTAAAAAGAATAATAAGCCAATTATTATTAAGCCAAACATAGCCAATGTTAGCGTACCCATATCACCCATAGACGCTTCCATAAAGGCATTGTCCATTACTACTAAGCCTGTTAAATGCACATCAATATTTGGGTTTTTCTCTTTAAGTTGAACAATTAAATCACGAACAAAAGCAGTAACTTTTGGACTTCCTTCAGGGTCTCCCTTAGGCAAATTTATTGTCACGTTTACTGCTGTGACCTTGGCATCTGATGAAATAGCACTGTTTAAAAGTAACGGTTCATTGAGGGCCACTTGTTTTATTTTAACCAACTCTTCTTTGGTTAAGTTGGATGCACCTTTAATCAAATCAGCAACGATAAGATCATCTTCTTCTGCGTAGCTATATTGAAAGTTACTCATAGAGTCTACACGAGTAGAAAAAGGGACTTGCCAAGCTTCATTAGTTAACCACTCAACACTGCTTAATGTTTCTTGGTTAAATACCTCACCATCTTTTGGAGTAATTAAAATAACCACATTGTCTGATTTAGTGAAAGTTTTTTGTATAGATGAAAAGTCTAAATATTGTGGGTTATCTTCTGAGAACCAAATTTCATAATCGGTTGCAAATGAAAGAAATTTTGCACCACTGGCCAAGCTAAAAACGATCACTAGAGATAATAATGCGAATAGCCACCGCCACCTAACTAATTGTTGTGATATTGAATTTGTCATAAATTTTTTCTCGAATATATTAAAAGTAAAAAATAAAACTTGAATTGTTTAATTTTTCTGAAGTTTCAAAAGAATCGTTCTATTGAAACTTGAAAATGGTTATCACTTTTCAAGTAATAAAAAGCATCTAAAGGCTCGTTACTTTGAAAAGCTCTAAAATCTACATTAATTTTATAGTTATCACCCATACGTCGGCTGCCTTCAACAGATAAGCTAAAGCTGTTGTGTTGCATATCAGATCGTAGTCCCACTAAAATCTCACTGCTTTGCATATCATTGAAAGCTAGGCGACTACCAATGAATAAGTCATTTTGAAAGTTTGCGCCAATATTCGTATTTGTAGTTTCTCCTCTTGCGTCCCATGCATATTCCATTAAGAAGCCTATATCTATTACTGAATTCAATGCACCAACAAAGGTGTATTCCAATCCAACTTGAGCTGCCAAAAAGGAATCGATATCAGTGTGTCGGTATATTCCTTCCACTTTCCACAGCCAACTATCTACAGTTGCTTGCAAATCTATGCCAAATTGATCCATCTGTTGATAATAAGGAATGAAACTTTGAGTATTACTTCCATCAGTGTTATTAATTTCACTATCAGATAGCTGCAATACGGGGTCTCTATTTGTACCGTGGAACCAATAGCTACCTATATCAAAGTTTCCAATGCTATGATTCCATCGAACAGCAAAGTCCAGATGTTTTTGTTTAGCTGAAGATTGATAAATTGCATTATTTACATCAACTTTTATTGGAGCTCGCAAACGACCCTGTTCTGATGCAAAAGTACGCTCTCTAAAACTTGGTAGTAAAAACCAGTCAACAATTCCCCATTTATAAACGGAAGATAAATTAAACATCAATTGACCCAGTTTTTCTTCTCCGTCGATATCTTCTACTAAATCAGTCTGGTTTATTACATCAACTAAGTGTTGAAACTCCGTAACTCCCCAAAATTCTTTTCTGAATCCAGCGCGAAATTCATAATTGTCATCGACATGAATATATGAAAACTCTCGGATATCACCATGGCTTCTATTCTTATCTTGATTGTCATATCTGTAATAAGGTTTAAACGTAATTAAGTCATCGCCATTGTTCCAATTCCAATACACTTCAGCTTCAGCGAAAGTAGAATATTGATGGTGCTCAAATTGCTCCTCATACTTTCCTTTGTCTGGAAAGTAGCGATACTCCAAGCCTAATTTCATGTTTGTCTCTAAGTTGTTTGATGTAACGTTGAAGCTTAAAAGCATCAAGGACAAAACTAACCACTTACCATAAAACATGTTATCTAACTCGTTTAAGCGCATTTTTGTTAAAGTTGCTATCAGTTAGACCTGAGGCAAAGACATAATTTGTCCACTCAAGCTCCGTACTCTTGCCACTTTGATGATTTACCATAACCATTTTATCTGCTCGCCAATATTCATTAAGGTATTGTTTATAGTCGCTATAAGATAATGTTTTTAAGAGGCTATCTTTTCGATCATAAAATTCTATTTTTTGTACTCTATATTCCGTTTTATCTAACCAAACAACACGGCGAGTGTAGCCTGAGTTTTCATCTACCGGGAATTGCTCAATAACAAAGGTGTCTTGGTTATTGAGCAATTCATCATGCAAATATTTATAACTATACTTTTCTACTTCGAATGAGCTTAGGTCTTCAAAAGAAAATTCTGAACCCATGAAAGGCCCAGACTTGTTACTCGATGAAATACGCTTTACTCGTTTAAGTGCAGGCAAGTATAACCATTGATCATCGGCATCAATTGGATGAGAAAAGCTTAAAAAAGCGGTACCCTTAACGTCTCTAGGTTTGTTGAAAAGTGTTAAGCTTTTATCTCCATCATTTTCAAGTTCTAAGGTTTTTATCTTTAGTTCACATAAACTCGACTGGCCTTGCTTATTTCGCAGATACATTTTCATATCTGCTGTAAAGTCAATCCAACCGGTGTCTTGTTTTTTAGCCTCTGTAGCTATCGACAAACCTTTCTTTTCGGGTGTTGATGCCTGCACGTTGATACTTATCAAACCAACAAAGACAAGAGTTAGTGAATGTATAATTTGTTTTACTGTAATCATTTTTATCTCTTTAGTTATAGCAATAAAGCTGAAATTTTTACCTGTTACCAATTAATCGTATTTTGGTAAATTTATTAACATTTTGGGTGTCATTTTTCCCATTACGGCATTGATCATCCAAGGAAACAATTTATACATTTTGATCATCATCGCGGAATCACCAGGGCGAATTTCCAATTGACCCTTATTTAGTCTTTTATAAATAGATTGAGCTAACTTTTCAGGAGACATTTTTTTCATTCCCTGCATTTCTAAACCCTCAGTCATTTCGGTATCTACCATTGGAGGGAGGGCTTCAACGACCCTAACAGAGGTGTTTTTTAAAGCTTGTCTAATACTTAAACTATAAGAGTGTGCAGCTGCTTTGGTGGCTGCATATACTGGAGAGGGCATAAAAGGCATATACGCCAAGCCTGAAGTAATATTTAAAATAGTAGCGTTTGCTTGTCGTTGTAAATGAGGAAGAAAGACATTACATAATGCAACAGTGCCGTAAAAGTTTGTCATTATCTCCTGTTGTTGATATTTAAATGGCAAAGAGTCATTTACTACGTCATGAATATGCATAGACCCGGCATTATTTACCAAAATATTGAGGTTAGGGTGGTCAACCAAAACAGACGAAGCTAATTTTTCTATTGATTGTTCGTCTGAAACATCACAGATATAAGTCTTTAACTCAGGGTGTTTTTTTCTTGCTTCTTCTAATCGCTTTTCATTTCGCGCACAAATAATAACATAGTCATTGTTATCCAAAAATTGCTTAGCTAAAGCTAGACCAATGCCTGTGCTGCCACCAGTAATTAATACTGTATTGTTTTTTTGATTCATTTTTATTTCCTTTAGGTTTAAAATGTAAATTAAAGTAACTAGTTAGTTATTTTTAAGGGGTAAAAATAATATTTTTTAACTCATTTATTAATTGTAGCTTTTAAGTTTTAGAATACTTTTGGCTGTTATAAGTGCATCGAGTATGTCTTCGGGACAGTTTCTAATTTTAGAGCTGACCATAGCACCGTTTAGAACTCCTTGAAGCTGACGAGAAATTACTTCTGAATCCATGTTTATTTTACTAAGACCTAATTTCATAGCGTCTTGACAAATTCTTTTGTGGTAAGAATAAAAGTCAGAAAAAATACTTTCTATTTTTTTTCTTAACATTTCACTATCAACGGCCATTTCATTGCCCATATTGACAAATGGACAACCAGGACAACTACCTTCTCCTTCTAACTGCTTTTTATGCAATTGATAAATGTTGTTAAAAATATGCTCCAAACGTTTAACCGGATCGATTTCAGCTTGAAAAGCAGCTTCAAAAATAGTATCAATTGTCAGTTTGTGCATATATCCCATACTTTCAAAAGCAGCATATTCCTTATTTTTAAAATATTGATAAAAAGATGCTTTGTTAACTTCCGCGAGTTCAACAATTTTATCGACACGGACTTTGTGATAACTGCTTTTCCAAAACATAATAGCCGCCGTCTCTAAAATGCGTTGCTTTGTTTGTTCACCTTTAGATTTAACTTGTTCAACCATTTTAAGTTTCAACTATATTTAGAAAATTATTTAGCGTTACAAAATCCATAAGTAACCAACTGGTTACTTATATTACATTGATTTGATTGTAGATCAAGAAAATTTATTTATTTGTAGCAATTTAAATCCCAGTGTTATGAAAGTTGTCACTTATTAGGTTAAAATTCCTTTGCTTATTTAGTCATGCAAGTGACCAAGGCCAACAACAGCATTAACAAAAATTTTCATTTGCTCTTCTGGAGGATTAGCCTCTGGTATTAACAGACCCTGCTTTACTGTATCTCGTTGACCAATGCGTTCATACCAAGCGGTTAGGTTCTTACATTCATTGGTTGCTAGCATTTCACCAATAGGATGGATATAAGCCATTCTGACCCAAGGGAAGAAAGCTATATCGGCAATGCTATATTCTTCACCAGCGAAGTAATCATTGCCTTTAAGAAGGGTGTTCAATACTTTTAATAGGCGATTTACTTCTTTAGCATAGCGTTGAGTTGCAACGGGATATTCGTTATTCCACGCTCCGCCCCAAACTAAAAGCTGGCCGAAATTTGGCCCCAAACCGCTCATTTGTAACATCAACATTTCCATTACTTTTGTACGTTGTGTTAATGAGGTTGGCAGTAAAGCATTATGTTTGTTGGCAAGGTAGTATAAAATTGCTCCTGATTCGCTGACAATAATATCATCATCTTTTAGCAGTGGAATTTTCTGGTTAGGGTTCATTACAGTATATTCCGGGCTGACATTAGCCTCGTTATTTAAGCCTTTATGAACGTTATACGTAAGACCAAGTTCTTCAAGAGCAATTGATATTTTTAAACCATTGGGCGTGGCATCTGTATATAAGTCGAGCATGATAGTTTCCTAAGTTTTTATTACTGATTGACATTTTTACATAGTATACGGGGTGTGATTTTGTTGAATAGACGGCATGTTTGCGTTTACTTGTTGCAAATTTGCAGATAGCATAAAAGGCTGTTGTAGGGTATCTAAATATATACAGGGGGATTAATGAATTGGGATGATATTAAAATATTTCTTGCTATTGCAAGTTTGGGAGGCCTTAAAAAAGCATCCATGTCATTAGGAATTCATCACTCATCGTGTGCCAGAAGGATAAATACATTAGAGAAAGATTTAGGCATTAAGCTTTTTGATCGTTTACCTAGCGGTTATGCATTGACGCATGGAGGAGAAGAGTTATTACGCTCAGCCCAACAAATTCAGCAAGGATTTAATAGCATAGAGCGCGATATCCAGGGCAAAGATTTACGAATTGAAGGCGATTTATGCTTAACTCTAAGTAATGGTTTTGCTTGCCATTTGTTAATGCCTGACTTACATGAATTTATGAGTCTGTATCCTGATATCGATTTAAAAATAATAATGAGTTATGGCGTTAGAGATTTAGCGAGTAGAGAAGCCGATGTCGCGATAAGGCATGTGGATAATCCTCCTGATTCATTAACAGGTAGACGTGTTGCTCGACTGTTTAATAGTGCCTATGCAAGTAAAAAATACCTTGCCACTCATGACTTAACTGCACAAGCATCTAATTGCCATTGGTTAGGGTGGGGGGACAGTGGTAATCACTTAAAATGGACAGAGAAAGATAAATATCCCGAAATACCTGTTAGAAGCAATATGTACTCAGATGTATTGCAGCTTGCGGGCATAAAAGCGCATATGGGCATAGCTTCACTACCTTGTTATATCGGTGATAGCGATCCCGATATTATTCGAATACCGAACGCAAAACCTATACCAAGAGAAACTATTTGGGTATTAGCACATAAAGATATGGCAAAAAATGCCAGAGTCAGAGTATTAATAGATTTTTTGGCTAAGGCTTTTGAAAAACATAGTGGTATTCTTAAAGGAGAGATGTGTAATTAGAATAGCAATTGTGGATCTTCGAAGATTTTAAAAATCTGTGATCAGGGTTGATAAGCTCTGTAGAGAGGTAAGTGATTTAATTTATTTTGTCTGTTTTTCCAATCCTTAACTTCAATCTTACTAGATGAGAGGGGTAGCAAATTTACTCCTAAATCAAGTTGGTTTTAAATCATAACTAAAATGTAACAAGCTAAGATTTAGTGGCTAAACTCGATCTGACTATTTGACTTTATAGGTTTCAATAAAACCTGAGTGCCACACAAGTCACTGAAAATACAATTGTAGAAATCTTAAATGGCAAATTTAGAAATGAATATTTAAATCAACATTAGCCGTTAGTTCAAAACACTCGAAAAATCATGTTATGAAATCGATCTATGATGAGAGCACTATAATAATGTTCTCATCATAGTTCATGTAAATTATATGTCGACTGTTGAATTCACAAAACAAACAGCACAGTATGAAATATCTCATCGACGGAGTAGTACTAAATTCGGGAAAAGGTCACAGTCTATAATCCCCGTTTACCTATCGTTGAAATTCCTGACGATATTCACTTGGTGTATACGAAGATACTTTTTTAAAAGTACGGCGAAAGGCAGCGTCATCCGAAAAGCCTAACGTATCACTAATAAGGTTGATTGGTCTGCGGCTATATATCAATAGCTCACTTGCTTGATGAAGTTTAATTAAGCGCATAAAGCCGGCTAAAGATAGATTTGTTCCCTGCTTTACTTTCCTAGCAAGTGTTCTCTCAGTTTGTTTAAGGTGCTTAGCCAACACGGCAATAGTTAATTCAGTAGCAGGCGTTCTTTCTACCCAAATATAAATCTCTCTTAGAAGTTTATCGTTTAATTTTATTAACTTTATTTGAGTGAATGGTTGTGCTGATTTCTCAGGTTTTGGAATGATCATCAAGTCGATAATATCGCGTAATACCTCATGCCCAAACTGTTCCTCTATTAGCGCTTGAGCGATAGGGAGATAGCCATTTAACCCTGATGCTGTTCTATTTTGACCTTCGAAAGTATAGGTTTGACTAAAGCTCCAATCGACAGTAGGGTAGTTGTTCTGTACAAAATCAGCTAGCCACCAAGTAGCTGTGGCTGGTTGATTATCTATACGTCCAGAAGCGGCCATAACACATACAGCAGTACAATAACCCCAAAGTTGTGTGCTAATAGGTAACTTTTTTAAAGTTGATATTAATGGTTTATACGTTTCAATTGTACGTTCAACATGACGAGGATGATTTGTCCAAAAACCAGGGATAAGTAAAGCATCGATGGAGGCATTTAATACTGCAGCTTCTACTTTGATCGTTGTTACAGGTATTTTATTTCCAGCTGTAATTTGCACATCCTTACCGTCAACACCCAACCAATGAATGGTAAATAACGGTAATCCAGCACGTTTATTTGCTACTTCTAATAGCTCCGCAAAGGCAAACAAACCAGATGCCACACAGCCCGGATAAACTAACAATCCAATCTTCATTATCATTACCTTTTGTTGAAATATTATTTTGCTAACGCAATATTTTCCCTGATCAATTTATGTACTTTTTCAGCTTTTTCCAACATGGGCCAATGGCCGACATCTTCAAGTATGTGAACATTATCAGTGCCAAAATGTTTAGATAGTTCAACAGGTAAAAAAGTATCTTTTTCACCCCAAATGACCTGTGTTGGAAAGGTTTGTACCGCGCTTTTTAGCTGAACCTCCCATGACTTAAAAATAACAGGATCAAGTGCACGGTAAAAGCGCAAAATCATTCGGCGATTTCGCCATGTTAGTGCGTTGTAATTTGATCGAATCTGATCGTTTGTTAGTATAGGTGCACTTTTCTTCATTGCTAACCTAAACTGTTTATATCTCATTAAATACATGGTTAATTCTCCCAAAATTGGCTTGCGCCACGTTTTGGCCATTGCATGCCACTCATAATGAGAAAAGAAAGTGGTGTCCATAATCGTCAAGCTTTTAACTTTGTCGGGGTGAGTAACAGCAAAAGCTAGACCCACAATTCCTCCAATGTCATGAATTACCAAATGCACGGCGTCGTTAATGCTCAAACTTGATAATAGTTGCTCGACAAAATAGGCTAAGTTATCTAGGCTGTAATCAAAGTTTCGAGGGGCTAGTGTTCGGCCAAAGCCAGGTAGATCAGGCGCGATGCATTGATAGTTATCTGATAAGTTTTCTAAAGCACTATTCCATACTTCTGAAGTATCAGGCACCCCGTGTAAAAACAAAATAGGTTCGCCTGATCCCTTTATATTCACATGAACCTGATTTTTTCCAACATTAAATATTGTCATAATTTCACCCGTTCTATATTTTTAAGTTCTAGTTGCAGATATTTTGTCAGGTACTTTGTTTAAATTAAATGGCCGAAATTGACATAAATCATACTATTTGGTCGTGCGGTTGACTAATGCTTTACTGGGGTAAATTGTATTCTTAATGTCAAGATTAGCCATAAACATTTCTTTTTATTTTTTTTACAATTCACTTTATTATAGGCAAATATTGAGTACGTCATGAAAGTTACGCAGATTAGAAATGCGACTATTTTAGTTGAATTTAAGTTTGAAGGTAAGAAGCACGGTATTTTGGTTGATCCAATGTTTGCGCCGAAAGGAGCAATACCTTCGCTTAAATATGCGACAAGAAAAAGACGTAGAAATCCATTGGTCGAGTTACCCATGAATATGGAAGATTTAAAAGCACGAGTTACGTGTTGTTTGATCACTCATTGTCAAAAAGGCCATTTCGACCATCTAGATCGCGCAGCAACGAAGTGGCTTAGGGAAAATGATATTCTTGTTTTCTGCTCAAAACAAGATGTAGGATTCCTAACAAATAAAGGACTGAAGGTGTGTGAGCTAGACCCATCATTAGAAAGTCGCTTTCTAAGTGGTTCGATAGGATTAGTTTCTTGTTTACATGGTAAAGGCATTATTGGGAAGATGATGGCACACGGTTATGGTTACTACATAGAATTGCCAGGGGAGCCAAGTATATACATTACAGGTGATACCATATTAACAAATGAGGTCAAAGCATTTGTCAGTCAAACACAGCCTGACATCATTGTACTACCAGCAGGAGGGGCAAACTTTGATTTAGGTGGAGAGATAATTATGGGTTTACAAGACGCTATTGAAATAGGGAAACTGTCTAGTGGAAAGCTGATAGCAAACCACTTAGAAGCGCTAGATCACTGTCCCGTAACTCGTCACTCTATTCATTCTGAAGTTAAAATAAGAGGCTGGGAACACCGATTCTTTATACCGAATGATGGAGGAAGTATAAATTTTAATCAACAACGCTTAGACAGAGCCGTGTCATGAGCATTGCTGCTATTTTTATTGGGGTTTTGGTCTCAATCATATTAATTGTGCGTTTTAAAATAACTCGTTTGGAAACGCATAAGTTTACCTATTCCTTACTTCTTTTTTCGTTTCCTCTTTATTATCTTACTTTTGCCATTTATGGTCTTGATTTCAAAGCAGCCCCACTGGAAGTTTTAGTAGGGTCATTATTTTTCGTTATTGCAATTCTTTCACTAAAGTTTAATACGTTTTACAAATTTAGCTTTCTGTCTATTGGGTATTTGCTTCACGGCGCTTATGATATAGGCCACGACCTGCTTTTTGTTAATGGAGGAACTCCATTTTGGTGGCCAGAATTTTGTGGTTCAATAGATATCGTGCTTGGATTATATCTGCTCAATCTGGCATTTAATTCCCGAATAAAAAACAACTAAATTGTTTAATTACATTTATAAGATCACTTAATTTTACCTGCTGCGCTTATTGCAGCTTTCGTAATTGAATTTGCCACTTGGTTGGCTGTTTCGACAGAATTAACAGCTCTGGCCATGGTGAGTCCACCAATTAAAATCCCTAAAACAACCCATGCTCTAGAAATGCACTCTTCATGTGAAGAACCTTCAAAGCCCTTCGCCATCAGTTTAACAATAGTAAGCATTTTTTCTTCGTATATTGCATGAAACTCAGGTTTGGTACGAACAACCTCTGGTGAGAGAGTTGTCATTGCGCATCCACACGAAAGGTTATCGCGGTGATCTTGTCCAAGATAATATTCAGAAAAAGCTTTAATCCAGTCTTGGCTATTTTGAAGTTGAAATTCAGGAACTGCAACAATAACTTCATCAAGCCCTGCTGTTAGCGCAGCTTCAAATGCGCCGTCTTTTGAACCTAAATGTGCATAAAAAGCACCAGATGTGACACCCGCTTCTTTAGCAATACCATCAACACCAATTCCAGCATAACCTTTACTTCTAAAACCTTGGCTCGCGGCATTGATAATACGCTTTCTGGTTTCCTGCTTCTTGTTTACCTTTGTCATTTAAATATCCTACCCCTTGAAATTGTCCTTATTATATCCATGTTTTAAACAAAAATATAGTGACCGTTATATTTTTGTTGACAATATAACGATCACTATATAACATGTCGCCAACTACAAAATATAGCGACCACTATATTTTGTATAGCTGAAAAAGGATTACTTAAAAAGTACCTTTAAATTTTTACTATCAACTAACTTATTTATTATTGGAGAATATCATGCCATTAACACTTACTCTTACTGAAGGCGTTATTCCTGCTGGCTCTGAAAAAGAAGCGGTATCAAGAATAACTCACTCTATGCTTAAGCATCACGGTCTTTTGGATAATAGCGTAATGACACCGAATGTAACTGCACATGTTTCAGTACTTCCTAAAAACTCTACTTTTTCAGGTGGAGAGGAATTTTCAGGCGTGTGGATGGAATGGAAAGTACCGTCATTTGCTTTTGCATCACGTGAAGTTCAATTAGCGCATTTTGCTGAAGCAACTCAAATCATCAAAGACTTATCTGGTGGGAAGCAACCTGTAGAGCATATTTATTCAAATGTTATTCACACCGTAGACGGCTCTTGGAATTTCAATGGTGTTGCAATGACTAATGAAGAAATAGGTAATGAAATTGCAAAAGGCTAAGAACTAAACACTAAGATACAGGGCCAAATAAAAGTGAAATTAGCTCTGTATTGAGACTTAAATCAACGAATTAAATTGAGGTATAGAAAATGAAAAATTACATTTTGGTACATGGCGCTTGGGGCGCAGCGTGGGAGTTTAACAGCGTAGCAAAATCTCTAACAGGTGCGGGAAATAATGTTGTAGCTTTGGATTTACCAGGACACGGTGAAAATAAAGCTCTAATCGCAGATGTTACTATGAGTGCCTATGTGCAAACAGTTGTTGAGGCAATTAATAAATTAGACGCCAGTGTTGTTTTGGTTGGTCACTCGTTAGCTGGGGCAGTGATCTCACAAGTTGCAGAGCTTATTCCTGAAAAGATCGATAGATTGATTTATGTCGCGGCAATGTTGCTTGAAAATGGTAGCTCACCGCTTGCTGTTATGCAAAATGATCCTGAAGGACAGCTACTACCAAACACCATTTTTTCTGAAGATGGAAGCTACGCAACTATTAGCCAAGAAACAGTACGTAATATATTGTTGAATGATGTTAAAGATGAGAATTACTTAGACAATATAGTGCCCAATTTTTTGTTTAAACAAGCAACACAACCATTTATGGCAGAAGCTCCGTTGAGTGAAGACAAGTTCGGAAGTGTGGCCAAATATTATATTAAAGCATCAATTGATAAAGTTATATCGCCTGCTGCGCAAGATAAAATGTTAACTAATTGGCAAGTAGATAAAGTTTTCACCTTGGAAGCAGGACATTTTCCATTAACGTCGATACCAGAGAAGTTAGTTGAAATACTTAAGAGCATTGGTTAGAAACATTAGGTGATAAAGGCAATGTATTCTACTTATACCCATGCCTTTGTTGTTTTTTGCGAGGTGTTTTTCAAACTACCTTAAATAGCATTGCGAAAAAATTGATCCATAAGAACACTTAGGCGAGAGAAAATGACAACGATAACAGATAAGAAAATTGTATTCCCACGTAGGATCTTACATACAATGTTAAGAGTAAGTGACCTAAAAAGTTCTGAGAATTTTTATTGTCAATTTCTTGGAATGAAGGTGCAACGAAGAAAAGATTATCCAGAAGGTGAGTTTACATTATCTTTCTTGGGTTATGGTGCTGAATTTGAAAACACTGTTCTTGAGCTCACCCATAATTGGCATGAATCCGATTATGAAAAAGGAAGGGGCTATGGGCATATAGCACTTGCTGTTGATGATATTTATCAAACGTGTAAATTTCTCGGACAAAATAATGTTGAAATTACACGTCAACCTGGACCTATGAAGGCAGATACATCTGAAATTATCGCTTTCATAAAAGACCCTGATGGTTATCAAATAGAATTGATTGAAAGAACTTGATTAGATAGGGAACGGTATAATTTTTTGCATAAAAATTATTTAGGCGACTGAATTGCCTATAAATATTAGCTGTCTGTTTTGTAATAAAAGTAGGCTTTGTTGACAAGAATTGATACAACGACCTACTCATTAATTGCAGTAGGGCTCCAATGCACTTTTACTAGGTTACTATCAGCCAGTAGTTGTTGAGTAATGAGAAATTTATCGCTGCTAGGATGTATATCAAAATTTAACCTAAATCCATTTTGAGCCATAATACGTGTTTGCTGCTGTTTTGTTGATAGGTGATGGCGAGTCATTACGACGTCTTGCCCAGTAAGCTTGGTAAAATAAAGGTATTCACCTTGAACTTTCCAATTATCAATATTTTCGTTTGGTAATTGTGTTATTTCTTGTCGAGAACCGTCGATATTCAACTTGTATAGTATTCTTTTTTCATCGACGATAAAGATACGTCCGTCGTCTAGATGTCTTTGAATTATGAGCCCCGATTTAAATAGCTGTGACGTTTCTTGTAAAATATTATGAGATAATATGGAAGGCCCATCTGTTTGACGACGAGAGAACATGACTGTCTCATTATCTCTCCAGGTTGGATAATCTACATTATCTAAAGCACTCGTTATGAATTTTATCGCTTGTGTATCTAAGTTTAGAATGAAGACTCGCCCTTGGAGCTTGCCTAACAAATAGGTTTCTGCTGCGTTTAGGCTTAAATTACTGATTTTCCGTCTAGAGCCAAAGCTTGCTAATTCTTCCCTTTCACCACCAACTTTACGTCTAAATATACTAGCTCTATCCCTATCGATACTACTGAAATAAATTGTATTTCCAACATGGTTATAAATGGGATTAAGCTCTGCTTTTGATGCGTCTAAGTGCAAAGTTGACTGGTACTTCATAGGCTCAAATGGATTAGGGATTTCTTTAATGTCGGTATAATTCATGTGATGACTACGCATAAAAAAACAATCAAGCCCGCAGCTATAAAAAACATCGTTTAGGCCAGGGTTACATCCGCTCTTTTCAAGTAGCTGTTTGTTATCTAAAGAAAAAGTATAAAAATCCCCCTCAAAACTGGAAACAGCTAAAGAATGAGAGTCACGCTGCCAAGTAATGTAAGTAGCGTTGAAATTCATTGTTTTGTTTACAACCAAATCTTTGCTATGTAAGTCCATTAGCATTAGTGAAAACCTACTATCGCCCGTACTACGTAGTACCGCCAAGTATTTCCCATCGGGCGACTCTTTAGCTTCTATGTCTCCAAGAGCTTGCATATTAGGAAAAGTTACTTGTTGTCTTTCTTGGTTCTCTAAGTTTAAGTTATAGATGGAAAAAGGATTTGATGGTTGTTCTCGACCATAAAAATATAGGGATTCTCCATCACTTGACCACGACAATATCTCTTTAGCAAAATGGTTCTTTGAAAGAATTATTGGTTTTATTAGCCCTAGCTTCTGGTCGTAATCTGCGATCCAAGTTTCTGTTCCTAATTCATTGGTGCGTATGTAAGCAATTTGCTTACCATTAGGCGAGAACATTGCTTGTTTGTAATTACCACCATCCCAGCTTAAACGTTTTACCTCTCCGTTTGACAGTGTTTTAGTGTAAAGATGCCATGGTTCATTATTATTTTCTCGGTGTGAAAAAACCAACTGTTTGTTTATTTCATTAAAATCTCCGTAGATTTCAGATCCAGACAACAGTGTAAGTTTCTCTATCTTAGGGTATTGCTCTTTTTCTATTTTGGGAGAGTGTGCTGATATCGTTTGATTAGTATTAAACCAATTAAAATATTGTCCTACGAGTATAAGAATGAATAGGCTCAAGAGTACTATCATCCATGTTTTTGTTGGCGTAGTGCTTAAAAAATTGATTCCCTTTTTAGAGTCAATATTACTGCTCTCAATGGATTCTTCTACCGATGAAACTTTGGCGATTAAAGAATAGCCTTGCATCGAGACGGTCTTTATATAGCTAGGCTGTCTTGCATCATCATTAAAAGCCTGACGGAGTTTCTTTACAACTTTGCGTATTGAATCATCAGAAACAACTCTGTTTTGCCACACAGAGATTAGTAGTTGATCCCTAGTTATTACTTCACCTTGCCGTTGAATTAAAAAACAAAGGAATTTAGATGATAAGGGCTCAAGTTTTACCTCTGAATTATCTGATATTAAGATACCATTTTGTGAATCAAACTCGAACATTCCAATTTTATAAGTTTTTTTCATTAGTTCTCTAAATACATAAAGTTCAATAAATACAGCACTTGTAGCGTGTGACTATTTGTGACCATACAGGAGTTACACATAGTCAGCAATATTCCTTTGAGGTCATTTGCGCTTCATCGTTTAATAGTCCTCGTTCCAACTAGACCGGTAAATTTAATTGGTGTTTCCAAATAAATTTATATTTTTGTTTCAGGCCTTATGAAGCCACGTAGTTAACAGGTATATATAAAATGAAAAGATTAATACTAACCGCAATAATCGCACTTTCACTCTCTGCTTGCTCAGAAAGTAATGCAGAAGCTAAACAGACACATGTAATATCAGAAAAAAGCCATTATATGCAAGACTTTACAGAGCAAGCTTTTGACCAATTGCAGTTGGCGGATAAATCAATATTGATTGACGTACATGCTACCTGGTGTGGTACATGTAAAAAACAATCAGCAGTGATCAAGGAGTACTTCGCCAATCACCCCAATAGTGAAATTAATGTACTCAAAGTTGATTACGATACGCAAACTCAATGGGTAAAGTACTTTAAAGCACCCCGTCAAAGTACACTCGTATTATACAAAGGTGAACGAGAACTAGACCGTGTTATAGCTCAGACCAATCAAGGAAAATTATTCTCATTCTTGGAACAAGGCGAATAATATGGATTTGACTGCACTTATATTTAGTTTTTTAGCGGGAGTACTAAGTACATTGTCTCCTTGTGTATTGCCAATTTTACCCATTATTGTTTCTAGTGCTCTCCAGGAACAATTAAAAGGATTGCTGGCATTAGTATTTGGCTTATCTTTATCTTTTGCGGTGACAGGAACCTTACTTAGTTATTCTGCAATAGCATGGGATTTTGATATAAGTTCGATTAAAACATTTAGCGCAGGGCTGTTATTAATATTTGGTCTAATTATCATATTTGATAAGCTCAATGAAAAATTTGTTGCTTTTGCTTCAATACTAACTAATAAAGGTAATCAAAAACTCACAGGATTTAAAGCTTCAGGTACCGTCGGTCAATTCATGTTAGGCGCTTTACTTGGTTTTGTATGGACGCCATGCGTAGGCCCTACATTAGGTGCGGCTATTTCTTTCGCTATTCAAGGAGAGAATATGTTGTCAGCTTTTGTCACCATGCTTATTTTTGGCATTGGTGCAGGTTTGCCACTACTGTTTATTGCCATGATGTCAGGAAAGTTAATTAACAGACAAAAAATAGCCGTTAATGCGGGTAGAATGAAAAAAGTTATGGGTACATTCTTAATCGTTATTTCTGTGGGGATTTTTACTGGATACGATAAAGTTGTCGAAACTTATTTGATTGAAATTTCTCCTGATTGGTTAACGACATTAACTACTACTATTTAATCCTATAACAAAATCTGTGTAACTGCTTATCATTAATACCCATGTAGGGTTAAGGATAGGCAGACTATGAATAAGAAAGAACTCGAAGCGTTTGGTAAGCAAGCGGCTAAATCAATTAAGACAGAGCCTATTGATTCGGCAGAAGTTGAAGAGCTACGCCTACAGCATTGCGAAAATATAAAACGTATGGCGATTATTAAAGCTTTTATTGCTGTTCGTTCAATGCAACTTCAAAAGATAGTGCAGGATAAAGCGTCAGCAGAACAAATATACTGCACGACTTATGTAACCGATTTAACATGGAATTTACACTGGTGCAAAGTAGGAAAGATAACAGACCGCTTTAAGGCCGACAACATTATTAAACTAAGATCAATGAGAGGAAACAATGCAACTTCTAAAACCAGGTCAATTGGCTCTGGCCTATTTTCTTACAATATCAACATCTGGTGTCTATGCTGGTGAGTCGGAAGATAAGCTGATCGACAAAATAGTTGCGGCCTATGGGGGGGACAAATTATTGTCAGCTAAGAGCCTTAACTTTAAAGAGCAGGGAAAAAATTTTCTGAGAGGTCAGAGTACCAGCCCAGAAAAAACCGATATTTTAGGCTATAGTGCTAGTCTGAATATTGATTATGAAAACAAGCGTAAAAGCTTCCGCCAAGCTTCCGGTAGCAACGCTCTCATTTTTCTGAAGGAGCAATTTTTTGATGGTGAAAAAGGTTATCAAATTGATCATATAGATAAGTCTGTCAGTATCGACGCAAGTGTAAAATATGACAATTTCGCCAATTTTTTCTCTTATAAAGTAGATACGATTCTGGTACAGATGATCAATCAGGCCAGGGACAGTGCAGCTCTGAAAGAGCAGGTATTGTATCGAGGTAAAGTGCATCATAAAATCAGTTTCAAGAGCAAAGGATATCCAGAGTTAACTCTGTTCATTGACCCAACAAGTGGGTTGATCAGTCAAATGACGCGCGCCTATAATCAAACGGGTAAACTCCGTGTTTATGAGTTTTCTAATTATAAACAACAAGACGCGGTGTATTATGCTAGCAATACCTATTACACATCTCAGGGTCTTCCTGTGAGTATGACAACATCGCGCAGCTTAGTCATAAATAATCAGTCAGACGCTGTATATCAAACGCCAAAGGGTTATGGCGCAAGCAAGGACGAAATTGACAGTGCAAAAATGAACGTAAAAAAATTAGCCGATGGTGTGTATCATGCAGGCCAAGGCTGGGGCTTTTCTATTTTCGTCGATATGGGTGAATATTTTGTTGCCTCAGGAAGCTACCATCAATTAACGCAAAGATTCACTGCCATGAAGGCGTATTCGGGTATAGACAAGCCACTAAAATATCAGGTGGTGACTCATCACCATCAGGATCATCAAAGAGGATTAAAAGAGGCGGCCAAACTAGGCGTTAAATTTATCACAGTGCAACAACATGTCGCCAAAATAAGAGAGCAAACACAACAAGCCCTTGGCGATGATCGTTTTTTACTGGTTGATGGCCTAGGTAGCTTTTTTGAAAATCGCTTGCAGGTGATTGATGTGGAGACCAGTCATTCGCAACATAACCTGATTTCATACTTTCGAGAAACAAAAATAGCCTTCAGTGCTGACCATTTCTATTCCAGACAAAAATCCGGCGCACCGAAAGGCGATCCAGATCTGAAACGGATTAGGGATAAACTAGCAGCACATCATCTAGATGTCGATCACTTTGCCGCGGCCCATAGTCCACGGCTATTAAGCGCAGATGATTTGCAACAAGCCATATTACAGATGCAGCCTGTGAGTTGTCCGCTTGGTTGGGATATTTGTTCGCAATAATGTTATTAGTTACTGGCTGCGTTGCGCCAGAAGCCAAAACTTAGCGATCTAATTCCATCCTGATGATACACGGTGATATGTTAGCAATTTCAGCCAACAGTATGTTTCGCTTAATAGTTTTTCGAAATTTAGGCTTGTTATGTTCGTCAATACCACAAACAAGTTTGGCCAAATCGATGCCAACAGCTTTAATTATAGACATATGGACTCATAATACTTGAAGCATGTTAACAACTTCACTATGGCACATTGATGCCGAGTGGGGAGTCCATATCATTCGTTGGCATAGAATAGGATCACAATCACATGTTATATGAAAAGACTTTATCGACTTTATAAAATGTTGGTTATGATATTGCCTATCGTTTAGAAATTATTTCCCAGACATTAATCGGCTTACATTTGTAAATTTAGAACCCTCGATTTTACCAATATCTTCATCAGTATTAGAGGTTGGAAAAACAGTACCTTCAACAGAAACTATAGTACAGGAGATTAAAATGACTTATAAAAACCAGCACTGGAGGCAGCCATATCATGCAGACGAAACTGGATCTGAATTTGTTAATAATTCTGCTTGGTTTCCTAAAGCTGACACAAAAGGTCCTCTTGTTAGCCAATTACGGACATTAAAATCCAGTTTAAAAGGACAGCAATCGGCCATAAAGCCGTCATAAGCAGTGGTGAAATTATAAAGGCGTTTTTATCCATTTTCGCTGCTCAATGATACTTCCGCTTTGGATCACTTCGTGGCACATTGTCGACATTTAACGTTGTTATGACCCCGAAAGCTTTTAGAGCACTGAACTATGCTCTTGCTAGTTTAATCTAATACCTAAACACGCTTGACCACTAAAAACACACCTGCCGCCATAAGAATTAAACCTAAAAGGCGTTGCGCAGATAGTGTATTTTGCACTACGCCTAACAAACTAAAGTGATCGATAATAGTCATGGATATCAATTGCCCTAACAACACAAACACCACAGCGTTGCCGATACCAAACTTGGGACCCACCCACGTAATGCTAAGTATGTAAAAAATCACAAAAAAGCCGCCAAAATATAAATATGAAGGAATAGGTTCTACCGAATTAAACTTAGGTAAGCCCTCTGTTGCTAGAAGATAACTGAGTGAGACCAAGCTCCCAACAAAAAATAACACTGTCGTAGCCAGTGCAGGGCTTTGTAACCTAGCTCCTAGATTTCCGTTTAGTGCAGCCATAACCGGAATACCTATACCTGCTATCAACATTAGGCTGGCATAAAAAAAAGGATGGTTAACGTTCACTGAGGCCACCAAATAAACTCAATGCGAACTCCGCTAGGTTCATCCACAATCATGTGTTTAGCTGGGCCTTCACGCAAAAATTCTGGTGCAAAGTCAATTTCCACAGAATCTGACGATTTAAATTTTTGATACAAATCTAACAACTCTTGTTCAGAATCCATTTGTATTGCCACATGATGCAAACCCACATTTGTTTTACGATCAAACTTCGCGGCATTTTGATCCGTTTGCCACAGTGTAAACATGACAGAACCATTAGACACAAAATGTGCGGGATATTCGGGCACCTCTTTAACTAACTTCCAGCCTAATAAATCACAAAAGAATGTGCTTGTTGCTTGCAAATTAGATACAGCTAAACCTAAATGATGAATACCTTTCATTACCTTATGCTCCTCTTAATCTTCGTTCAGTAACGAGTTCCCCAGCAATTCCCCAATTGTCGGTTTCTACTTCGTCTATCACCACAATGGTTGTCGCTGGATTTTTTCCTAACACTCTAGAAAGTAATTCTGTCGCTCCGGCAACCAAGGCTTGTTTTTGTTCTTTAGTGACACCTTCATTGGTCACTTTTATGTTCACATATGGCATCTGTCTCTCCCCCATTTTCCTCTAAAGTTTTTCGTGCAACAGCCGCGCTGTTTTTACAAACTCTTCAATATTTTCTCGACCTAATGTTTCACACATAGAGGCGTACAGCTCACCTCCTTTTCCCGCCAACTCTGACTGAATAGCCAAGGCCTCATTTGAAGGAACCACTATCCTTTGCCTTTGATCACTCGATGTTCCCTCACGCAATATCAATCCCTTTTTTTCTAAAGCAGCAATAAATCGAGTGACAGTGGATTTATTAAGCCGCAGTTCTTCCGCTAATTTTTGCTGAGTCAAACCTGGATATTCCAACACCAATCTCAGCAGGTAAGCATGTGATGGCGCTAAATCAAATTCTGCAAAGGCCTTATCCCACAGAGAATTAAGCTTTCGAGCCAAAGAGTTAATATTAAAATAAAGACAACGTTCAAACATATTTTTAATTCATACCACAACTAGTTGCGCATGCAACCATAATAACAACAACATGGTTGCATACGCAACTATGCAATTAACTAATATGTAATTATTAAAGGTTCAAAAAGAAAAGATTGCTGTGGTAACTCATAGTGTTTAAAACTGGAAACTACTTTAGGTGCTCAAAATAGTTAGATAAAACTTTCGGGGTCAGAGCAAAGTTAAATTGTTAGTGATGCCTTTGGCAATGCAATTGGGAATAGTATTGTTACGCTAACGTCTGCTATGGATTTATTGTGTGCATTAGGTTACCGCTACAAAACACCAAAAAATTGTTTGGAAAATCATAGTTCAGTGATTTTCCAAATGACTGCAATTCGCTCTAGACTAATTAATCGAAACATCTTAAGTCTGCTAACGTATCTTTGTTGACTGTTTTGAGGTCAATTTTTCATTCATAAAAGGGTCAGCAATGCGGTAATAGTGAAGGCTAGATCTATCTCGTTATGGGGGCGATTGCGCCATAGAGTATATAATCTAAAAAACTTTTTGTTTCACACGTTTCTAAGACGCTGTGGGGCACTTAACGAGTTACAAGTTTTGACCATTTTTGGACCGTTTGGTGCGCTTTGGAGACGTTAGCTACTGCTTATTCTTTAGGTCAAAAGTTAGCCATAAGCCGACATTAGCATTGCTTGTTATTTGCTTGCCATGTGTTTCTCAT
>JAPYOP010000148.1 GCA_029938115.1 Colwellia sp. | reverse complement strand
CTAAGCTCGCTACTGTAGTTCTAAGTTGAACGATTCATTCTTTCAATTGGTATTACTCACTTAAATAGCACGTTATTTTATTCTTTCGGTGCTGAGTCAGGCCAGTCAGCGAAAGGAAATGGATACATTTCAGAGTTAACCGTAAGGAATTGGTTTATTTGATACTGGTAAGTGTTCAAATTCTGCCCAAATTTTACTAAAGGTAGGTTTGGTTTTTCGGCAAATAATAATGAGAAAAATTGAAAAACTGCAATCAGTGTAATACCCAAACGAACAAAGCCAGCAAGAAACCCGAAGCCTAGCATGGCAATACCACGTTTAAGTGCATTTTTGTTGTGCCACGCTTTCTCTATCTTGTTATCACTCACACGGTCACTTTGCTCACTTTCATTTGAAGATTGTTTTTCCGCAGATTGTTGCTCTGTTGACTGAGCCTCATTGTTAACATCGTTATGGTTTACTTCTTCGCCTTCTTGTGGCGTTTTTGATTTATCTTCATCATGATTCATATTACTTTCCTTTTAAACTCTGAGTGAGAACTAACTTAATGGAAATGGTATAACCATTCAATTAATGCTAATTGCACATTAGATATAGCAAAGATGATGCCACGGAATATATCCTTTAATTTCAGTCTGTTATTGGTTTTGTTTTTATGTTTTGGTGAAAGCAAAGCCAAAGGATAGTCAGTTTTAACAATATTTAGTGTATTTGCCTTATAGCTCTATAGATAAGCTTTGCTCTTGTGTGCATTTACCTTGTTCATTATAACTTCGATCATAAACACAAATATTCCCTTCGTTATCTTGAGTAATTATATTGGTAGTGCGGGTGCCATATTCTGGCGAAACAATAAAAATAGAACTTAGTAGCTGTTCCCAGTTTAGAGGTATACCAGTGTTGGGTAAATGCTCTGTTTGTGCTTGTTCACTGTTGGTCATCAGTTCAAATAGTTTATCTATATTTAAAGATTGGTTTTGTATTGCATTGGCAAGTTGAGCTTGTCCCTGTGCCATTTTTGGCCAAACATCATCTAATGCGCCATTGCATAAACTGTGAAAGCCAGCCGTTAGCTTTTGATGCTTTTGCGAAACAGAGTCAAAGCAAGTTAAGTCGCTCAATTGACCAAACACTAAATTAAAACCGTTATAAAGATGTGCTGATTGTTCTAGTAGTATTGTCATGACATCATCTTTTTTAGCTAATGCTTGTAATACTAAATCACCGCGAGATTGTTTGTTTTGATCAAAAAGTTGTGGTTGACGAAAATTGGTTAATGCACTAAATCGTCCTTGTTTGTTTAAACCAAGCCAAGTACCGCCCGCTTGTAAGTCTTTACCTGCCAACATTGAGCTTTGGTTATCTTTTGTTGGCCACCAGTGCATTGCTTGTGTTGATCTTTGATGAAATTCATCCCTGTTTGCGCAAATGATCACTGGGTATTTTGGATGTTGCTTGATGGCAAAAAATAAAATGCACATTAAAAGGGTGTTTATTGATTTGAAATTATATCTTATGGTAACTCTTTCTTTATAGAAGGTGCTAGCTCAGGTAGAATTTAATCCTGAAGATCTATTCTCCTTAGTAAAATTCTTTTGAAGTAAATAATAAGGCATGAAAATGTTTGAAATTCCCCAAATTAGTTTGAAAAATAAAGTATCAGCTGTTGAATGGAAAATCCGTGTCGATTTAGCCGCTTGTTATAGATTAATGGTTATGCATGGCTGGGATGACTTAATTCATACGCATATTTCTGCACGTATTCCAGACACTGAGCATATTCTCATTAACGCTTTTGGTTTAGCTTTTGAAGAAGTAACAGCATCGAACTTAGTTAAAATTGATATTGACGGAAATATCATTGATAAAGACAATCCGTTTGAAATTAACCCTGCTGGCTTTACCATTCATAGTGCAGTACATGAAGTGCGTCATGATGATCTGTGCGCTATGCATGTTCATACCAATGAAACAATTGCCGTTGCTAGCCTTGAAGAAGGCTTGTTGCCTTTAAGTCAGTATTCAATGTTTGCACTGGCATCATTGAGTTATCATGATTATGAAGGTTTAGCCGTAAATGCAGATGAAAAGCTAAGATTACAAAATGATTTGGGTACTAGCAATTTTATGCTATTACGTAATCATGGTGCGTTAACAATGGGTAAAACTATCGGTGATGCTTTCATGCATATGTATGATTTAACGCGCGCTTGCCAAGTGCAATTGCAAGTGATGGCTACAGGCATGAAACCAATTTATGCGCCACAAAGTATTATTGATGGTATAAAAGCTCAAGCTAATATTGTTCATACCGGGAAAACTGGCGGGGAAACTGCTTGGCCAGCAATGGTGAGAAGGGTTTACCGTGAATACCCTGATTTTGCTGAGTAACTATTCATCTTGTTGCTGTATAGCCCAATTTATGCGTCAAAAGTACTCATTGACTAGCGTCAACTCCGTGCTTTTTTCTTCAACTTGAACCATACAGCTTAAAGCTGAACAGTCACTTATAATAAGTTGTATATTTAATTTATTGAAAATAAAAATTATTTAAAGAGATGAAAATGAAAGTAACCCATGTAGAAGTATTTGATATTGAATGCCCAAAGCGACCCGGCTGGAATCCTGTTTTTATTCGTATTCATACTGATGAAGGTCTTAGTGGTGTTGGCGAAGCAGGTCTTGCCTATGATTGGGGACACAGTGCTGCGGCCGCAATGATCAAAGAAATAAGTGAAGCAATACTTATTGGCTTTAATCCTTTTAATACCGAGCTACTTTGGTCTCGTATGCTCAGAGAAAGCTTTTGGGGATTAGGTGGCGGTCCTGTGCTGTATTCTGCTATGAGCGCTATAGACACCGCACTTTGGGATATTAAAGCTAAAGCATTAGGCGTGCCTGTTTATCAATTGCTTGGCGGAAAAGTAAATGACAAGTTACGTACCTATGCTAGTCAATTACAGTTTGACTGGGATAGTGAGATAAACAAGTTAATTGAACCTGAAGAATATGCCCAAGCGGCATTAAAAGCCGTTAGTGAAGGTTATGATGCGGTAAAAGTTGACCCTATTGTGTATAACAAAGATGGCAGTTCGTCTTTTGATCGAACTAAGTTATTTACCAAGCCACAAATGCGTTTGTTTGGTGATAGATTACGTGCTATTCGTGATGCTGTTGGCGAAGATGTTGATATCATTTTTGAATCTCACTCACTTATGGGCGCAGCCTCGGCAATCCAAATGGGACGAATTGTCGAAGAAGTTGGCTGTATGATGTACGAAGAACCGGTGAATTATTTGAATCCTGCTGTTCATAAAAAAGTCTCTGATAATGTAAATGTGCCGATTGCTGGTGGCGAGCGTTTGTATCATCGTTGGGATGTTAGACCTTATTTTGAAGATCAAAGTATTGATGTATTACAACCGGATGTTGGATTATGTGGTGGTTTTACGGAAGCTAAAAAAGTATGTGATTACGCTGATGTTTACGATATTCGTATTCAAGCTCATGTTTGTGGTGGCCCAGTTGCAACTGCAGCATCCTTACATTTAGAAACAGCTATTCCTAACTTTTTAATTCATGAACATCATACTTATGCAATAAAAGATTGGAACCGTGAGTTGTGCTTGCAAGACCCACAACCGGTTGATGGTTTCTTCCAAGTAACTGAAGTGCCAGGTATTGGTATTGAATTAAATGATGAAGTGGTGAAACGATCGCCGCATGTGACTATCAAATAAGTTACGCTTTTTAATTCTTATCGTTTATAGAATACCACTTAAGCGCATTGTCATAACACAATGCGTTTTTTTCTTGCTCTGTTAGTGCTTGACAAAAATGACCATTGACTACTGATTGCCAATAATCCTGATAACTACTTCGACTAAATAAGCATAATGGAAAGTTACTGGCTAACATCATTTTGTGTTTGCCAAAAAGCTCAAATATTAAGACTAAATTTTTATTTAGCCAGTCAGCCTGATAATTTCTGTCGGTCATCTCCCAGCCTGAACATTTTATCGCTACGTGAGGGTATATAGATAGTTTGAGTAAGTTACTCTGCCAACGCTGCCACTCTATTGTTTGAATGTTAACAGGGGCGAATCCGGCATGATTGATAATAAAAGTGATGTCAGGGTTATTATTAATTACTTCACATAAGGCATTAACGGGAGCCTGTTCAGACAGTGTTAATTGTGCCTCAAAGATCAGATCTTGAGGCATTTTTGCAGCGAAGTCATTTAGAATTTTAAAGTTACTTAGCACTTGTTTATTGGTCAGTAAACTTAATGCTTGTTCATCTAAAATATGACGAACGCCGATGAATGAATGAAACTTTGCTAGTTTTTCTAAGTTTTGTGAAAAATTTTGACTTGATACCGTTAAATCAATATTCGCAATAGCGCGAAAAGGTTTATTGCATGATTGCTCTGAGCGCCTTTCTTCAAGAAAAGTAAGCTCTCGCCAAGGTTGGCTGTTGTCAAAGCCGGCTTCAATATGTACAAAACCAGTCAATTCTAAAGCTGACTCTAAGACTAAATCACTTTCGCTAAATGTTTTGTTGATGATTTGTTTATCAGACCAAAATGGCGGTTTGTCCGCTTTTAACCAGTGATAATCGCCCTTGTTAAGGTTGAATAAGTGCAGGTGTGGATCAATAATTTTCATACTCGCTACTCGCTACTCGCTACTCGCTACT
>JAPYOP010000147.1 GCA_029938115.1 Colwellia sp. | reverse complement strand
AGTTAAATAGTTAAATAGTTAAATAGTTAAATTACAGGGAAAAAGCACAGAGTTGACGCTAGTCAATGAGTGTTTTTTAAGCCTTAATTGAGCTAGACAACGACAAGAAAATAATGACTAAGGCTTAAACACCCCAATAACTTGTTCATGTTGGCGTACAACTTCGGCAACTTGCGGCTCACTTTGGGTCATTTGCTCGCCACAGCTAACACAAGTTACTTTTTCAACACCGTCTTCTTTGGTTAATGCCATAGTATCTTGTGCTTTGCATTTTGGACAAATTGCCCCAGCGATAAATCTTCTTTTAATCTTATTTTTCACAACAAACATCTCAAAAGGGAAAATTAATACAATTTACGGTATTTTACCTTGAACTACCCCCTAAGGAAAAGCGACAATGAGCACGAATTTCTCCAAACATTATTTTTAGGACGTTTTCTTTGATCACTGCAACCGATTTAAGCTTAGACCGAGGCGCAAAAAACCTGATAAAAGCCTCTAGCTTTACTATTCATCCCAACCATAAAGTGGGTTTAGTCGGTAGTAATGGTTGTGGTAAATCATCACTTTTTGCCGCATTGCTTGGTGAACTATCACCTGATGCTGGTGATTTAAATATGCCAAGCAGCTGGGAAATAGCGACAGTTCGGCAGGAAACACCTTCACTTGAGCAGTCGGCTCTTGATTATGTAATGGATGGCGACACAGAATTTCGCCAACTTGAACAACAATTAGAGCAAGCGCGAATAAATGATGATGGTAACTTAGAAGCAATTATCATTAATAAAATTGATACCATTAACGGCTACAGCTTGCCCGCCCGTGCAGGTGAGTTATTACATGGTTTAGGCTTTTTACAAAATCAATTAACCAACCCAGTTAAAGACTTCTCTGGTGGCTGGCGCATGCGTTTAAACTTAGCTCAAGCCTTAATAAGTCGCGCTGATTTATTGTTACTAGATGAGCCTACCAATCATTTAGATTTAGATGCGGTTATTTGGTTACAACGATGGCTTAAGCGCTTTACTGGTACTTTAGTGCTTATTTCTCATGACCGAGATTTTCTTGATACCGTTATCGGTCAAATTTTACATATAGAACATCAACGCGCCAAGCTTTATAGCGGTAATTACACCGCTTTTGAAAGGCAACGACGCGAGCACTTGGCTCAACAAGATGCTCAATATCAAAAACAACAAAAAGAAGCAGCACACTTAACCGCATTTGTTGACCGATTCCGTGCAAAGGCCAGCAAAGCCAAACAAGCACAAAGTCGTTTAAAGCGCTTAGAGAAACTCCCTGATTTAGCACCCGCTCACGTAGATAGTCAGTTTACTTTCAGCTTTGAAGAGCCAGAAAGTTTGCCCTATCCGCTATTATCATTAACCGAAAGCCAATGTGGTTATAACGCTGATACTATTATTTTAAATGATGTAGGTTTAACGCTAGTGCCTGGTAGCCGTATTGGTTTACTCGGCCGTAATGGCGCTGGTAAATCTACTTTAATCAAGTCTCTTGCCGGCGAAATAGCGCTACTTAATGGCGAACGTTATTGCGCTCAAGAATTAAAAATAGGCTATTTTTCTCAACATCAATTAGAACAACTCCATAGTGGCTCAAGTCCTGTTGACCATATTATACGTGCAAAGCCCATTATGGGTGAGCCCGGGGCGCGAAGCTTTTTAGGTAAATTCGGCTTTAGTGGCGATCAAGCATTAGCATCAGTTAATACCATGTCGGGTGGTGAAAAAGCTCGATTAGTCTTAGCACTCATTGTGCTTGAAAAACCACAGTTATTATTATTAGATGAGCCAACCAACCATTTAGATTTAGAAATGCGTCAAGCGTTAGTGATGGCTTTGCAAGACTTTGGCGGCGCTATCATATTAATTGCCCATGATAGATTTTTACTTGAATCTTGCGTCGATGAATTCTATCTAGTTGCTAACGGTCAGGTCAGTGATTTCAGTGGTGATATTGATGATTATCAACAGTGGCTCAATGATGATAAAAAACAAGCGCTCAGCAACAATAAGAACAATGAGGGTAGTTCAGATAAGGGACTAGATAAAAAGCAGTTACGCCAGCAACAAGCTGAACTTCGTAAAAAGTCAGCACCACTGCGTAAAGAAGCAGATAAGCTAGAAAAGAAAATACATCAATGGCAAGATGAATTATCTCAAGTTGAAGCATTACTTAGCGACAGTGATATTTACCAAGCTGAACGAAAAAATGAACTCACAACCCAATTGAAGCTACAAGCGAATTTAAAAGACAAAGTAGAAGAAAATGAAATGCTTTGGTTAGAGTTAGCAGAACAAATAGAAGATATTATGGCGTCATAAATTATTTTTTGAGCTACACTTAAATGAAGTAATAGCTCGACTACACATGAATGCTCTTTGTAAGTCGAACTTGAGCTTGTCATATTGTCTTGACGTCCTGAAAGGCGGCCTACAATTAAAACGGATTAGTCTAATACTAAAGGTGAAACACTATGCAAACTAAAATTGTATCTTTGATTTTTATACTGCTGAGCAGTTTTTCTTTGCTTTGCCAAGGTAATGATCTAGAACGTGGTATTTACGATTTAAACCGCGGTGAGTTTCATGCTGCTATTGAGCAATTTCGCCCTTTAGTTGCTGAAGGTTACGCGCCTGCACAATATCAAATGGGGGTTGTTTATCAAAAAGGCTATGGTGTTCCTAAAGATGGTATGAAAGCTTTAGCATTATTTGAACTAGCAGCCAAACAAAATTATTCCGACGCACAGTTTGAACTAGCATTACTTTATGGTGAAGGTAAACTAGTTAAAAAAGATTTGAAAAAATCTTACGATTTAACTCATAAAGCAGCAAAAAAAGGCTTAGCAAGTGCTCAATTCAATTTAGCGGTAATGACCGCTAATGGAACAGGCGTTGCTCAAGATGATTTCAAGGCTTCTCGTTGGTATCAAAATGCAGCCGACCAAAATTATGCTTTAGCGCAGTACAACTTAGCACTACAGTACAGTGAAGGTAAAGGCGTTGAAAAAAGTACAGAAATGTCACTTGTTTGGAATACAATAGCAGCATGGAATGGCTACCCTGATGCCAATAAAAGCCGCATGTTAGATGAACGTGGGTTATCTCAGTTAAAAATAGAATCAGCATTAGAAAAAGCCAATAAAATTTACAAAAAAATACTAAATCAAGAAAAAGTTAAAGCACAAATGGCACAAAAAAACGACTTCTATTGATCTAAATCACGCTCCTTAAATTGTTGATTTATTATACTATGTGTAATGAAAATATAAGGAGTCAATTATGAATATTTTTACTATGCTAACCAATGATCCCGTGGTGATGTTTTCTTTTGGTGGATTAGCCATAATGTTGGGAATTTGTGCCTACTATGTTTATTACTTCATTAAACATATTAATGAAGATACAAAAAGCTAAGAAAACTCGTTACCATTTAATAGAGTAATCTTTAACTATGTCGTACAATAAGTTTTTTCTTAATGTACGACGTCAATGTATTCAACGAGTCAATTTAAACCCGCTTGGTGGCTAACCAATGCCCACTTTCAAACCTTAGCAGCTAAGTTGTTTCGCCATAAACAAAAACTTGTTACCAAGAATGAAACTCTAGAATTACCTGATGGTGATTTTATTGATTTAGCTTGGACTGAAAAACCTCAAAAAAATAATACCCGCCCTATTGTTGTTATGTTGCATGGCCTAGAGGGCTCTAAAGATAGTCATTATGCTAAAGGCATGCTTAATGCCATAAAAGAACGGGGCTGGATAGCGGTATTAATGCACTTTCGAGGCTGTAGTGGTAAGCCTAACCGACAAGCAAGCTCTTACCATTCTGGTGATATTAGAGATATTAGTTATTTAACTGAGCACCTTATTGCTCATTATCAACAATGTGTATTTTCAGTGCTCGGGTTTTCATTAGGTGGCAATGTGCTCACCCGTTATTTGGCGCAAGTACCTAATAACCCCTATCGCTCAGCTGCGGTAATTTGCGCGCCTTTGGATTTAGCCAGTTGTAGTGCTCGCGTTAATAAAGGTTTCTCTAAGCTATATCAAAAGTACTTATTACAGATGCTTAAAGACAGTACATTAGAAAAAATCGCAACTAAACTTATCAATAACATAAAAGAAAAGCAGCTTGTCGCAATTAAAACCCTTCACGATTTTGATGAACTAATTACGGCACCACTTAACGGCTTTACTAGTGCTCAAAACTATTATCAGCAAGCGAGCGGCAATCAAGTAATAACCAGCATAAAACAACCTTGTTTGTTTATACATGCGGCGGATGATCCTTTTCTTAATCATCAACTTGCCTTACCGCAGCAGCAACTACCTGAGCATTTAACTTTTGAAGTCTCTAAGCATGGCGGTCATGTTGGTTTTATTCATGGTAATAATCCATTCAAGCCGCAATATTGGTTAGAGCAACGTGTACCTGATTTTTTGAACACTCATTTAACAACTAAGATAAAATAGAAGACCATGATCATTCCATTAGAACAACTTAACCAAGATACTTTAGGTGCGATCATTGAGGACTTTATTTTACGTGAGGGCACAGATTATGGCGATATCGAAGCGACTAAAGAAAATAAAATAGCCCAAGTAATGTTACAGCTTGAGCAAGGTAGCGCCGTTTTGGTTTATTCTGAATTACATGAAAGTGTAAATATTTTGCCAAAAGATCAGTTTGAACAAGGCTTGTAGGTGAGCATTGGCACTT
>JAPYOP010000015.1 GCA_029938115.1 Colwellia sp. | reverse complement strand
AACATATAAAAAAACCCAGCCGAAGCTAGGTTTATTTACTCTCATAAGAGAAAAGTGGCGGACGCGGCAGGAGTCGAACCTGCGACCGCCTGGTTCGTAGCCAGGTACTCTATCCAGCTGAGCTACGCGTCCGCGGTCATATTTATTTTTTCAGCTTTAATATTAGCTTATCTTTATTATTTTACCACTCAAAGAAAAGTGGCGGACGCGCAGGAGTCGAACCTTTCGGTTATACAGTGCCTGGTTCGTGTTCTTTAAACCAATCCATAATTCTTTATTTTACCACTTGAATAAAAGTGGCGGACGCGGCAGGAGTCGAACCTGCGACCGCCTGGTTCGTAGCCAGGTACTCTATCCAGCTGAGCTACGCGTCCGCAATTTAAGATGTATTTTATATCGTTACTTATCCGATAAAACGAACCTTGTTCGTAGCCAACATAGTTAGATATTCTATCCAGCTGAGCTACGCGTCCGTAATTTAAGATGTATTTTATATCGTTTCTTACCCGATTCACATCCATTAATTACACAAGGTAAGTAATGGCGGAGAGGGAGGGATTCGAACCCTCGATCCGGCTATAAACCAGATACTCCCTTAGCAGGGGAGCGCCTTCGGCCACTCGGCCACCTCTCCAATGGGTGCGAATACTAATGGATCTTAAAAATAAGTCAAACATTTTTACTAATTTATTTATGTTTTCGTGCTGTTTGTTGACAATTCAATCAATAATGGCAATTTTCGCCCATTATCTATATTACAAAAATAAAAAAGCACCATCAATCGTGGTGCTTTTTATAGGACGTTTAATTAAGTTTAAACAAATTATACGTTGCCTGTTGCCTCATTACCTTCTTTCTCAGCTTGAATACGCATGTAAATTTCTTCACGATGTACTGAGATTTCTTTCGGCGCATTAACACCTATTCGTACTTGATTTCCTTTAACGCCTAAGACAGTTACAGTGACTTCATCACCGATCATTAATGTCTCACCAACGCGTCGTGTTAATATTAACATTACATCTTCCTTTTCTTAAAATTAAGATCCACTAAATAAATATATATAAGCTAGTAATATATGAAATTAGTATGTTTTTCCTTAATACACTATTAAGTAATAGTAAATATTATGAAAAAATCCACTTTTTAATAAGGTTTAAGCTCCTATGCTTCAATCTTATTAAATATCTAGTCATTCTAACAAGGTTATCTTAACTTTGAACAGAGAAAAAAGTTGTTTTTTTATGCTGTTTTTTGTATTTCTTTGCACGCTTTGATAATGATTAACAACTAAATAACATAACAGGCTAAAATTAACACAAAGGTTACAGCTGTAAAAACTAAACGTCCTAATTTATTCATACTAATAGTTTTTCAAAAAAAAGCCAATTGATAGTTCAATTGGCCTAGTAATAAGTATTTTTCAGAGCAATTTAACTCAACTTTTCGGTTAGCCAAGTTTGAACTGAAGCTAGCGCATCGGCAATATTTTCTGGTTGGCTGCCACCTGCTTGTGCCATATCTGGACGACCACCACCTTTACCACCGACTTGTTGAGCTACCATATTAACTAACTCGCCCGCTTTAACCTGACCAATTAAGTCTTTAGTAACACCCGCGATTAAACCCACTTTACCGTCATTGGCAGTAGCGAGCATAATTATGCCTGATTGCATTTTGTTTTTCAGTTCATCAACCATGCCGCGAAGCGCTTTACTTTCAACACCGTTCAAGTCAGCTATTAATACTTTCACTCCATTAATATCAATAGCACTACTAATTAAGTCTGAACCTGCCTGTGCTGCCAATTCCTGCTTTAAGGTGCTAATTTCTTTTTCTAGTGCTTTTGAGCGGGTAATTAATTGCTCGACCTTTGCTCCGACACTAGCAACATCTGTTTTTACTAAACCTGCAACTTTAGCTAAACAAGCACTTTGCTCATTTATGAACGCTAAAGCACCTGTTGCCGTCACGGCTTCAATACGTCGTACGCCTGCAGCAATACCTGATTCTGAAATTATTTTCAGCAAACCTATATCACCTGTTCGTTCAACATGCACACCACCACAAAGTTCAGTAGAAAAATCGCCTAAAGTAACTACTCGTACTTCATCGTCATATTTTTCACCAAAAAGTGCCATAGCACCTTTTTCTTTAGCATCTTCAATGTACATTGACTCAGTTTCTTTAAGGTGATTGCGGCGAATTTCATCATTCACCATTTGCTCAACATCATGCACTTCTTGAGCTGTCATACCTTCAAAATGAGAAAAATCAAAACGCAGCTTTTCACTATCACATAATGAGCCTTTTTGGGTGACGTGAGTACCTAAAATTTTTCGTAATGCGGCATGCAATATATGGGTAGCAGTATGATTCTTAATAATTGCCGCTCGGTGCTCACTATTAATTTCCGCTTTAACTCGACGATTTAAACCAACATCAGTGAGAGCAACCCCTTTATGAGCAAATGCATTGCCTAACTTGATAGTATCTTCTACTTCAAATACACCGCCATCAAGGTGTAATAAGCCAGTATCGCCTACTTGACCACCCGACTCGGCATAAAATGGCGTATGATCTAAAATGACTAAGCCATGCTCGCCAACATTTAATTGATTTACTGCTTCTTGTTCATGACTATTAAACAATTCAACCACTGTCGCAGAATAAGAGTGGTTGTTGTAACCTTTAAAGCTCGTTTTGTGATCAGATTTTAACTGTTGGTTATAATCCGTACCAAACTGGCTAGCTTTTTGAGCGCGCTCTCGTTGTTGACTCATTGCGATATCAAAGCCATTGTGGTCAATATTAAGCTGACGTTCACGAGCAATATCAGCCGTTAAATCAGCTGGGAAGCCATAAGTATCATACAATTTAAAAACATCATCACCGTTGATAGTATCGCCATCTAAATTATCTAGGATATTTTCAAGTAAAATCATACCGCGATCTAACGTACGGCCAAATTGCTCTTCTTCAATGCGTAGTAGTTTTTCTATAATAGCTTGTTGCTGAACTAATTCTGGATAGGCTTCGCCCATTTGCTCTATCAGTGATTTAACTAACTTATGGAAAAAATGACCTTTAGCTTCAAGCTTATGACCATGTCGAATAGCCCGACGTATAATGCGACGTAATACATAGCCACGACCTTCATTTGACGGAACAACACCATCAATAATTAAGAAGCAACATGAACGAATATGATCGCTAATAACACGAAGCGATTTATTATCTAAATCACTACATGCTAACAATTGTGCAGTATCTTTGATTAGTGCTTGGAAAAGATCAATTTCATAATTACTGTGCACATTTTGCATAATAGCTGAAATACGCTCTAGACCCATTCCTGTATCGATAGAAGGATTAGGTAATGGCTCCATATCACCATTAGCTTGGCGATTAAACTGCATGAAAACGATGTTCCAAATTTCAATAAATCGATCACCATCTTCTTCTGGCGATCCCGGAGGGCCGCCCCAAATATCAGCACCATGATCATAGAAAATTTCAGAGCAAGGTCCACAAGGTCCGGTATCACCCATTGACCAAAAGTTGTCAGATTCAAACTTTTTATCCGGTGATTTATCACCAATTCTAATGATTTTCTCTTCTGGTATACCTATTTCATTTTTCCAAAAAGAAAAAGCTTCTTCATCACTATCATAAATGGTGACTAATAATTTTTCTTTTGGTAGACCTAAAACAACCGTTAAAAACTCCCAAGCAAAGCCAATGGCTTCTTCTTTGAAATAATCACCAAAACTAAAGTTACCTAGCATTTCAAAGAAGGTATGATGACGAGCAGTGTATCCAACATTTTCTAAATCGTTATGTTTACCACCCGCACGAACACAACGCTGTGCCGAGGTTGCTCGTGTATAACTACGCTTTTCAGCACCCAAAAATACGTCTTTAAAAGGCACCATACCGGCATTGGTGAAAAGTAATGTCGCATCATTACCTGGTACTAGTGAGTTACTTTTAACTATTTGATGTTGCTTGGTGGCAAAGAAATCTAAAAATGCCTGACGTACTTCAGCGGTGCTTTTAATCATGGGAGCCTTTAATCAATCTGTTTATTACATCTATTATAAATGCAGGCTAGCTTTAGGCTGTCATGAATTGACGAGTTAAAGCCGAACTACAATTTTAAAACTATTCATTATTTACAAGTACAAAAATTTCATCCGTTGAAAATCCTCGATATTGTAAAAATCGTATTCTTTTCGCTTTCTCTTTTTGGACATCTTGCGCGTCTTTTACACTAAGCTCGCCAAAACGCTTATTATACGCAAGCTCAGCTTGAAGATACCAATCAATTTCGCAATTATCATGCAATTGTTGAATAATTGTTGAACAAACACCTTTTTGTTTTAGTTCATTGGCTATATAACGCCAGCCATAACCACGGTTAGATCTATGCCTGCAGGTACTTATGGCATAGCGATCATCTGACAAATAATCTTTCTCGAATAAACGTTCAATAGCGATATCGATATCATCAGCTTCAAATTCACGCATGTGAAGCTTTTGCCTTAACTCGAATTCAGAATGCTCTCGCCTAGCTAATAGGCCAACACCACAATGTAGTGCCGTTTGCTTTTGCCGCCTTTTCTTGAAAGGAGCTTCGTTTTCATCATCAATCATATTATTATCAGTTTAAAAGTCGCTGTTAAAGCAAAATCAATTGTATTTCTTGGTGACCGGTTGTAAGTATATCTTCTTGTGCAAAACCAAGTGTTAAGCCAACAAGACGAATACCCCGCCCTTTACCTCGCTCAAGTGCTTTAGGTAGAAGCATTTTAAACACATCTTGTTCCGCGGCTAAACTTTGTTGCTCAACCGTGGTTTGATTAAAGTCATTAAACTTTAACTTAATACCTTGGCGCACAATTTTTCGCCCTTTCACCTTAGCTAAACGCTCTAATAACTTTGGATAGAGATTTTCAATGACCTTTAAACATTCAGTTTCGTTAAAAATATCAATAGCCAGTGTGGTTTCTATTGCTAAAGATTTACGTTGCCTACTGACCTCAAGATCACGATTATCAATGCCATGTGCCTTTTGATACAAACTGGTAGCAAATTTACCAACAATCGTTGTCAGATTAGCAATGGAAGATGCCCTAATATCAGCGCAGGTAGAAAAACCAAAAGATTGTAGTTTTTGAAATGTTTTAGGACCAATGCCAGGGATTTTTTTTAATGAGAGTTGTTCAACAAAATTAGAGACTTTATCTGGCGATATAACACATTGGCCATTCGGCTTATTTTCATCACTAGCGATTTTGGCAATAAATTTATTTGGTGCAATACCAGCTGAAGCAGTTAGATTGAGTTCAGTGAATATATCCTTTCGAATTTGCTCAGCAATTAATGTAGCACTTCCTTGGCATTGTTTAGATTCTGTGACATCGAGAAAAGCTTCATCAAGCGATAAAGGCTCAATGAGATTGGTATAACGAGAAAATATTTCACGAATATGATCGGAGACTTCTTTGTAAACGGCCATACGCCCATGCACTATAGTTAGCTCTGGACAAAGTTGTTTCGCTTTAATTGCCGACATAGCCGAGCGCACACCGAACTTTCGTGCTTGATAATTGCAAGTACACAGTACGCTTCGAGGACCGTCACCACCAACAGCCAGCGGAATATTCCTATATTGTGGAAAGTCACGCATTTCAACGGATGCATAAAAGGCATCCATGTCGACATGAATTATTTTTTTAGCGGTAGCGTTTTTCATACTGATATTGTACTGAGTTTTTATACAGTGTCAATTATAAACCTGCACCACTTGAACATGCAGAATTCAGCGTGCATATTCAAGTGAAACTAATGCGGTTTTAATATAGTGTATTATGTGTGGCTGCGTACTCTTCAACTTGTTGCCAAACACGCATTACATTACCTGACAGTAGCTTTTTAATATCCTTTTCGCTATAACCGCGCTCTATCAAGCCTGCGATCAAATTTGGATAACTAGCAACATCTTTTAGCTTTTCAGGTAAAATACCACTGACACCGTCAAAATCTGAACCAATACCAACATGATCAATACCGACTAATTTAATGGCATGATCATAGTGATCAAGTACTAAGTCTAATGATCCAACATCCCAAGGTTTTTCTAGTAAATAAGCGTCTTCAAAGGCATCAATTTTAGCTTTGTCGGCAGCGAGTTCTTCATCTAAATTATTAGCTTTGATAAAGTCTGCTTTAATAGGTTTATAAACTGCGCTTTGTTCGCGGAATTTTTGTGAGGTAAAAACGCCACTGAAAGTCATTTGAATAACACCGCCATTTTTAGCCAACAACTTAATCATCTTATCAGACATGTTGCGCTCAAAGTTGGGGGTAAAGAAACGAGCAGAAGAATGAGAAGCAATAACAGGCACTTTGCTTATTTGCAATACCTGATAAAATGCTTGATCTGAGACATGAGAAATATCAACCATAACGCCAACATTATTCATTTCAACAATAAGCGCTTTACCGAAAGCGGTTAATCCTTGCGCTGGACGGTTTTCATCATAAGAAGAGTCTGAAATATGATTTGTTTTAGCATGAGCTAAAGTTATGTAGCGAATACCACGATTATAAAAGTGATGCAGATTAGCTAAATTACCTTCTATAGCACTGCCATTTTCCATCCCCATAGGTAGTGAAATAATGCCCTTAGCAAAATTTTCTTTCACTTGTGACGTTGAGTACGCTAAAGCAAACTTGCTCGGTGACTGCTTAATAATCGCTTCAACATCATCAATTAATTTGTCAGCTAATTCTTTACTACCGCCAGTTTTTTGCAATTTTGACGGAATATAAATAGACATAAAAGGCACATCTAAACCACCCTTTAGCGCTCTTGGGTAATCAAAGTCACCTTCCGCCGTTGCTTTACTAACATCTTCATATTTGTGTTCTAAACGATAAGGCACATCAATATGTGTATCGATAATAATAGTTTCTTTCGCTATTTTTATCGCCTGTTCCTCAGTAGTTAGAGTGCTGGTAGTTTCGGCTTCTTCTTTTAATACTGATTTATCTTCACAAGCACTTAATGCGATTGTTGATAAAAGTGCGACAAACGCGAGTTTATTGAGCGAGAATAATTTCATTTATTTACCTTGTTTTGAGTAAAACTTTATTATTTATTTGATGATTACTTTAAAGATTACTTTAAAGAATCAAGCGTTGGCATAAGCACACTCATTAAGGCGTCAATATGATCATCACGATCATTTAATGCTGCAATATAATGGTATTGTTCGCCACCCGCTTGTATAAACACATTACGATTTTCATGTTCAAGCTCTTCTAGTGTTTCTAGACAATCTGCACTAAAAGCAGGGCTGATAATAGCAATGTGCTTATTTCCATTTTTAGCTAAATTTTTGAGTGTTTCATCTGTGTAGGGTTGCAACCATTTAGCTTTGCCAAAACGTGATTGAAATGTCATCAAAAAATCGTCATCTGTTAAACCTAACGGTCGAGTCGACAATTCTTCTTTAAGTAAATCGGTCGTTATCTGACAAAAATCATAATAAGGATCACCCCATTGATGAAATAATTCAGGCATGCCGTGATACGACAGTACTAACTTGTCTGGTTTACCATGTTTATTAAAGTGTTCACTAATGGTATTTGCTAATGCCTGTATATACTGAGGGTTGTTGTGGTAACTATTGATAAAATGAAGGCTTGGCACATAACGCCATTTTTGTAACTCGCGACTAACTGCATCAAAAGTGGAGGCTGTTGTTGGCCCCGCATATTGTGGGTATAACGGCAAGACTATAAGGTTGTCGACGCCTTGCTGTTGAAATTTTTGTAACACCTTCTCAATAGAGGGCTCACCATAACGCATAGCTACATCAACAACGACATCACTACCGTATTGATGTTCAACCTGTTGCGCTATTTTTTCTTGCTGAGCTTGGCTAATAACGACTAAAGGAGCGCCCTGCTCTGTCCAAATACCTTGATATAATTTTGCCGATTTTTTCGGACGTATTCGTAAAATAATCCCGTGGAGTATTATCATCCAAATAAAACGAGGAATTTCGACTACGCGAGGATCAGATAAAAACTCTCGTAGATAATGACGTAATGCGCCAGAGTTTGGCGCAGCAGGTGAGCCTAAGTTAGTTAACAGCACACCTGTTTTAACAGCTTGGCTATTATTTTCTTTGCTTTGCTCGGTATTATTTTTTTTAGCGCTAAAACGTGATTTCATTTATTATTTTTATTTATTCTATTTTATAAAAGTAATGGTTAGATGACCGCTTTTTGTTCAAAACTAAAGCTAAGTACCTACATCCGTGTAGATAAAACCCAACCTACAATGGGACTACTCAACAAAACTATCAACAATTAGATTAATAGTTTCTGTGCTTTCAACAGATATATTACGCACTTCAGCTTTAAAGTCGCCTGGCTTAATACCCGCACCACCTTGTTTAGAAACAATAGCATAGATATGCACTTTACTAACACTGCTCAAATTACTTTGTGCATACATAGCGTTACTGTCACTTAATATAACAATTTTAGGCAAATCACTGGCCATTAATTTTAATGCCGCCAGAGGCATACGCTTACCATCGGTTGGAATAGCATAGACAAAGACAGTTCTATCTTCTCCTTGTGCTAATTGTTCAGAAACATCCGCGGATAAACTCACACTCACTTTTAATTGTGGACCTGTGGCAACTTGTGGTTTAGATTGTTCGTTTGATGAGATACCAAGGCGATTTTTTGCCTCAGCCACTGCTTCTTGTAATGCGGCAATATTAACGTCTGGTTTATTAGCATCAATCACTCTCTGCCAGTAGCCAATCGCTTGTTGGTATTCTTGAGCAATAAAGTTATGCATGCCCAACAAAATATTAGTGGAGGGATCATTAATATCTAACGCCAATGCTTTATCAATTAACGCTTGCACTTCTTCATCAATTTGCTGATTATTACGATAATAGCTCGCTTGAGCGATAGCACCAATTAAATCAGCATGTTCACCTTCAATGCGAATAACTTGCTCAAATGCAGCAATGGCAAAATCAAACTCTCCAGCGCCAACATAAGTTTGACCTAAGTTGTACCAAGCTTCACCATCATCTGGCTTTTCTGCTAAATGTTTCTGCATCTTTTCAACGTACGCTAATATTTGCTCATGGCGATCTTGTTCTTGTTGCTCCGCTGACATCTGTCCTTTTTCGCTAGTATGCGAGGCTGCAGGCTCTGTCATTAAGGCATCTAAAGTTCCTTGTTTTAAATACAAAGCGACAGAAAAAGCGACAATAAATAACGATAAAAATACTGGCCAAACTATACTGAATGATTTTTCATTAATTGACACCGTAGTTACATCTTTTCTTGAGGATTCAATATCTTGAAGCAAGCTATTATCAAGCTCAGCTAATAAATATTGATAGTTTTCTTCATCAATTGCACCATCACTAAAATCTTTCTCTATTTCAGCTTTATGCTCATGGTATAAATTAATATTCGTTTGTTCTCGAATGCTTTTTTGAGTTGTAGTCACAAGTTCAGCATTCTTTTGATTTTTTTCTTGTTTAAAAAATGGTCGCCAAATAACTAATAACAGTATGGCAATAAAAACAATGAGAATTAATACAATTTCCATAATAACAACTACTCTTTATTGGCTTGTTCTTGATTTGATTTTGAGGCTAGACTGGTGTCGTCACCATCTGCTAATAGTTTCTTTAACTGTTCTTGTTGCTCTAAATTTAAAACAAGCTCTTCTTTTATAATCGGTTTTCTACGTAATATAAGGAACACCACAATCATGCCGATAAAAATTAATAGTGCTGGGCCAAACCAAAGTACATAAGTAAGACTTGATACGCGAGGCCGATATAAAACAAACTCACCGTAACGGCCAACCATTAAATCAATAATCTCGGCATCTGATCTGCCTTGAATCAACAAGTTATATAAATCTAAACGAAGTGCGGAAGCAACAGTAGAGTTAGAGTCAGCTAAGTTTTGATTTTGGCACTTAGGGCAACGTAACTCTTTGCTCAAAGCTTGAAAACGAACCTTTGTAACGTCATCTTGAAACTCAAAGGTTTCTACCGGACTTGCTTGAGTTGAGTTAACCACAAGCAGAGCGGAGGTAATAATCACGACAATAAATAAAACTCTAGTTAGCATATCTATTTTCCTTGCTGCTTTTCTGTAATTAATTGTTTGATTAAGGGTTCAAACTCTTTGCGCCACACTCGAACATCAATAGCCCCGGCAAAACGCTTGCGAATAACACCATGATGATCAATAACAAAGGTTTCTGGTGCACCAAAAACACCAAGCTTAACGCCTAGTAAACCTTCATCATCAAAAATAGAAAACTGATAGGGATCTTTATAGTACGCTAACCACTGCTGCGCCGGTAACCGCTCATCTTTATAGTTAACGCCATAAAGTTTCACCTGAGTTTTTAGCTTAGGGTCGGTGGCAATTTCAAGTAAATAAGGATGTTCATATTTACAAGTTGGACACCACGTTGCCCAAACGTTCAATAGAACAATATCTCCTACTAAATCAGCTTTAGTGACTGTTTTATTTTCATTATTTAATGTTGATAATGAAAAGTCTGGCATAACCTGACCAACCAATGCCGAAGGCATATCTTGTGGATTTAACGATAAACCACGATAAAGTACGACACCTAAAGCAATGACCAATACAAGCGGTAAAAAGCGAATGATTTTGTTCATTTAAGATAACTCCGATACAACTTGAGTTGTTGCTTTGGCAACCGTAACTTTGACTCGTTTTTTAACACGATAACGTTTATCCATCATGGCTAATATACCACCGAGTGCCATAAACAAAGCGCCAAGCCAAATCCAACGAACAAAAGGCTTATAATGAACACGAATGGCCCATGAACCACCGTCAAGGGGATCACCTAAAGCAACGTATATATCTCTGAATAAGCCGCCATCAATACCAGCTTCAGTCATTCCCATTGATTGCACACGGTAAGCTCGACGCTCAGGTTGTAATAAGGCAATAAAATCATCGCCTTTATAAATATTGATTTGCCCTTGATCAGCGCTATAGTTTGGACCTTCGACCTGTTTAATACCGTTAAACTCAATCTGATAACCTGAAATTTCAACTTTTTCATGTAGCGACATTTTTACATTAGTTTCGCTTTCATAACTTGATACTAATGTTACACCAACAATAGTCACAGCAATGCCGGCATGTGCTACCGTCATGCCCCATTGACTTAAACTTAACATGGTTCTTAATTTATATTGGTTGATTAAATCTTTAAGCACCACCAAGAAAACCCATGAAGCTAAGGTTATGCCCATAGCAACTAAGGCATTAAATTCACCACCGTAAACAATGGGGAATAACAAACCAAAAGCAACACTAAATACAGATGGATTGACTAGTTGTTTACGCAATTCACCTTTCTTTGCTTTCTTCCAACGTATCAATGGACCAATACCCATAATAACAAACAGGAAGCTCATAATAGGGACAAATACCGCATTAAAATAAGGAGGCCCTACAGATATTTTGCCATACCCCAAGGCATCAACCAATAGTGGGTATAAAGTACCTAACAACACAGTAACAGCAGCAACCACTAAAATAATGTTACACATAAGCAAGGCTGTTTCGCGAGAATAAAGTGCAAAGCGGCTAAAGCTGGCAACATTACTGGCTTTAAAAGCGTACAAGGTTAGTGAGCCACCAACAGTTATTGCTAATAGCACTAAAATGAAAACACCACGCGATGGATCTGCAGCAAAAGAGTGCACAGAAGTAATAACACCAGAGCGGACTAAAAAGGTGCCCAGTAAGCTTAAGCTAAAAGCAAAAATCGCCAATAATACAGTCCAGTTCCTAAAGGTGCCACGCTTCTCTGTTACCGCTAACGAATGTATAAGCGCAGTACCAATTAACCATGGCATAAAAGAAGCATTTTCAACAGGATCCCAGAACCACCAACCGCCCCAACCAAGTTCGTAATATGCCCACCAACTGCCTAATGCAATACCTAAGGTTAAAAACATCCAAGCACCAACAGTCCAAGGACGAGACCAACGCGCCCAAGCAGCATCCATTTTACCTGACATTAACGCAGCAACAGCAAATGCAAAAGCGACAGCAAAACCAACATAGCCTAAATATAATAATGGCGGGTGAATTATCAAACCAACATCTTGTAACAGTGGATTTAAGTCACGTCCTTCTAATGGCACATTTGGCCATAGACGCTCAAAAGGGTTTGAGGTTAATAAAGTAAAAGCAATAAAGCCCACGGCTATCATGCCCATTACGGCAAGCACCAGCGCAATAAATTCTTGTTCGACATTTTTTGAAAACGTAGCAACCGCCATAGTCCAAGCCGCTAATGAAAAAACCCAAAGTAACAAAGAGCCTTCATGCCCCCCCCAAACAGCACTTATTTTAAAATAGTAAGGTAAGTGACTATTAGAATGATTGGCAATATATTTAATAGAAAAATCATCAATAACAAAGCTATAAGCTAAAATTATGATACTTATCGCGGTAAAAATAAACATGCCGAAAGTGAGTGGTTTAGCATAGCTCATCAATTTATGTTGAGAACTGTGTACGCCAATCATAGGAATGATGGTCAAACATAATGCAAAAGCTAGGGCTATTACCAAAGCAAAGTGGCCCAATTCTGGCAAAAGACTAGGAAGCAACTCAGGTAAAAGTTGGGAATTCATTTATTTCTCCGTTTACTCTTTTTCTTATTTTGAAATCAAGCATGTTACTTTAAAGTAGGAACAGTAAAAATGCAGCACGCTAAAAAATAGTCGCGCAATTCTAACACACTTTAATCGATGAAAAGATTAATTGCTTTAAGCAGAGGTATTTGATAATTGTTTCTAAATATTACAAATTATCAACGTGACTTTTTACTAAATAATATTTTCGCTATGGTATGATATTACGTAAAGAGTTAATACGATCCAAATCAAGATTTAACTGACAAACATCAGTTAAACTTTGCAGCATTAATTTGCAATAATCATATAACTATATAAAGAATAGAGAAATAATCACTTTGTCTGTAAATCAAGCTACCAGCCTAACACCACCATTAATTAGCGTGACAAATTTAACTTGTATTCGAGAAGAGCGCTTGTTGTTTGATCAACTAAATATTGAAATCAACGCTGGCGACATTGTGCAAGTGGAAGGGCCTAACGGTTCAGGAAAAACGAGTTTATTACGTATTTTATCCGGTCTTTCCCAGCCTTTCGAAGGCGAAGTATTTTTTAATCAGCAATTAATAAGTCAGTCTCGTGAAGAATTCCATCAAGACTTATTATATCTTGGTCATTTGCCAGGGGTAAAAGGTGAGATGAGTGCAGCAGAAAACTTAAGTTTTAACCTTACTCTACAAGGTGCACCGAATAACGCTGTGAATATTGAAAAAACATTATCTGCAGTAAACTTAACTGGTTTTGAAGACAGTTTGGCATCACATTTAAGTGCTGGACAACACCGACGAATTTCACTGGCGCGTTTATATAAATCAACGGCTAAAATTTGGATTTTAGATGAACCGTTCACAGCCATAGATAAACAGGGTGTACGTGCGTTAGAGCTGCTATTTAAAGCTCACATAAAACAAGGTGGTTGTGTTATTTTAACTACACATCAAGATTTACTCACTTTTGAGCCTGAGCAAGTAAAAAAAATCACTTTAGATTATGTATTTGATTAGAGATGTAAGTAATAAGTCATGAATAACCGGTTTCAAAAACACAACCAAGAGAAGAGAAGAGCACAACATGTCTATCGCTAACTTATCTTATCGTGCTGTATTCTCATTGGTGCTTAAGCGTGATTTAACCATAGCAATGCGTCATAAGGATGACATTATCAATCCGCTATTATTCTTTGTTATTGTTGTGACTTTATTTCCCTTGGGCATAGGCCCTGAAGCACAAACATTAAGCAGAATAGCACCGGGAATAATTTGGGTTGCTGCATTGCTATCAACATTATTATCGTTAGATAGATTATTTAAATCAGATCATGACGACGGTTCATTGGAACAAATGTTATTAAGCCCACATCCTGTGTTTATTTTAGTACTCGCTAAAATTGTCGCTCATTGGTTAATTACCGGCTTACCACTGATTTTAATTGCACCACTATTAGCGGTACTTTTACATTTAAATGAACAAAGTTATGGCGCATTAATGTTAACACTATTACTGGGCACCCCAGTGTTGAGTCTACTTGGCGCAATAGGTGTTGGTTTAACTGTTGGCATTAAAAAAGGCGGTGTACTATTAAGCTTACTGGTGTTGCCTTTATACATTCCAGTGTTGATTTTTGCGACCAGCGCCATAGATACCGCCGCGCTTGGTTTACCTTATAGCGGGCAACTTGCTATAATTGCCGCGCTATTTATTGGTTCGTTAACCCTAGCCCCTTTTGCCGTTGGTGCTGCTTTAAAAGTCAGCACTAACTAATATATACTCATGACTCTTCAAAGTGTCTGTTTCAGGACTACTGAGCATTTCGAGGTAGCATGAGTATAAGTTATTAATATAAAAAGAAGAGCATAATCTATGTGGAAATGGTTACACCCTTACGCTAATCCTGAAGTGAGCTATCACTTCACCGGAAAAATTCTGCCATGGTTAGGTGCTTTAGCTACACTCTTTTTGTCGATAGGAATTATTTGGGCATTAGCCTTTGCTCCTGCTGATTATCAACAGGGCGATAGTTTTCGTATTTTTTACGTTCACGTACCGGCAGCTTCCCTTTCTATGGGTATATATTTCGGTATGGCAATCGCAGCATTTACCTCAATGGTGTGGCAATTTAAATTAGCGGACGCTTCTGCAGCAGCCATGGCACCTGTTGGTGCTATATTTACTGCTATAGCCTTAATTACTGGCGCGGCATGGGGGAAACCTATGTGGGGTACATGGTGGATTTGGGATGCTAGATTAACCTCTGAGCTTATTTTACTGTTTCTTTATTTAGGTGTTATCGCCTTGCACAACGCCTTTGAAGACAAAAACTTAGCCGGTAAAGCGGCCGGGATTTTAACCCTTGTTGGCGTGATTAACTTACCGATTATTAAATACTCAGTCGAGTGGTGGAATACCCTCCATCAAGGTTCAACGGTAAGTAAGCTCGGTAAACCGTCAATGTCGATTGATATGCTTTGGCCTTTTGTGTTTTGCTTCATTGGCTTTGCATTATTAGTTGCCACAATAATTTGCATACGTTTTCGCAGCGAAATTCTAACTCGTAATAGTATTCGACCTTGGGTTAGAACATTAGTTTCAGAGCACTTATCCAAACATATAGCGCAGGAGAAAAACAATGCAATTTGACAGTTTTAGCGCATTTCTAAATATGGGTGGCTATGGCTTTTATGTCTGGCTATCTTTTGGTGTATCCGCAGCGCTTATTGCGGGGTTACTTTTTAGCTCATTAACCAGTCATACCAAAGTAATTAAGCAAATTGGTGCGCGCCAACAACGAGAAAATAAATTGCGTCAAGTACGTAAAAACCGTCAAAATTCCACAACCAATAATCCTAATGAGGAAACCCAATGAATCCCCGCCGTAAAAAACGTTTAACTATAGTCGCTTCAATATTAATAGGTATTTCCGTGGTTGCAGGCCTAGTACTTTATGCCTTAAGTCAAAATATAGATTTATTTTATACACCATCTGAAATCACTCAAGGTAAAAAAGACTCTGGTGTTAAGCCAAGCATAGGTCAACGAATTCGAATTGGTGGTTTGGTTGTCCCTAATAGCGTTAAACGTGATCCAGATAACTTAAAAGTTTCATTTAGATTATCTGACATGAAAATGCCGATAATATTCGATGTTAGCGACCCGATGATTACCGTTTATTATGAAGGTATATTGCCTGACTTATTTCGCGAAGGGCAAGGTATTGTTGCTAATGGCTCTTTAGCTAGAGGACCTGCAGGTGAATTACGTATCGAAGCTAGCGAAGTGTTAGCTAAGCATGATGAAAACTATATGCCTGCTGAGCTTGCTGATGCGGCGGGTAAAGATTATAAAAAACTAGAATATAGTGATAAACAGTTAGACAGTAAGAATTAATATAATGTAGGTCGATGCTTGCCTCGAAATGTATCTGCTGAGAATTGTCGTGCTTCACTGCTAATTGTCGTGCCTCACTACAGGTTATATTTTCCAGACATAACCTAAGTGACCTATATCCCTATAGGCCTCGTTCGTGACGTTCTACAAATTGGCAGACTGGCGACGAGCAGCTTCAAGCGTATTCTTTAACAAACAAGCAATAGTCATAGGACCAACACCGCCGGGAACAGGTGTTATCGCGCCACAAACATCATTAACGGCGGTAAAATCTACATCGCCAACTAATTTAGCTTTGCCTGTTTCAGTATTTTCAATGCGATTGATGCCAACATCAATGACCGTTGCACCTTTTTTCACCCAATCAGCTTTTACAAATTCAGCACGGCCAACAGCTGCGACTAAAATATCAGCTTGCTGACAAACTTGGGCTAAGTTTTTGGTACGTGAATGCGCAATAGTGACAGTACAGTTTTCTTGCAACAACAAAAGAGCAACCGGCTTACCAACAATATTTGAGCGACCAATAACTACGGCGTGTTTACCTGATAAATCATCACCTAAATGTTGTTTAGCTAAAATGATACAACCTTGTGGAGTGCAAGGTACTAAAGCCCCGTCTTCGCCATTAAGCAATCGACCTGAGTTCATTGCATGAAAGCCATCAACATCTTTTTCAGGATTAATTGCCGCAATAACAACACTTTCATCAATATGCTTAGGCAATGGCAATTGTACCAATATGCCATGAACTGAATTATCATTATTCAATACTGACAGTTGATTTAATAACTCTTCTTGGCTAGTTGTATCAGGTAATCTAATTTCGTTTGAAATCATACCCACTTCAATAGTTTGCTTAGCTTTATTGCGGACATACACCTGACTAGCAGGGTCTTTTCCCACTAATATCACGGTTAAACTAGGTGTGATCCCTTTAGATTCTTTAAGCTTTTTTACTTCTATAGCAAGCGCTACGCGCAGATCTGCCGCAGCTTGTTTTCCATCAATGATCATGAGTATCTTTTATTGTAGAGGTTAAGAACAGTATATTAGGCCACGTAATTTACAGACAAAATACGATCGCCAATCTTATTCAGGATTTCAATTTCACCATCACAAACGGCAATAATCGACTTACCCTCTTTAAATGCAGGTGGAATAATAACTCGACCAACTTCATTTTGAGCAAATATTTTTACTTTATGATGAAGTTCTAAACCGTCATCACAATAATAGATAATAGTTACGGTGCGTTTTTGTCCAGTCATAATATTTACAGCTTTAATTATATAATGATTTATGGGTATTGAATATACACTAACAATGTAAAGAGTAAATGATAGCGTGTTTTTTTATCACGCTTTTTTGTAAATATCATATTACATAAATAGATAACCACGTGAATAACAAGTAGTTATTTTACATAAAAAAACCCTGAGCCAAGAAAACTCAGGGTCGATCAAATGATCGTTTAACGCACCCTCAACTTTAAAAGTTAATATCATCAATAATGAAGTTACTAACTTAAACCGCAGAGTTTTTTTATGAGTATTAGCAAGAAGAAATGCCGATACTCATAATTCTGTCGTTAGTTGTAGTTTATTTGCTATAACTACTTCCAACTTTTCATTTTGCAGCCTTTTACAGCATAAAATAAAATAAATAAGTAACATGGGAGCAATACCAAATAACCGCCTTGCTCACCCATACTAGATGTTGAAGATAAGCTCCAAAATAATGGACCGAAAGCGCCACCTGAAATACCCATAACTAATAACGCAGAGCCAACACTCGTTAACTTACCCATACCTGATAATGCCAGAGGGAATACAGCAGGCCAAACAATAGCATTAGCAAAGCCTAGAAAAGCAATAAGTACAAGAGTATCTGGGAGTTCAACACCACCAAGTATCGCATTGGCAATTGCAAAAGAGTTATTATCACCAAAAACAATGCCTGCCGTTAAAAACAAACCAATAACAGCTGAAACCATTAATGCTTTTTGTTGAGAAATAAATTTCGGAATAAGTGCAATACCTAAGATATAGCCTGCAACCATACAAATCATGGTGTAAGAGGTCATCATGGTATAATTTCCTACACCTAACGATAGTGCGAAAGTACCAATAGTATCACCAGCAATAACCTCCGCTGCTACATAGAAAAATAATGCTACAACACCTAGTACTAAATTAGGGTGAGATAATGCTTCTTTAAGATGACCTTGATGATCCTCGCTTTCAGCCTCTTCTTCGCTTTCTAGCTCTGGCAAAGGTGATTTTTTAATTGCTACAGCTAAAAGACCTAAGAATACTGCCATACCTAAGTAAGGTAATATTAAAGAATTTGCCATATCGTCAATTTGAACTTGACTCAATTCTCCACTCACGTCTTGAAAACCACTTAAAATTAATGCCGTAAAAACCATTGGCGCAACCACACCAGCACCTTTGTTTAAAATGCCCATGATAGAGATACGTGCTGCGGCTGATTCTTCTGGACCAATACGAACTACATAAGGATTCACCGCCGTTTGTAATAACGTAATTCCTGTACCCATAACAAGCTGAGCGAATAAGAATAAAGCAAATATTTGAGTTTTCGCGGCAGGTATAAACAGAAAACCTGCAATCATCATGGTCGCCATACCTAATGCCATACCATTTTTATAACCAACTTTTCGAATAATGGTTGCTGATGGTAAAGCGGTAAAAGTAACTGCGATATAAAAAGAGAATAAAATTAACGAGGCTTCAAAAGGGCTTAGCTGCAATATCTGCTTTAAATAGGGCATCAAAGAGCCGTTAAGCCAAGTTGCAAAACCTAGAATAAAAAATAGACCTGCAACTATAATCATTGGCAGCGCATTGCTTTGCTGGTTCTCTTTTTTTTCTTGCTTATCATTAAATTGCGTAGCTGACATTTCCATAACTTCCTCATTTATTAATTTGTGAACTGCTTACCTATTAACTACTCAGGTGCTGCATTAATTTTGTTATTATTTTTTCGACTAAAATTTTTCTCCGTTTATCCATGTTTCAAAAACACTAAAATCATCATTTAAAACAATCAAATCGGCCTGCATCCCTATTTTCAATTCACCACGTACTAGCTCATCATTGGCATACAAATACTGAGCAGGATATAAACTCGCCATGCGTAATGACTCATCCAGTGGAACTTTCAAACCAATGTGCGTATTTTTAACAGCTGTAGCCATATCAAGCGTCGAACCAGCTAACTCACCTGTTGTTGATGTTAATTTGCCATTTTCTACATAAACCGTTCTGTCATACAAAGGAAACTCCTTCATATGAGTACCAACTGGCGGCATAGCATCAGTCACTAAAAAAATGCCACCTGTAGGTTTAGTTTTAATCGCTAATTGGCAACTTGCATAATCCACATGATGTCCATCAACAATTAATCCTGCTTGGGTATTATCATTGAGTAATGCACAACCAACGACACCGGGCTCTCGGCCTTGCAGTGGCGACATAGCATTAAACAAATGAGTAAAGCCAGTTGCACCTGCATCAACCGCCTTTTGTGCGGTAGCAAAATCGGCATTGGTATGACCCAAGCAAACTTTAATGCCTAGTTCGACCATACGTGTCACATCTTGTGAAGAAACAGTTTCTGGCGCTAAAGTGACTATCACTTTACCTATATCCTTGCGAGACAATACTTGCCACTCAGCATCTGATATAGGGCGAATTAACTCCGCACAATGGGTACCTTTTTTCGCTAATGATAAGTGTGGCCCTTCAAAATGAATACCAACGATACCTGGAACCTTTTCGGCTATAGCTTGCGCCATTGCTTCGGCAGCTTGTGCCATCACTTCTACTTTATCGGTGATCAAGGTTGGCATCATCGCAGTGGTGCCAAACTTAGCATGAGCGGTCATAATGGTTTTGAGTTTATCTACCGAGGGAGAGTCGTTAAATAAAGCACCGCCACCACCATTAACCTGTAAATCGATATAACCTGGTACAACCAAACCTGTTGCTTTGACATCAACTTCATCAATATTTTGGTCTATCGCACTAATAACGCCATCAATAATGGTTAAGACTTGATCATCAATAAAATTTTGACCATCAAATAAACGTTTTGCGTGAAAGCGAAGTTGTGCCATGTAACCTTAATCCTAAAATATTTTCAATAATACATTTATAAGTTATTCACTTTGCTGTGCACTCAAGCCTTGTTGTTTTAATATCTCTTGACGTGCAAATAACACTGAGCCAACTTCAGGAGCACTTAAAGGCTCAGACAATTGTCCTTGCAAGTTTTTATCAAGACAAGATTGCAAACGTGGTGTTAAGCCGCCAAGCATAGATATGCGAGCTGGTTTTCTCGCTAATAAGGTTCGAGCAATACTATTAATATACTCTGCACCTTCTTCAACAATGGCAAGTGCAACTTTGTCACCCTGCTCTGCCGCGTCAAAAACCAAGTTTGCCAATTGCGCATAAAAAGTAGCTTTTTTACCGGCAATCGCTTCCACAATAGAAGTTGCGTTAGTACAGGAAAGTTTATCTAATAAAACGTCATTCATTAAGGACGATTCGACAATACCATCAAGAGAAAGCAAGACTTGCTTAGTCGCTTGTAAACCAAACCAAGCACCACTGCCTTTATCGCCTTGTGGAAAACCATGGCCACCAATTAAAACTTCTTGACCGTCAATGCATGAAAAGCCACATGAACCAGTACCTGAAATAATAACTGCGCCATTATTGCTGTGATGAGCACCTAAACAAGCAATGAGCAGGTCATGAGCTAAAAACATCTGTTTAAACGGATGTTGCCATGCCTTCATTTGATCATATAAGGCAGGTAAATTAACGCCAGCTAAACCAACACCAGCATTGAGTTCATTTAATTGGATGTGCTCTAATCCCGCATCTTTTAATGCAAGTTGTGCCGACTCGGTAATTGAATTAGTTGCTTGTTCAAAGCCATGTAAAGGATTACCAGGACCTGAAATGCCCGTACCTAAAATTTCATCATTTTCATTCATAACAATGGCTTTGCATTTACTGCCGCCTCCATCTATGCCTAAAAATAGCTCTTTGTTATTGTCACCGCTTGTGAACATACTAGCCTCAAAGTTTTTCTTAAATATTCAATATCTTTTATTTTCGTACTTTATACTTTCTAACTGAAAAAATAGCCAGTCAGATTTTTATCTGTTTTCATCTTATCGATAAATGACAGCGTTGTCATTTGTTTTTTTATATTTTTTCATGATTAATAATTATCCCACTTGATTGAAAAAAATAATAAGCTGATTTTAAAAGTAAAACCAGCTTTCTTTAATTGAAAAATACTTTTGTAATACGACCTGTTCTTAATGTATTCAATGACCGACTACGTACTTTGACAGCGCCCGTTACCTTTATTGGCCCATTGTATATATTCCATGTCGATGATTTATCACTGCCACTTTGTAGTTGATATTCAATACCAAGACCTGGAAAAGCGATATTAGCCCTTAAGATCCCTTGTTCAATAATCGCCCCTACAGTCGGCAAACGATACTCAATATCTGCCAATTCTAACTTAACAAATTCTTTTTGCCCTAAAGCATTAGCAAAAACTCGCCAACTTTGATCACGTGCTTTTTCCATATTAGCTGTAAAAGTTTGAGTTTCTTGACTGTATTTTGCGCCTTGGTAGTTATAAGGAACAGCCCAATTAGGTATGTGCCATGCGCGTTCAGCTAGCGCTAACAATCGAGGAAAAACCTTGTGTTCGGCCATTTCATCAGTACGGGTATTTTCACTCCAAAGTTGCCCTTGAATGCCTAGAAAGGTTTGCCCTTTAGCTAGTGGCGTTTTGGTATCATCCGCGACATATGGCATATCTTGTCTGTCTAACCATATTTCTGCATGAACCGGTAAATTATCAGGCATAAACTGAAATACTTTTTCGGTGTTTGTATGACGAGAAGCCCAGTAGTAGCCATGTTCTTTGGGTGCTGCTTCATAAGGGAAATCAAAATAAAGTACATCGGGCGTTGAGATAACGATTTGCCAATCACGATTTGCTAAGCCATGCACTTTATCGTGCCCACCCCAAAAAAGCACATCCCAAGCGTTGGCTTGCACAATAGCAGGCATATTATCGACACGCGTATGCTCCATGCCATCGCTCCAACCAGCGGTCTCAATATCAAGGCTTGATAAAATACTAGCAACACGCTCAACAAAATAAGCCCCTAGCTCGCTCATTTTTGTAACACCTTGGTCATTGTTAGCAACAAAAGCTTTACACGCCGGCGATTCAAGCCAAGCACCTGCTGTTTCATCCGCGCCAATATGATAACGGGTCAGTGGTTGTCCTGCATCCGCGTGAATTTTCTTAACTTGCTTCATCACTTCCAACACAAAGGCATAAGAAGATTCAAGACAGACGTTTATGGTATTGTCGTTATAGTATTGAACCGACGAATATTGTGTTATATCTTCAAAATCATCAAGTAAAAACTGCTTGGCTTTTTCTTCATCTTCAAGCGCTTGGTATGTGTTATATCGTGCTGTCATCGCTTTCATTGCAGCACGAGAATGTCCGGGCATATCTAAAGAAGGGATCACTTGAATGTGGCGGGCAGTCGCTGCCTTTAAAATTTCTTGGTAATCACTAACACTATAAAACCCATTGACAGAAGAGCTAGTATCAACACCTGCGCCCAGTTGCGATATCAAACAGGTTTGCTCTTGAGTATCAAAACAGCGCTTGCTTGAGATATCAGTCAGTTCAGGCAAACTTGGAATTTCCAATCGCCAAGCTTCATCATCACCTAAATGCAAATGCAGCTTATTTAATTTATAAGCTGCCATTTGATCTAACAAAGATAGAATAAATTCTTTCGAGTGAAAGTTACGGGCAACATCGACCAGCATGCCACGAAATGCATAGTGAGGCTCGTCATCAACGTCAACAATAGGCAATGTTTGTTGACCTACTGTGTACAAACTTGCTAACGACTGCAAACCATTGAAAACACCATTGGCGTCAACACCAATAATAGCAATGCCTTTATTGGTAACAAAAAATTTATAACTGCCAATCGCTTTAGTATTGTCGGTATTAATGTGCAACGTTAACGGAAAACCTTGCTCTGTTTGCTTCAATCCTAAGCTAGCTAAATGCTCAAGTGCGGCATTCACCTCTGCTTTTGCTACATTTGAGAAATCAACACTTAGCCCATGGCTTACATCAACAGTGGCATTTTGTTCATCAAAACTTACTGATTTAGGTGTTGGAATAATGGCTTGTGTGACTAATATATCACTTGCAACCTTGCTATCAACGCCACTAGCGTTACGTTGATACAACTTTTCACTGGTTAACCATTGTGTTTTATCGCTGTTGCTGCGCTTAAATTGTGTTGTTTCGTCATTAAATGGCTCTACAAAAGGTAATATTTCTAAGCCTGAATCTTTATCAATAACAACTTGAGTACTGGCAATGACTTTAGCCTGAAAGTCAGACGCAGTGACTAAGTAGTTTGGCAATGCATCCGTTTCAGATAGCATCCAAAAATTAGCCCTAAAGATAACTTTTTTAGTTTCACCGGCTTTAAAGCCTGAAAAGCTTTCTAATAATGATACTTGGTGCAAATCACCATTTAAATGCATCACTCTAAATTCTTCACTCACTGATGATTGCACTGGCGAAATATGGCTAAAATGTATCGCCCAATTTTTAGCTAAAATAGCCTCTTTCGCTGTTAGGCTTAATTCAACTTCAAAACATGCCCCATTGGCAACTTTAGCATCACATTTATCAGTAGGAACATTGGTTGCTACTCGATATTTAACATCTAGGTTTGCAGCAATGTTATCAATATCCTGTTGACTAACATTGTGTAGCTCTACAGGAGAAGCAGAGCTATCAGTAGTGATTGTTTTTTGACCACAGCCAGATAAAAAAAAACTAATAGATAAACCTATCACCGTAGAAGAAAGTAATGTTGATAATGTATTTTTATTCATATTTCTAATCCATAGACTCTGTTTTATGCTGTTATAATGAAACAATAGTGATGTTTCCAATAAAGTTTAGACTACTATCTACGGTTTTGACAGCGCTGTCAAAACAAAATAACAATGTATAGAAAAATAATTAAAATCTATGCTATTTTGTACTCTAATGAATAAATGATTTTATATACGCCTTCAGCTAAAGAGCTTAATTTTGCCAAATATAGTTATTACAGACCAAGGTTCAAATACAACATCTGAATTCGCACTAGATGATGCATTAATAGCATTAGAAAATGCAATGCAGAGACAACATGCGTCCAAGGCATTATCTTATGCACAGCAAATTATCGAGCAAGCCCCCAAGTGCTTGCCTGCATTGACTACCCTTTTTATGATCCTATCTTTTCAACAGAAATTTTATGCGTTAGAGCAAGCAGCATTAAGAGCGATTAAACATAATCCAAAGCACTCGTTAAGCCATCATGCATTGTCCAATGCCTATCGCTTTCAACGTAAAACAAACCAAGCACTGCAGGCAATGGAAAAAGCCGTTGAGCTTGAGCCAACAAACACTTCTTGGCTAAATTCGTTAGGAATAATGCACAAAGAGTTAGGCCACTTTAAAATAGCACTTGAGCACTTTGAGCAATGTATTAGACAATCTCCAAATTTCACCTCTGCTTATTGGAGTCGTAGTGATATACAAGCACTCATGCCTAACATTGATGTAAAACATCTAACACGCCAATTAAATACTGAAGGTGCCTTTAAGGCGAAAGATCAAGTTTATGCCGCTTATTGTCTTTTTAAACATTTCGAAGCCACTAAAGATTTTGACACAGCCTTTTCATACTTAACACTTGGTGCAACAAAGCAAAGAGCTAGCTTTGATTATGACCATCAAATCGAATTAAATGAACACAGTAATATTGAGAAAGTTTTCGATAAGAAGCTTTTTAACCGTCATAAAACGGATCTAACTAAAAATAAAACTGAGATACCAAGTGACAGCCCAATTTTCATTTGCGGCTTACCCCGCTCTGGTACAACTTTGACGGAGCAAATAATCTCGAGTCATAGTGAAGTTGCAGCAGGAGACGAGTTGTTCGAACTGGCTCAAGCAACTCAAAGTATTTTACAAAAGGTAAAACCAAAACAAGCGTTTCCATTTCTAGCCCATGAATTAACAGCACAGCACTGGCAAAGTATTGGCGATCATTATTTAACATTAACTAAGCATGTAAATACCAAACGCTATTTCACCGATAAAATGCCGCTAAACTATAAAGCAATTGGCTTAATTGATATGGCTTTGCCAAAAGCAAAAATAGTGTATTGCCAACGACCGCCCATGGATTTATTACTGGGCGCTTATAAACAAATACTCGGTCAGGGAAATAAATATACCTATGATCTAGATGAGTTAACGTCGATGATTATTGCGCATCATCATTTGATGCAACATTGGCTTAACGTCTTACCAAATAAGATTTTTACATTAAATTATCAAAGCCTTATTAATAATCAAAAAGAGACAACAGAAAAGTTATTACAGTTTCTGGGTTTAGCATGGCAAGATGCCTGCCTTAATTTTCATGAAAACAAACGCGTTATTCATACCATGAGTAATGCGCAAGTGAGAAAACCGTTATTTAGCCATTCAATTAATGCTTGGCATAAATATTATGAGCAGTTGCAACCCTATGCCGAAAAAATGCAAGCAGCAGGGTTAGTCATTTAATGCTGGCTTGCTTTGGCAAAGTATTTCATTGTCGTACCTCACTTAGGTTATATGTTCCAGATATAACCTAAGTGACCAATACCCCTATAGGCCTTGTTCGTGGCGACCTATAAATGATTAAACGGTGGTAGATGCTTGCCTCGACAAAACACTTCATTGTCGAGCCTCACTACCTTCGTGTCTACCTACGAATGATCTATTACAACTTTTGCAAACCATGTTGGTAAATTTTATTAATTAAATCACGATGCTTAGGTAATTTATTTACTGCAAATTCAGCTTGCTGTTGAATATCAGTAAAGACTTGTTGCGCTTTATCATCTTGCGCCATGCGATTACTAAAGTGAGACATCTGTGTATCAAAATCCATACCGTAAAGAATATACTGATAATTTTCTAAATTAAAAATATCAAATTTACTAGCAAAATCATAAGCACTCGGTGGTTGATGTTTCCACCGTGCTAATCGCTCTTTTAAAGAATCAGGAATAGTATGTTCAGCGCGATTATCTAACCAAAAATCACTATCATCACGTTTTGATAAACAATAGTGTGCTTTAACAAAATCAATGACATTATCCCAACTAACGGCAACACGTTGATTGAACTGTTTAGCAATTAACGGCATATCAAGTTTGCTACTTGGAAATTGTTCTGCCAGCATTTTGGCAGTTGCATCAAACACTAACAACCCCGTTGCTTCTAACGGCTCAACAAATCCTTGTGCTAAACCTAAAGCAACACAGTTTTTATGCCAAAATTTTTCACGGTAACCTATTTTCATGGGAATAAGTCGACTATTAGCGTCATCGGCTATCGGGCCAATATAATCGCGTAACTCTTGCTCTGCTTGTTCATGAGAAACGTAAGCTGAGGAATACACATGCCCGATACCACGCCGCTCTTTTAAACCAATATCCCATACCCAGCCGGTTTTTAATGCGGTTGAAATAGTATGAGAAGCAATAGGTGAATTTTCGTCTTCATAAGGTACTTGTATTGCCACCGCATGATCAACAAATAAGGTATCACTTTTATCTTTGAAAGGTACCTTAAGTTTTTCGCCTAACAACAATGACTTAAAACCAGTGCAGTCAACAAAGAAATCTGCTGATATTTCGCCCTGATCTAACGTTAACAGTGATTTTATTTCACCATTTTCATGCTGAGTTATATTTTTTACGTCAGCTTTAATATGCTTAACACCAAGTTTATTTACTGCATTCTTAGCTAACAAAGCAGAAAACTTAATAGCATCTAAATGATAACCGTACGAGGCCGCACCTTGAAACTCTGGTGTCGTAATCAGTTTAGGCGCTAAACCTGCGTCACAAATTCGCCCTTGAATAGAGAGTGTATCAACATAACTGCTACCATTTTGTTTGATGTTTTTTAGCCAGTAAGCGGTTAGATCAATGTCGCTAGTTTGCGGGTAATCAAAAACATGGTGATAATAACTCGGTTTACCTGCCGTTGGATTCTTAGCCCAATCGACAAACTTAATGCCCTGCTTAAAGGTCGCATCACATTCTAAAATAAACTCGGTTTCACTAATGCCTAGATGCTGTAGCGATTGACGCATCATAGGCACAGTACCTTCACCAACCCCAATAGTTGGGATATTAGCTGACTCAACTAACGTTATTTCGACACTATCGGGGGCTTGAGTTAACAAGTTTTTTGCTAAGTGATTAGCCGCTAACCAACCCGCAGTACCACCACCAACAATAACGATTTTTTTTATTAAATGAGATTGAGAACTTGTTTGAGGTGACATACTAACGCCCTTACTTTTTCTACTTGTGCAAATTAGTTAAATAATTTTGATGACTCATCACTAAGCCAGTCACCTGTTTAACCCTATTATCAAATTCTTGGTATATTTTTTCATTTTCAACCCTATTTGCAGGAATATTCAAATTAGGGTAATGATTCATGCCGTATAAAATGGCACGATAATTTTCATCAGAAAACATGGTGATATAACCACCTGCTAAATCCATATACTCACAAATTTTATGCTTCCAAGTATCAATTTTTGCTTCTAAGCCATTACAGTATTGTGCTGTTTTAGCGACATCTTGCCAGAATTCGGTATCGTCTCTATCGGTTAGGCAATAATGTAAGACAATAAACTGCTTAAGATCTTCATAGGTACCATTCATAATTTTATTGTAAGAATCACGAACAGATTGCGCAGTGTTTTTTCCAGTCAAATGAGTACCCAATAAACGAGCACTCGCATTGATTAAATGCAATCCTGTTGACTCTAAGGGCTCAATAAAACCACCCGAAAGTCCTAGCGCAACACAGTTACCCACCCAAAATTCTTTTAAACAGCCAATATGCATATCTAAATGCACACTTCTAATAATTTTACCTTTTGCATTATTTTTATCTATACCATGATGAGCCAATAATTCTTGCTCAGCTTCGTCTTGAGTAAGTCTATTACCATCATAAACATAACCAGTACCGCAGCGGTTAACTAAATCAATTTGCCACATCCAGCCATTGCTAAGTGCAGTTGCTTCTGTATAAGGTTTAGGGTGTTGGCCTTGCGGATATTCGATTTGAATTGCGACTGCTTTATTACAAGGTAATGCATCTTCAAATGACTGCCAGTTTTCACTGCGATCTTTTATTTTGTTAATTAAAAAGCCTTTAAAACCAGTACAGTCAATAAATAAATCAGCACTAAAAGAGCCCTTGTCGGTATGAACTGCGGTGATATTGTTTCCGTCTACATCAATATCGCTCACCATTGCTTTAATATGCTTAATACCTGCAGCAACACCTTTTTTAGCCATGAAATTGGCCATTTTAATGGCATCTAAATGATAACCATACGGCACAACACCTTCATAAGGACGAGAGTTGGCATTTTTAGGTGATAAGCCATCTTTGATTAAATGAGAAGAAATAGAAATTGCTTCATCATATCGTTCTTTTTCGAAACGCTTATCAACAACCCACGCAGAAGATATATCTAAGACTCTGGAAATATTTTGTTGCTCAAATGAGTGAAAATATTCATGAGTTGAGCCATCAAGATTAGGCTTCATCCAATTGCGAAACATGATCCCTGTTTTCAAGGTTGCATTTGTTTCTCTTAATAATTCTTTTTCATCTAAACCCATAGCCGCAAAGTAATTTCTAACACTGTGCACCGTTGCCTCGCCAACACCAATGGTTGGAATATTAGGACTTTCAATTAAGGTGATTTCAATGATTTTATCACTATGATTATAGAGCTTATTTAAATATAACGCTGTCATCCAACCAGATGAGCCGCCACCAACAATGGCAATAGAGTTTATTTGTTCATTTTTCATAATGAGTCACTTTTAATTGGTCGTTAATTGAAGAGGCACTCGTAAGTCTTATTTCTCGCTTTTAAGTTTAGCTAAACGCGATAGTTGGTGCAGTGAATTTAAATGATTATAAATAGGCGCTAAATAGCCTTTTTTACGTAACTCAAGAAAGTCTTCATCAGATAAAGCGTTTAATACTTTTTCATCAACTAAGTAGACGCCATTTATAGCAATTTTTTCACCATTTAGCTCTAAAGATAAATTTTGCTGACTCAGTAGTGATATATCATTTAATTGCTTAACAAAAGCGCTAGTTACATGGCTATTTTCGAAATAACGACCTAGTGAATTTTTACGTTTTTCTAAATACTCGGTTTCATTACCGTCATCATCAAAAAGAGCATCGCCCTCTGTTTTTGATACTAGATGACTATCTTCTTTCAATACCATTTGCAGCTGATTCTCGTCATTTTGAGAAGGTATTAAAGCGAAAGGATGATGCGAAATTAACGCAGGTAAGTGAGAAGAAAGCCACTTGTCTTTACTATAAAATAAATTCTCATTTTGTGATAAACCAAGTAATGCAACCGCTTGAAATTCGCCTGTTTCAGCATTCTTAACAAATACTATCGGCATTTCTGCACTTGCACGTGCAAACTCATGCACTATTAAAGGTACAACTTGCTGATCTTTAGCATGTTGGTAGTCATTAGAGTGTTTAATTTTAGTTTGCTTATGATTATCAAAGCTTAATGTTCTAATTGCAGAAGTCATGAAAGGATCCTAAAAGTGTAAATGTGATTGCAGACTTATATTGAGTGTTACTGAGAAGGTTAATATTTTCAACTAATTATTATCATTTTTTACAAATAAAAAAGGGGAGTTTTCACTCCCCTTCTTCCATCATTTAATGTTAATGTTCGCTTAGAATTTAAAGCTTACACCAGCATTAATACGTGTTGCCATTTCATATGCATAAAGTGGGAAACCGTCAGCAAAACCGCTAGCATTTGTTTGGAAAGCATTGTTACCAAACTGCTCAGATGTTTCACCTGTTAAGTTAACTACATCCAATTTGAAATCAATGTTGTCATTCATGTGATAAACAGCACCGAAGTCAACTGAGCCAAAACCATCATGTAAACGGTTACCGTAAGAGCCTTCTTCACGCAACATATATTCACTACGGTAGTTATAAGATACACGTACTGAGAAGTCTTCATTTTCATAGAAAGCTGAAGCATTCACTACATGATCTGAACTATCACTTAAGAATGGATTTTTATCAGTAAAGGTATCACTATCAGTACTTGTATCAGTGTAAGTATAGTTAGCCATTACGCCAAAGCCGTTATCAAAATCTTGTTGATATTGTAGTTCTAAACCACGAACTTCACCGTCTTTTGCATTTTCTTTCTCTTGTACAGTCCAACCAGCAGCAACTTCACCTGGCTTCATAGTACCACCAAAACCAATCTCAGCAGAGGTTGCATGGTATTCATTAATACTAATGAAGTTAGATACATTTTTCATAAATACTGTTGCTGATAATAATGAGCTTGGATTGAAATACCACTCAACACCTACTTCAAATTGATCCGCTAAGAAAGGTTCTAAACCTACATTACCTACAATCCAAAATTGGTTATTATCTAAGTCATCGTTCGCACCAACGGCACTTGGATTAACATACATGTCATTGTATTGAGGACGTGCCATAGTACGGGCTGCAGCAACACGTAAGATTAAATCATCTGATAAGTCATAAGCTAAATTGGCGCTAGGTAATATTTCAGAGTAACTGCCATCGGTAGACTCTTTTGCACCACTTTCATAATAAACAGAAGTTGCATCAGTATTTACATAACGAACACCAAAGTTACCGCGGAAACCATCACCACTGTAGTTAGCCATTACATAAATAGCGGTATTAGTTTCATCAATTTCGCTGTATGAACCAGTCTCTTCAGTTTCGCCAACAATACTTGCTTTTGCCCAATCTTTAATTGCACTTGGGTCAAAACGTGAAATTTGGTATGCGCCATCCCCTACATCTACAGTACCTGTTCTTAAACCACTTGTAGAAATTCTGTTATCAAAACCTGCAACTTGGTCAAAGAAAAATTGACGAGAAGTCGTATTATGATCGCCATAACGAACACCAGTTTTGATACTAGAAATGAAGTCACCATCTAGTTGATATTCAAAATCAGCTTGGAAGTATGTTTCTTCATCTGTTTTTGGTGTTTTGTTAAATGCAGAGCCTGTACCCATTACTAATGAACCTGGGTCATAATCAGCCATTGATTGACCGCCAATTCCGTTTGGTAAATCCCATGTTTGTGCGCCGTTAGTAAAATCGTATGTACCACCAACAATCGGCGTATTTACGCCATCATCAACAACCATTTCAAAATCAGTACCACCGGTAGATGTTGTTTTTCCAAACTGTACTTCTAATGTAAAGCTGTCACCTTCATAAGTTGTTTGTAAATCTAGCACATCAGAGTTCATGGTTGCTTCACGAGGGCGTGCTTGGTAATAACCTGTTGCTAATTGACCTTTTACTGCAACACCACGAGGATCAGCACAATCGCCACCTAAACATTCTTCTGGCGTGTTACCAGACCAACTATGATCACCCTGAGTTAACCACAATGCGTAGTTAGTATTGTCTGCTTCCATTTGCATATCCATCGCATTTAATACAAAAGATAAGTTGTCCGTTGGCGCCCATTCAAGTGCAACAGTAAATGCTGAACGTTTTCTGTCTTGTTCAAAAGCAACCGGACCGGCACCCCATTCCCAGAAAGCTTCATTACCTTGACGTTGTAATTGACGTTCTTGCATTACGGCAGAAACCATTACACCAAAATTTTCTTCAGAATTTTTCCAGCTATACATGCCAGATACTTGTGGGTCTACTGATTCAGAATCATCTGTATATTGAGCTTCAAGCGATACATAAGCCGTGTTAGAATCCATTTCTAATGGTGTACGAGTATGTATAACAACTGTACCACCAACACCACCTTCAACGATGTCTGCTTGCGAAGACTTAAAAACTTCTAATTTACCAACAATCTCAGATGGTAATAATTCATAGTTGAAACTACGTTTTGCTGGCTCAAGTACAAACCAACCTGTAGAAGCAACGTTTTGACCATTTAAAGTCGTTTTAGTAAATTCTGCACCAGCACCACGAATTGATACTGAAGAGCCTTCACCAAATTGACGTTGAATTGTAACACCTGGAATACGTGCTAAAGATTCAGCAACGTTTTTGTCAGGAAATTTACCAATATCTTCTGCACTGATAACATCAACAACGCTATCTGAAAAACGCTTAGCATTAATGTTTGCTTTAAGGCTTCCACGAAGACCTGTAACTTGAATTACTTCAATTTCTTTATCTGCAGTTTCTTCGGCAGCCATAACCATTGGTGCAGCACCACCGGCTAAGATTAATGCGATTGAACTCGCTAATACGCCTTTCTTAAATGTTTTAGATGACATCGACTTTCCCTTACACACGTTTGTTTTAATAAGTTAGTTTTCTATTTACTGGTATTAGTTAACCGTTAGTTACTTTCAAAACTTGCTTGAAGTAAATTCTAGTCAAAGCTTATATTTTGCTAATACAGTAATATAATATTTTATTCTGGTTTTACGACAGCGCTGTCATAAATTAATGACAACGCTGTCATAAGACAGGTAAAACCATACCTCTTATTTTTTCATTTGGCTAGAGTAAATTAATAAATAATTGCACAAAACATTCTACTTATGAGCTAAAACACTAAAACAAAAGACTTTTTATTTTTAATGTTTTTAATTTAAATTGCTGTGAATTTAATTTTTTAGTGCAGATTAGATGTTTTAAGTGATGATTTCAGACAAAAAAGGAACCGTTTGACTTAAAGGTATGGCGTATATTTAAACTAAGAAAGTATTCGTATAAAAGACATCTTTGTATAAAAACAAAAAAGGCAGACAAAAACTTGTCTACCTTTACATCAGAATTTTAAAATTGAAAAATTCTGTTTTATTTGGAATAAGCTCTTGGCATATTCGTTTTACCTGTGTAACGATCACGCAAAGCATCTTGACGAGACTTGGTAGAGACTTGTATGCCATTAATCCACATAGAATCTACTTTAGTGCTTAATTCAAAAGGATCGGCACTCCATAAAACTAAATCCGCATTTTTACCGACCACAATTCGCCCCGAGTTTAACTTAAAAACATCCGCTACATTCGCCGTTAAAGCGGAAAGAGCATCAGCTTTAGGTAAACCATTAGCCACAGCTATACCGGCATCAAAGCGCAATTGATTTAAGTTATGAGCGCCACCTTTAGGTGCTAGAATAACTTTAACACCCGCTTTGGCTAATGTGGCCATATTCGTTAATGAAGCATGCAATGAGTCGAAACTACTTGGCAAGTTTTCAATTGAGCTCAAAATAACAGGCACGTTAGCTGCTGCTATTTCATCAACAACTAACACGGCATCACTTGCACTAACCAAAATCAAATCAAGTCCGTATTTTTTCTTCAATGCTAATAATGCCAGTAAATCGGTTGCTCGGTCAGCATAAGCTAATAATGGCTTATCGCCAGCTAACAATGCATTAATAACCTGCTCGTCTCTTTTGGGCTCTTTCGCTTCCTTGTCTTTATCATCTTTTTTGTTTGCTTGCTTTGCCAAAACTTTTTGTGCATCAGCAAACTTATGATCAAGCGCTTGTAGTCTTTGTGCTCTTGAACCTTTACTTTCAGAGCCTAAATAAACTAACACTGCATTTTGCTTCTCAATAATGCTAGTAAACTCACCTGATAGATCAACCGCAAAGGTTTGACCTGCAAATAATTTATCGCCACCGTTCGGAGCAACAATATTACTTGTAATACCGCCTTTACGCGTATAAGCAATTAAGGTTGATTTAGGGTTGAACGCTAGACTGGCATCAAAGGTTATATCTGCTTTATCATCAGAGCCATCTTGAGTTCTAGCTACAGCACCTACTTCAACTAAACCTAAAGCGTTCATTGTGCCAATAAAACCAGGCGTTAATATCCTTCCCTTAGCATCAATAGTTTCATCCGCTTGAATATTTTCAGGCGTGTTTTGTTTTGAATAGATCTCAGTGATTTTACCTTGATCTATAATCACTGTCGCTTGTTCTAAAACACCTTGACTGGCAACGGTATAAACTGTCGCATTAATAATAGCCATGCTTTTTGCTTGTACTGCACCGCCAACTAAAGTTAAAGCCACAGCTGACACTTTCATTAAAGAGTTTAAGGTAAGGTTTAGTTTATTTAATTTAATTTGTTTTAATCGTTTCATTAGTTATCCCCTACTCTTGCCCTAACATAAAGTCGCTTTTCGCCTGATATTTCTCATCAAAGCGATCATAAACTTTTGCACCATCAACAAATACTTGCTCAGCTTGTGCATAGACACTAAATGGATTGGAGTTCCATAGAACTACATCAGCATTTTTTCCCGCTTCTAAGCTACCTGTTTTGTCATTAATACCTAGGGATTTAGCAGCATTGGCTGTGATCCATTTAATGGCATCTTCTGCTTTTAAATTAAAACCATTGTCGTTAGCACGATATAACACTTTACCCGCTTCTTGGTTTAATCGTTGAATAGTAGTACTTGAATCCGAATGAACAATAGCGCATGAGTTTCTCACCGCATCGACCATGGCTACATTTTCTTCAATCATATCGTAAGCTTCCATTTTAAAGCCCCACCAATCTGGCCACATAGCAACACAGTTAGCATTTTCAGCTAGCTTGTCAGCAATTTTATAGGCTTCTATGCCATGATGGAAAGTACCTGAGTGATAGTTAAACTCTTTACCAATATCTATCATTACCACCATTTCCTCAGCTTTATAACAATGGTTATGAATAAGTATTTCGCCATCAAGTACGCCCATTAAAGTATCTAGCTCTAAATCTCGCACAGGTGCTTGCGGGTTTTTACCTGCGACATAATCACTATCGTATTTGTTCCAAGCTCTTTTATATTCAGTTGCTTCAGTCCAAGCAGCTCTATAGCCTGCTACGTTCCCCATTCGCGTTGATGGAGTCTGTTTTCTTTTACCATAAACCCGTTTAGGGTTTTCACCACAAGCCATTTTTAAACCATACGGCGCATCAATAAACTTCATGCCTTGCATGGTGTGGCTAGGTACGTTTCGTAAAGTAACACCACGGCCACCGAATAGATTTGCTGAGCCAGGTAAAATTTGCAAGGTAGTTATGCCACCCGCTCTAGCCGCTTGAAAACCAGGGTCTTGTGGCCAAATGCTATGTTCGGCCCATACTTCTGAAGTATTTGGCGATGTCATTTCATTACCATCAGCATGTGACTCAACACCAGGACTTGGATAAACACCAAGATGTGAATGTACATCAATAATGCCTGGGGTAATCCATTTTCCTTGAGCATCAATGGTCTTAACATCTGTAGCGGTTAAATCAATACCAACTTGCTTGATTTTACCATCCATTATTAATACATCAGCATTATCAAGTCGTTCACCGGTACCGATTAAAACAGTCGCGTTAGTAAATAAGATGTTTTGCTGTGGTAAGACTTTATAAGTACTTGGAAAGGGGTTTTTATTTATAGTGACTTTTGCATCTTGTTTTTCATTAGGTAAACAAGCCGTTAAGCTAAGTGACACAGCGGCCACAACTAAGCTTAACTTCATCGGAGTTTTGTTCATTGGTATTCCTTGAGGTAATAGCAAACTTTTATTTTTATTATTATTATTTATAAATTAGACTTAAAAAGAATATTACGTTTTAGCTTTAACGACAAGGGCTTAGTAAAATTAAGCCCTGCTATGATAAGAAAATCACGACCAACGGTCGTATTAATGAGTTAGTTGGCGACATTTAGCTCAAGCTATTTATTAAAAATAGATAAGATCAATCGTTTTAGTTTTTTATACCGAAATAATAATAATACCAAAAGTAGTACAAAATAGAATAATGGCGAAGTTAGCTCAGATTTTACTGACCAATAGAAGTGAATGGTGACTAGCAGCGTAATTAAATAGCTAAAGTTGTGTAAACGTTGCCAAGACTTACCCATTTTCCGCTTTACCTTATTAAGTGAAGTAATCGCTAAAGCCGTTAACAATATGAAAGCTACCATTCCAATAGTAATATACGGACGTTCAATCACTTCACTTATGAACAATGCTGCATCGAACTGAACTTCAAAACTAAGAAAATTAAGTAAATGAAATACTGCATAAGTATAAGCATAAAGCCCAAGAACTCGTCTTGTTTGTAATAAATATCCTTGCTTAAGAGCTTTAGCTAGAGGCGTAATCGTTAAAGTTATTAATAATAAATTGAGTGCCCCTATGCCGGTAAAATGAATAACCGCTTCAACAGGGTCTGCGCCTAACTCATCTGCAAAGGCTAAAAAATACAAATTCAACAAAGGCAACAATGCGCCCAAATGTATAACTACTTTTAATAAAGAAATTTTAGTGCTGCTATTCATAAAACTGGGAGGACCCCCTACCTATACGTATATAATACCAATTGAATTAATGAATACACCACTGAGCGAGAATTAAAAGGCTTAGAGGCAAGGCATTGATTGAAGAGAATGGTTATTCTCGGTAATTGCTCCTGCATTACCCTAATTCACCACATCCATGTGGTTCCCTTGTCAAAATCAATAACGCCGCATGTAAGCCTTTTAAACTCGCCCTTCGGGAACTCAGTAGCAAACTGATAACATCACAAAATGAGTGAAATATAGAATAACTATGTTTAGCTCATTTTGCTTGTTCTAAGCTCGCTACTGTAGTTCTAAGTTGAGCGATTCATTATTTCAATTGGTATAAAGCTAATAGTGCTTAGATAAATTCATGCCTTGATATAAATCAGCGACTTCTTCACCGTAGCCGTTAAAAGGTAAGGTCGCAATTCTATTTCTAGCAAATAAACCACCACTAGAAATTCTACGTTCACTTGCCTGACTCCAACGAGGGTGATCATGATTTGGGTTAACATTCGCGTAAAAACCATATTCTCTTGGGGCTAGTTTTTTCCATGTTGTTGGTGGTTGCTGTTCAAGTAATTTAATGCCGACAATAGATTTTATGCTTTTAAAGCCGTACTTCCACGGCACCACTAAACGAATAGGCGCGCCATTTTGCGGCGGCAGTGTTTTTCCATATAAACCAACACTCATTAAGGTTAATGGATTCATCGCTTCATCAATGCGTAACCCCTCAACGTAAGGATATTTAATACCGCCACCTAAACGCCTGTTCTCTTGTCCTGGCATTTGCTTAGGATCATATAAGGTTTCAAACGCTACATATTTCGCCCGAGAATTCGGCGCAACCTTTTTCAATAAGCTAGCTAATGGAAAGCCAATCCAAGGAATAACCATTGACCAAGCTTCAACACAGCGTAAACGATAAATTCGCTCTTCTAACGGGAATAGTCTGGTTAAATCATCATGATCTAATGTGATGGGGTTATCACACTCCCCTGATATTTTTAATTGCCATGGATCAACTTTAAAACTTTGCGCTAATTCCACCGGCTGATTTTTTTTAGAGCCGAATTCATAAAAATTATTGTGAGTTATGACTTTTTGCTCTGGCGTTTTTAGTAAACCTTGATTAAGGGTATCTTTACTGTAATCAAGCCCTGTGGTTTGAAAAACAGTGTCAGCATCAGCACTAAAAAATCCAGCACTGGCATTTTTGGCAATGGCCGAACTCATTAACGCACCAGCGCCGAGAAAGCCCATTTGCTTTAACAGACTGCGACGTTCACGATAAATGGATTCATCAGTAACGTCTGAATCTTTAAGGGAAAAGTTTTTGGGTGTTTTAATTAGCATATCAGTGCCTAACAATTAAATTTACAAGCAATAGTACTTGAGATATTAGACACTGACAAAAGGGGAATAATTTCAGGGCTAACTGATTATTTTAGGTGATGTTTTATATCACTAAAAATTAAGCTACTTTTACCAATTGCTGCAAGTGCGCAACAACATCACTTGATTCATAAAGCCATTTTACTTGACCATCAGCCTTTTCAATACGTAAACAAGGCACGGTACGCTTACCTCCTTCACGAATAAGCTCTTCACGGTAATCATTTTTTTGATTGATATTACGCAATTCAATATTCAAACCTTCACGTTTCATTGTACGACGTACTTTCACACAAAAAGGACAGCTAGGTAATTGATACAAACTTAAACTTTGAGTTTTGGCATCAATTTTTTGTTGTTCTTCAACTATTCTTTTTGGTGATTTAGGAGAAAAAATAAAGTTAATTAATAAAATCAAACGGCCTATTGGCCAGCGTATAAGAGACATAATCATAGTGTTTACTTCTGTGTTAAAAAATTAATTAGATCGAATAACCAAATTCGGTGGCGAATTCTAGCATAGTTTCGCTTTCTTCGCTTTCTTCACTTATGGCTATTTATTAGATGTTATTAATGCTTTTGTCATGCTTGGACAACTTATTAAATTTAATCATATTACGTAGCTCTTCTATATATTCTTCACCACGTTCAGAGTAATTAATTAGCCCAGCAGCTAAGGCATAACCTGCTATGGTTTGTTTTTCTGTACGGAGCTGAGTTCGAATATTGCGCAGTTCTAGATAAGCCGGATGACTATTCAAATTTTGCATATAACTTTCAAGCGAGTCTTGAGGTGAGCTAAAAGCAGCAACTTCATGAGCTTTGCCAGAATCTCTTTTTTTAGGTACCAGACCACAACCATGTTCAAAACACCATTGGCCAAAATAGTTATTACCTAACTTGGCAAACCTTGACGTTCCCCATGCACTTTCATTAGCCGCTTGTGCTAACACAAGCGATGGTGGCAATACATCAACATGCATTAACAAGGTTTTCCACGAATCATCATTATCAAGGTTAAAGTTTTTCACTCTATACAAAGTAGCCAAATCAGCTAGCTTACGTGAATCCCACCAACCTATATCATTTCGATTATTACGCCATATAAGCAGTGTTTTTCTAGTCGCGGCAATTTCTTTGTTTTTCTCATTAATTAAAGGCAAAAAATAACTAAAGAAAGCTGTCTTTCGTTCTGTGCCTGCGTCGTAGTCTTCAAAATCTGGGGGACTTTGCCAAAAAAAATAAAAAGCAGCTGCACTAAAAATCAATAGAACAGAGACAATTGAGATGTTCTTTTTCATAGACTTAACTTTTTCAAATAGGGTCATTAGCTGCGCTTAATTTTAGGAACATAATTTAAAATAGAAACAGGCACACCCTTTTTAACAGGAAAGCCTTCAATTTCTTTGCGCGCGATTACATGACCTAAACGGCTTTCAATCGCACATAATTCCCTAAAATTATCCTTTGAAACAAAAGAAACAGCTTCTCCAGAAGCGCCTGCCCTACCGGTACGACCAATTCGATGAATATATTCATCGGCTTGCGCTGGCAAATCATAATTTACCACCCTGGCAAGATCACCAATATCTAAACCACGAGCAGCGATGCCCGTAGCCACTAAAAATTTGATCTTACCGGTTTTAAAGTCACTTAATATTTGTTCTCGAACAGCTTGAGTTCTACCTCCATGAATTGACTCAGCTTCTATGCCACGTTTCTCAAGCTGACTCACTAACTTAGCCGCACCATGTTTGGTTTCAATAAAGATAAGCGCTTGTTGCCATTGTAGATCGTTAATCAAGTGACTTAACAAAGCAGATTTATTACCTTTGTCGATAGTAATCAACCATTGATCAATTTTAGGCTTAGATGCACGGCTTGGCGCAATTGAAATTTCAACCGGATTATGAATGGCTCTTTTAGCTAAAGAACGAACATCATCAGAGATAGTGGCTGAAAACAACAAGTTTTGCCTTTGTTTAGGCAGTCGTTCAATGATTTTATTAATATCATCAATAAAGCCCATATCAAGCATTCTGTCAGCTTCATCCAAGACTAGCATTTCAAGCTCATCAAAATGTAAAGCACGTTGATGTGCCATATCTAAAAGCCGGCCAGGGGTTGCAACTAAAATATCAATGCCCCAGATCAAACGTTGCTTATGAGGCGCTGAGTCAACACCACCATACATTGCCATGGAGCTAAGGTTTAAATACTCAGCATATTGACTAATGCTAGACTCAACTTGCACCGCCAGCTCACGCGTTGGAGTAAGAATAAGCGCCCGAATGCGCTTACCACGCAGTTTGCGATCGGTATTGAGCATCTCTAACAGTGGTAAAGCAAAACTTGCCGTTTTGCCCGTACCTGTTTGCGCCGCGGCAATAAGATCTCTACCTGATAAAACAACCGGTATTGCCTGTTTTTGAATTTCTGACGGCGTTGCGTATTCTAAGTCAGCTATAGCTTTTAAAATAGGCTCAGATAAACCAAGTTTTGAAAATGACATTTAACGTCTCTGCTAAAAAGATAATTGAATTATTTTTGTGCTTGGATTTTTAAGCCTTTCAAAAAAGTAGACAAAACATCATCACTACAATCTCGATAATGTTTATTGTTCACATTTCTAAAAAAGGCGCTTAATTCATATTTACCAAGACTCAGTTCAGCTAATTCAAGAATTGCAATGACCTCATCAGCTTTTAATGTCAATGCTATTTTTAGCTTATTGAAAATGATGTTATTGCTTAAGGATTCTTCAGCTTGATGTTGCGGACCATCTTTTGGTCCTCGCTTTTCAATGATTAAACCATTTAAAAAACTAGCCAATTGAACATCGGCTAATTCCTGATAGGCACTGTCATCTTTTTCTTTAAAAAAGTCGGCTAACTGTTCAGCACTGATTAAACATTGCCCTAATTTAAATACCATAAGTATTTTTTCATCATTAAAGTCAAAAATCGTGCTGATTCGACGAAGAAGATCATTATTTATCATTAAGTTGCCTTAAGCCATTTAGCGTAGTGAATGGTGATTATGTTATTGCTTAAAATTCAGATTTAAAGCAGGGGCACAGTATACCCGACAATAAGCCCATAAGCGCTATTACCTTAATGAAATAAGTATTTTCAAGGTTAATAACTGTAGCAAAGTTGCGACTTTATAATACTTTAGTGTGTCGATATCGAAACACTCATCTCGAAGGCAAAACCATAAGAGTGGCAAAACAAAGCAACAAACGCCAACATTTCAAAAGCTTAAGTAAAAAGTAAAACTTTGGTACAGGTCTTGTAATACATAAGGCATCATTTAGTAATAAGAAAACAATTAATGGATATTCAAAGAGCAGTGGTTCAAAAGCCATTATGGCGAAAGTATTGGTATGTAGCACCAATAGTTATAGCTTTGATGGCAACATTTTCATTAAAAAACGTCCTAGGTAACGCTTCCTATATTGTTGAAAGAAATGCCTTAGTAACCGCCAAAGTTGAGCAAGGTAATTTTAAAGTAAATGTTCGTGCTACTGGCGTATTAAAGCCGCTCAATATTCGTTGGGTATCCTCACAAGTTTCAGGGCGTGTTGAACAAGTTTTCGTTAAAGCAGGTGCCGCGGTTAATAAGGGGGATATGTTAATACAACTATCAAATCCTGAGTTGCATAGAGAATTAGAAACAGCGCGCTGGGAGCTTGTAGCAAAGCAAGCCGAAAGTCATGCCGCTTATGTGTCTTTAGAATCTCAAATGGTTGATTTAGAAAACGCGGTACTCTCAGGCGATCTAAATTATCAGTCGGCAAAGTTAAAACTTGATGCTGAAACCTCACTAATAAAACAAGGTAATGCAACGGTTTCAGCACTGGACTACCAAAAGAGCAAGTTAGCAGTAAAGCAACAAATGCAAAATTGGCAAGCTCAACAAAAAAAACTCGATAAAATGAAATCAAATATGACCGCAACAAAAACAGCGCAACAAGCACGTATCGGCTTAGTTAGAAATAACTACCAAAGAATGCAAGAACAGGTTGAATCATTACAAGTACGCTCGTCAACAGCAGGCATTGTTCAACAAGTTTCCCTTGAGCTAGGAGAGCGCGCTCATGTTGGCGATAGTGTTGCACTAGTGGCAGATCAACAATCTTTATTTGCCGAATTGCAAGTGCAAGAAGTACGAGTTCGAGATATTGTTATTGGTCAGCCTGTTGTGGTTGATACCCGAACAAGCGAAATTTTAGGTGTCATTACGCGTATAGACCCTGCTGTAAAAGCAGGCATGGTCTTAGTTGATGTGAAATTGACTGGCTCTTTACCTAGTGAAGCTCGCCCTGAGTTAACCGTAGATGGCTTAATAGAAATTAGTAATATTGACAATGCTCTTTATGTAAAACGCCCAGTATTTGCTCCCCGACATACGAATACAAAACTTTATAAAGTTACTGATGATCAACAATTTGCGAAGAAACAAAGCGTTAGTCTTGGGCAAAGTTCGGTAAATCGCATACAAATTCTTTCTGGTTTAATGCTTGGCGATGAAGTCATTATTTCAGATACAACTCGATGGCAAGAACATTCAGAAATCAAAATTAATTAACAAACATCATGAGTAATATTGAGTAACAGCTAGAAGCACATTAACTAATAAACCTTACAAGTTGAAAATGGAGTAGACAATGACAGCATTAATCACATTAACAAATATCAGCAAGTCTTTTTTAACCGAAGAAATAGAAACAAAAGCCTTAAATGACATTAATCTAACCATTAATAAAGGTGAATATATTTCGCTAAGTGGTCAATCGGGTTGTGGCAAATCAACACTACTCTCTTTACTCGGTTTACTTGACTCTACCACATCAGGAGTTTATCAACTTGCTGACAGTGATGTATCAACACTTACTCGTGATGAAAGAGCGAAAATAAGAAGCAAACAAATCGGCTTTGTTTTTCAATCATTTAACCTAATTTCTGACTTAACAGTTTTCGAAAATGTAATGCTACCATTGACTTATCAATCTGGAATATCTAAAAGTGAAATAGAAAATAAAGTCAACGAAGTATTAGAAAAAGTAGAAATGAGTCACCGTAAAAATCATTACCCTTCGCAACTATCCGGTGGGCAACAACAACGTGTTGCCGTTGCGCGAGCATTAGTAAACGACCCGGCAATTATTCTAGCTGATGAACCGACCGGTAACTTAGATTCTAAAAATGCAGAAGCCGTATTAAAGTTATTTGATCAATTACATCAAGACGGCGCAACCATTTGCATGGTTACTCATGATCCGGCTTCAGCGCAAAGAGCAAGTCGTTGTTTAGAAATGTTCGATGGCCAATTAATCAAAGATAATATCAATATAAAAAAGCAAGCCAACATAGTTAAACCTGTTGAATTGGCTGTGGGGTAATCATTATGTCAATGTTAATAGATATAAAATATGCACTACGTTTACTTTTTAAATCACCAAAATTTACCGCGATGACCCTTGGTGTTCTAATAGGTGGTTTATCTATTAGTTTATACACCTTCTCATTCTTGTATTCCATGGTTTACAAACCGCTGCCATTACCCCAAGGCGATACAGCAAAATCAATCAGCATAGCATTTGACGGTAACTATAATTTAATTACCGCTTATGAATATCAAAATATCAGAAATAGTTTAACCAGTTTTTCTGAATTTGGTGTTTATGACGATAGAGATGTTCGTATCTCTGTACAAGAGTCAGGTAAAAACGTCAGTGGGAGTTCAGTGCAACAGGGCTTTTTTGAATTTAGCAGAACTGCCCCCATTTTAGGACGAACCTTTCAAGTTGAAGATAATAAATCAGGTGCCGCTCCTGTTGCTGTGATCAGTTATGATGTCTGGCAAAGTGAACTGGGTGGCAATGATAATGTGCTCGCTTCAACCATGATATTAAATGGTGAAACAACTCAGATAATTGGCGTTATGCCCCAAGGGTATCGATTTCCTAATACCTCTAAAGTTTGGTTACCTTTATCAGAAGATGTTTTTAAAGCTACGGCAAAATCAAGTGACTATTATTATGCCTACGGTAGGTTAAAAAAAGAAATAAGCATTGCACAAGCTGAAATAGAATTGGGTCAAGCGGTTAACCAAATATACCAGCAAAATGTAAAACTACATGATTTACCTGAGTTTACAAAATCGGCAAAAATATTAACGTTCCAAATGGCACAAGTGGGTGGCCAAGGCGGCGCTATTTTCGCTTTTATGAATGGCATTGCTTGGTTGATTTTATTACTAGCTTGTATAAATGTTGGCAACTTATTACTTGCTAGATCTATTGAGCGTCAAAAAGAAACCGCTATTCGCGCCGCATTAGGGGCAACAACGGCAAGATTAATCAGCCAACTAATGTGGGAAGGCATTATTATTTCAGTGGTTGGTGGCATACTCTCTTTATTGTTAGTGGGTGCAGCCCTGGACTATACAGAAATTCTATTACATTCGTGGATCCCAAGCGGTGGCTCATTTTGGTGGCATTGGGGCATGGACTTTGAAACGGTACTGATGGGCACTGTATTTATATTAGTCACTATACTACTTTCGACCTTATTACCCGCATGGCGCTCAGCTAACCAAGATATTAACACCACATTACGTGATGGAACCCGTGGTGCACAAAGTAAAAAAGCAGGTCGTATTTCAAGAATATTAGTAACAGCCCAAGTATTTTTAGTATCAACATTGATGCTAATAGGCTCTATTTCTGGCTTTATTTCTAACAAGCTAATTAATATTGAAATGGGTGATGATTATACTAATGTGATGACAGCTAGAATGATGATACCTGAAAATAAGTATCCTGAGTCGCAACAGCAACTAGCACTATTTCAAACATTGAGAGAGCAAATAAAGCAACATCCTAATGTAGTTGATATGGTGTCAAATAACTGGAATATTGGTACACCCGTGACTTTGGAAGGACAAGATTACGCATCAGACGAAGATAAACCAAAAATTGATACCATCATGATCATTGGTGATACTGAAACAATAGGTATAAATTTAGTAACAGGGCGTCAATTAAATCACCTTGATAAAATTGCAAACCGTAAAACAGCAATGATCAGTCAGTCGATGGCTAATCGGTACTGGCCTGGAGAGTCACCTTTAGAGAAAAGCTTTAGCATAAAAATTGAAGAGATTGACCATAAAGTCTTTATTGTTGGTGTCGTCACGGATCGCCTAAATCCAATGACTTTGTTTGGCAAATTAGACAGTGCCGATGAGATTTACCTCTCAGGTTTACAGTTTATCAACAACAACTATATTGTTTATTACAAAATATTACCTAACACACTCAATCCAGAAGAAATTTTTTATCAAGCGATGTTTGCCACAGACCGCTCTATAGCGATGACTTATTCGGTTCAACATGCGAATAAAAATAGAAATATGATGCGAGATTCAATGCGTCTGATGTCTAAAATCACCTTTGGTACAGGGTTCTTTGCTCTATTATTAGCGATGGTAGGTATTTATGGCTTAACGGCAAATTCAGTCGCACAACGAACTCACGAAGTTGGCATTAGACGAGCTGTCGGCGCAAGCGATAAAAGCATTGTGCGTATGTTTCTAAAGCAAGGTTTACGTCAGTTAATCGTCGGGTTAGGCTTGTCATTAGCTCTCTTTGCATTGATTTCTTATGGATTTCATAGTTTTACTGCAGAGATATTGCCTGTTTATTTATACTATGTATTAGCTTTTTGTGTTGTTGGCGGCTTGTCTGCCATTGTAATGCTAGCAATATTTGCCCCAACAAAACGTGCCGTAAAAATGGAACCGAGCATGGCATTACGCTATCAGTAGCCATTCAACTAAAAATATGTGCATGATGTTCATGCACATATTTTATCTAATGCTTGTTCCTGCTACTATTTTTACTTACAGTGAACAATATGATTTTGAACAATCAACCCTTTGGAATTTTTGGAATAAATAACGGTGAATAAAAAAATCTTAATTGCTGATGATGATATTAATATCATCGCGAGTTTAAAGTTTGTCTTATCTGATGAAGGCTTTGATATTATTGCCGTCACCACCCCAGAAGCTGCATTAGAAAACTTGAAAAGGCAAAGTGTCGATTTAATTTTACTTGATATGAATTTTCAACAAGACACCACATCGGGTGCTGAAGGTTTGCAATTAGTTGATGCGATAAACCAACTTGAATTAGCTATTCCTATTATTGTAATGACCGGCTGGGCTACTATTGATATTGCCGTAGAAGCCATGCAAGCAGGGGTAAAAGATTTCATTCAAAAGCCTTGGAAAAATGAGCGTATGTTAAGCGCCATTGATAACCAATTAGCGCTAGCAAAATCACATAAAACTGCTCAACGATTAAGCCAACAAAATAAATTATTAACCTCACAAGCTCACCCTGCAGGTCGTGAAGGAATTATTGCCCATTCTTCTGCAATGCAAACGCTGTTATCCACCTTAGAAGATTTAGCCGTTAGTGATATGAGTATTTTACTAACCGGTGATAATGGTACTGGAAAAAGCATGTTAGCGTCATATGTGCATTCGGTTTCGCAACGCGCTAATAATTCTTTTGTTCCGGTGAATATGGGAGCCATACCCGAATCTTTATTTGAAAGTGAGATGTTTGGTCACGTTAAGGGCGCGTTTACCGATGCAAAAGAAAATCGTATTGGTCGATTTGAAATGGCAGAGCAAGGAACATTGTTTCTTGACGAATTAGCAAATATTCCGTTTACTCAACAAGCTAAATTACTGAGAGTATTAGAAGAGCAAAAATTTGAAGCGGTTGGCAGTAGCAAATCATTACACGCTGACGTACGAATTATATCGGCAACCAATAGTGATATATTAGCGGCCATTGCTAACAATACTTTTCGCCAAGATCTTTATTACCGTTTAAATACCATTGAAATTAGAATACCGTCATTAAGTGAACGGATTGAAGATATTCCCGCACTCTCAGCACATTTTTTACAAACCTTTAGTGCTAAATATCATCGTAATTGCCCGGTACTTTCTGACGCAGCAGTCGCCAAATTACAGCAATACGCTTGGCCTGGTAATATTCGTGAATTAAGTCATTTAATGGAGCGGGTATTATTTACTTGTAAGGGTGATGTTATTGAAGCCAAAGATCTACTGATGGCTGAAAATTCTACCGCTTCTGACTCATTAGATAATCCCTCTCTAACAATGGAAGAACTAGAAAAAGCAGCCCTAGTTAAACGGTTAAAATCCTTTCGTGGTAACGCAAGCGAAACAGCTAAATCTTTAGGTTTAAGCCGTAGCGGGTTTTATCGACGCATGAGTAAATATGAATTGGATTAAATTAGCCAAGTTATGGTTTGCTAATCATAAGCTGACAAAACAAAGTGATACTCAAGTGAGGTTACTGTTAATAGTCTGCGTGCCATTATTTATCTTTAATATTATTGCGCTATTGCTAACTGATATTTCAGGCTACCTCATTGCCTTTATTATTATCATTCTTTTTTTACTTTGCTGTTATGTAATAGTCGCGAGTAAACACAGCGCTGAATTTCAAGTTAGAACCCTTTCCAACCTAATCGAATCAATGATTGATGGTGATTATTCTTTACGCGGAAGATTACAAACTAACACAGCTTTTCAAGAGTTGTTAAATTTAATAAATAATTTAGCGGATACTTTATCCAAGCATAAAATAGAAGCGAAAGAATCAAGGTTACTACTAGAGCGTATTATGGAACAAATGGATGCCATGGTATTCGCAACAGATGAAGAAGGCATGGTCGTAATGGCTAATGCTTCCGCAAACAAATTAATTTTTGGCAACGTCGAACAAGTTCATCAGATTTCGCTCTCTTCATTACCTATAGGCCGAACAATAGCAAAAGCGGCCCCGGGTATTATCGAGTTTAATCAATCGCTATTACACGGCGAGCATTTTTTATCTAAAGAATCATTTTTAAGTGAAGGTAAACAGCATCAGCTTTATTTATTAACCAATGCTGAACGTCTATTAATGGAAAAAGAACGCAGCGCGTGGCAGAGCTTATTACGAGTTTTAAGCCATGAAATAAATAACTCATTGACGCCCATTTCGGCCATAAGCCAATCGCTACAAAAAAAGCTTCAACGCTCACTGTTATCACCTGAGCACCCCATAAATAGCGAATCATTGCTCGAAGGTGCGAACATAATCAATGAACGTGCTGACTCACTCAATAGTTTTATCGCTAGCTATAGTCAGCTTTATCATTTACCTAAACCTCATGTCACACAATTTAACTTGCAAGCTATTATCAATAATACCGCAGGATTATTTCCTGATTGTACAATTAAAATGAATGTAGAAGCCCACGTAATGATTAAGGCGGATAAGAATCAATTTGAGCAAGTACTTATTAATCTTTTTAAAAATGCCGTTGAAGCTATGGCCGCTAACAAAGAGAAAATAATTACCATTGGTTATACCAACGAGCAACAGTGGCAACATATTTCTATTTTAGATAATGGTTCAGGAATTGCTAATGCTGACAATTTATTTATTCCTTTTTACACCACAAAAAAACAAGGTAGTGGCATAGGCTTAGCGTTATGTCGACAAATTATGTTTAGCCATAATGGCTTAATTAAATTACACAATAAACTAGGTAACAAAGACAAGTGTTTTGGCGTTGAAGCTATATTGTCATTACCTACGCTTTAATGATTAGATAAAGTGCCTTTCAAGTTATTTAACAGTTTATAATCAAGCTTGTAGGCTTCTTATTTTCATCAAGAACTAAATTTATTCTGTATTAAAAAGGCTACAAATACACCAACAACCCCATACTTTAGTAATGTCTTATATATGCTTAGCCGCTTGATGTTAGTAAAATGTTAATATAAATTACATTAGGTACCTTAAAGTGTTATATAAAAGGACAGGGTAACTTACGATTTATAATAAAAATGCACAGCAAGTAGGAATAACAATTGCAAATACCTGTTAGACAATTAATAGTAACATTAGCTGGCTTAGTTACCTTTTTTCCTTATCACTTCATTGCTAACTGGCTATCAATTCCCCCTGAAAATGCGTCAAATTTCGCCTTATCCTCTTTACAAATTATCGCTAGTATTATTTTATTTTTTTGTTATAAAAAGCACACTTCTCGCTCATTTAAATTATTTTGGCAATATCTGCTTTTAGCAATATTAGCGGCCATAACTAGCAAGTTATTAAACGGTATACCTGCAAATATCAGTCAGCAGTTATATCAAGATTTTGCTTCACTCTTTATTTATTTCTTTATTTTATTGGCAATAGAAACCAATCCTCATTTAAGTGATGCACCACTTAATAAATATATTAGTGGTCGAGTGCCCGCCATATTTTTCACCCTGATTTGTTTTTGTTACTTTATTCTTTTACCTGCTGAGTTTTCAGGACAAATATACCAAACAACCAAACCTTCTTTGTTGTTTCATCTGTTAATGAATTCATTGATTATTGCTAGGTTAATATTGTGCTTAATTAATTGTAAAGATAATTTCTGGCGTTACACTTTCGCACTGCTTGCTTGGAGCGCTGGTTTTTTATTGATAGATAATATAAGTGCTTTTACTCATAATGATGCCACACTAATTAGCACCAACAGCTACTTTGCTCAGCTTATTCCTTTGTTGCCTTACTTTTTACTCATACTCACGGCAAACATTACTTTAAAAGCGACTAAGTTGCCTACATCGATAGAAAAAGGAAATAGCCCTGAGTTATACATATTGTTGCTTATGCTTATACCCACTGCACTGCATTTATATGGCTATGAACAAAAACTGTTTTATACGGTTAATTCAAATCTACAATCTATTATTATTCTCTTTTGGCTATTTGTTGGCTCAATATTATTATCAAGCATTGCATTCACCCGTCGTAGTCAAACGAATAAACTCAAACAAAGCCTACTGTCAGAACAAAATCAACATCAACAGCTTAGTAGCCTAAATAGTGAATTAACCGAAGCGTTAATTAACAGTGAAGATAAAGCAATAGTTAGTGCCTCAAATAATGCCATATTAACGACGTCTGTCACTGGTGAAATATTATCTGCCAACCCAGCAGCCGTGCAGATGTTTCAAAGTCTTGAGCAAGAATTAAAAGGAGTATCTGTTAGTAGCCTTTTTGCAAATAAAGACGAGATGCACTTCTTTTTTGACTATCAAAGTAATGTTTATTCACTACAGCGTAAAGATTTAGGCATATCGGTAGAGTGTGTATCACTTCGTTCTGACGGTACTGAATTTCCTGCACAGGCAGAATTACAATGGGCTGAACGTGCTAATCAGCCACTTATTGTTATTACTTTCATTAATTTGTCGGCAAGAAAACATGCTGAAAAGCAAACATTAGAATTAAAAGATAAATTTATTGCTAATATTTCTCATGAATTTAGAACGCCACTAACCATTATTAACGGCATCATCGACAGGTATATCGCCAAAACTTCAAACGAGACAGAAAATGAAGAATTAACAACCGCCAAGCGAAATGGTTTGCGTTTAGTGCGTATGGTTGAACAACTGCTAGAGCTTTCACGCTTAAGCGATAACCCAGAACTATCGCTAAATACTTACCGATTAAAAACCCTAATGATGATGCCTGTAGATTCATTTTCTCGCTTAGCATCACAAAGTAACTTAACTTTTAGCAGCAATATCCCTGATGATTTATGGTTAGATTGTGATGGCCAAGCCTTTGAAAAAATTATATTTAACCTACTTGCCAATGCAATAAAATACACCCCAAAAGGTGGTTCTGTTCAAGTGAATGCTTATCTTGAACAAGACACCATCATTTTAGATATTATTGATTCAGGCATAGGTATCAATAAAGACTCTCAAGATAAAATATTTGAGCGTTTTCAACGAGCTGACGATGTGAAAAATCAAGCCACTTTTGGTGTAGGTATTGGTTTGTCATTGGTTAACGAACTTGTTAAAGCGCACGGTTGGCGCATAAACTTAGTTAGTGAACAAGGCCATGGCAGTAAGTTTAGCCTGTCAATGCCATTAGCATTGGCCAATGATATTGAGACTGAAGTATCAATAAGTGTCTCAGAAAATGAAGTGGCATCTTTACTAACAGAGCAACGTTCGGCAACAAGTAATCAAGCCGGCCATTCACAGCAAGTAGTTTTAGTTATTGAAGATAATCTCGACATGCAAAGTCATATAAAACAAGTAATAGAACAACAACATCATTGCCTTCTTGCGGGTAGTGGTGAGCTTGGTCTGCAATTAGCCCAAGAATACATTCCCGATCTCATTGTTTGTGATTTAATGTTAACGGGCATTGATGGTTTTGAAGTATTAACACAGTTAAAACAAGACGAAATAACCTCTCATATTCCGGTGATTTTACTAACCGCAAGATCTGATCTTGAAAGCCGACTACAAGGTCTCAACCTAAATGCCGACGAATACTTAAGTAAACCTTTCAACCAACATGAACTATTAACGAGAATTCAAAGCTTAATTGCTAATAGGCAACAGTTACAAAAGCGCTATTTACAAAAGTTTGCTGATGAACAAAAAGCAGAACGAAAAACGACTAGCCAGAAAAATGTAGCAAAACTAACACAAGAGACTACGGAGCAAACCAGCCTAGATGATAAGTTTTTATATAAACTTGAAGCATTAATCGCCAAGCATTACACCGAACCAGAGCTCGACATTTCATTACTAGCCAAAGAACTCGCCATGAGTGAAAGACAATTACAGCGAAAAATTAAAGTTATATTAGGCACAACGCCCAATAACTTTATTAAAGAATTTCGTTTGAAAAAAGCACAAGAACTCCTGATGAGCGGCTCACAAATTGGACGTATTGCTTTAGACGTAGGATTTTCATCACAAACTTACTTTGGCCGTTGCTTTAAAGAAAGCTTTAATTGCACACCAAAACAATATCAACAAAATATTACACAACAAAATTCCGCGCCTGATTAATAACACTAACAAGCTATTATAATTTCAACTACAAACTTAAACATAGAATATAAGCGGCTAAATACGCATAGTTGACATGAGTCGTTGCTGATATACATCAGCAACGTTCAGATTATATTGCTGACATAAACTTCATACTTTTATTGCACAAAGGGGCACAAACCGTGATAGATTTTACGGAAAATACACTTGTTAGATTGTTTTAAGGGCAAACCTAGTGTTGAAATTGGGCAATAAAACATCAACTTGATTTATTTCCTAGCTCAACTAATACGGCCGTATACATTTTAAGGTTTAACATAAATTGCTCCATAGTAATAAATTCATGCTCTGAATGCCCTGTGTATTCTTTACCCGGTATTGATGGTCCGAAACTAACGGCCTTGGGGAATAATCTTGAATTAGTTCCACCACCAATAGATATTGGTTTAACCTCTGTTATGCCACTATAAAACGAAAAAACATCGAGCAAGGTATCAATTTGTGGCGCATTAGTTTGCACAAAGGGTTCATTAATATCAGTTTTAATTGCAGCCAAAGTAACCAGATTAGCTTGTTGCCACAGCTTAAGTGTTGCATCAATCTCGATTTCCAATTGTTGAGTTGTTTTTCCTCGTGGTCTACGCAGGTTGATATTAAGTTCTATACCATTTTCTAGTTGCTTTAGAACCGTGGGTTGTACCGACATAGGGCCCATAAAATCGTCACTGTAAGCAATATCGCCAAATTTTTCGCCGTACAGGTCGGTGCCTAAATGGTCATTTAAAAAATTAACTAAAGCGCCACTCGTGTTGTTAGGCCAACGGACAAAGGACAATAGCTCTGCTAGATGGGTAATCGCGTTTACGCCATTTTCTGGTTTAGATGAGTGTGCTGCTCTTCCCAGCGCGCTAATAGTTAACGCTTTACCTTGCCACTGATAATCATAATGAACACCGGTATGTGATTTGGCGATTTGTTTCAATCTAGCTAATAAATGAGTGCTGGCATTTTCTATTGTTGCTTGAGCATCCTCTGGAATTTGACTACCAAAAAAACCACCGCTAAATTGACTTAAATAGCGTTTCTCAGAGGTGATTTTTTTAATTGGAAAGATCATGCTTATCGTGCCATAACCTTTCTCAGCGGTAACCACTGGGTATTCTGAATCAAGGGTGATATTTACCTGAGGCAAGGAATATTGTTTGATGTGTTCACGTAATGGCTGCCAATCAGACTCTTCAGCCATATAGACATATAATTCAATGCGCTTATTGAGCTTTATATTTAAATCTTTAATGGATTTCATTGCATAAAGGGCATTAACTATAGGCCCTTTGTCATCTTCAGTGCCTCTGCCAATCAACTTGCCTGGCTCAGATATAACATCAAGCTCAAATGGTGATTTTGCCCACTTAGTTGGCATAGCTGGTTGAATATCTCCATGGGTGATCATACCAAGGCGCTCTTTGCTATCACCTAAACCAATGATAACAATGTAGCCATGGTCGATATAATCCAAGCCTAATTGCTTGGCTTGCGCAGACAATTCTTTTTTAAATGCCTGATGAACAGGATTGTCAGTTGACGGTAAGCCTTCAATAGCGACCGTGTTGAATTTTACCAATTGCTCAAGGCTATCAAGCATCTGCTCTTGGTAGGTGTTTTCGGCATACTGCGCGGCTTGATCGGCAAGGTCACTGACCTTGGCACTGAGCTGAAATGGCAGTAACAAAATAGAAAATGTTAATATAAAACAAAAATGATAACTTCTAAGCATGTGGTTACTTCTGATGTGCTTACCTAAATTTCACCATTTCTTATTGGAGTAAAATTTAGGATTAAGGGAATGAATTACCCCGCGCCAAAGTTTATCACTCAGGCTAAAAATCGCTATACGAAGAGGGGTCGTAATTAGTTAAGGTCAAAAAGCATTACCCCGCAAGCGGCAAGGAATTAGACCCAGTCAGATTAAAATAAATTACTTATGGTATATTGCCATAGATAACCCTAGCTTATTTGAAGTGTTGCTCAAAAGTTTTTCAATAGCGCAAGAGAAACAATTTTTTGATGTATTCACTTTTGAGTAAGCTGACTTTGAATCTGTAGTATTCTGTATTTGTATAGTGTTTATTGAGTTCATTAGTTTGTTCTCCTTTGGTTGATAGGAGTATTCTGCATTGAATTTACTTTTTGAACCAGCAATGATAATTAACTGTTACTATAAGTACAACTTATGCATACTTTACTACCAAGATTAGGAATAACGAGGTGATATATGGACAAAAGATTAAAGCACTTGAACAACTTACGAAGCTTTGAAAGTGCCGCTCGCCATCAAAGTTACAGCAAGGCGGCTGGAGAGTTATTTGTAACCCAAGCCGCGGTTAGTCAACAAATGCGACAATTGGAAACCTCATTAGGAACTCGACTGTTCTATCGAAGTGGTAGAAAAATGCAATTAACCCACAGTGGTGAAAAACTGTATCAGGCAACACATCAAGCGTTTGATATACTATTAAAAAGTTTTAATAGTATTCAAACTGAAGACATTGCAGGCAGTTTAACGATTACCTCTACTCAGGCATTTACTTCATTATGGTTAATGCCAAGGTTGTATCGGTTTTCGGTTAAACATCCTGACATTAAGATCCGAGTGCTTTCTTCTAATGGCATAGAAGATCTTCGTCAAGGACATATTGATCTTGCCATCCGCTTTAGAACAACATTAGACAGTGAAATATGCGATGAGATGGTCTACGAGTTTGTTGGAGAAGATCACGTATACCCTGCCTGCTCGCCACAACTAGCTAAGGAAATGAGTTTTCAAAAGCCACAAGATATTTTAAAGTGTTGGTTGGTTAGTTTAGAGCATGAAGGCACGATTAACTGGCCTACCTGGTTTAAGCAAGCGGGCATTGACAATTATCAAAAGCATATCAAATGGACTCAAGTAAGTAGTGGTGATATGGCCTTAAGTGCGGTATTAAGTGGTCATGGTTTTACTTTGGCGTCACAAGCACTATTTTCTCAATATGTGGATACTGGGCAGTTAGTCATTCCATTTGATATTAAACACCCTGTATCCTTCAAAAGGTACTATGTTTATGATCCAAATTCGGCAAAAAAAGCTCGACTAGATATTTTCCTTGCTTGGTTAAAGGAAGAGTCTGCGATGGAGTAAAGTAATACGTGCATTAGACCAACAATTGATTCGTGGCTGATTCTATATAGCGAGTAGCTCAACGATGAGAGCTCTCACTAATAAGTGATATGGTTAACAACGCTCAATCAAAACTAGAGTAATAAAGACTTTTAGATATATTTTCTATTCGAGTAAGTAAACTGACCTCATCCATTGACTGTTCAGCATTATCCCCCCTACAATAACAGTATATAATTCTCCTTAAATAAAAAGGCTTTACATGGCTCAGCCACTTCCAGACAAATTCATCATGTCGATGAATCGCGTTTCAAAAATTGTCGCGCCCAAACGTACCATTTTAAAAGATATTTCATTGTCATTTTTCCCTGGCGCTAAAATTGGTGTTCTCGGGCTCAATGGTTCAGGTAAATCAACACTCTTGCGCATTATGGCTGGAGTAGATACTGAGTTTGAAGGGGAAGCCAAAGCATTAAGTGGTACTAACATTGGCTATCTACCGCAAGAGCCTGTACTTGATGAAGATAAAACTGTCCGTGAAATTGTTGAACAAGCCGTTAGTGAAGTTAAAAATGCTTTAAAACGTCTTGATGAAGTGTATAACGAATATGCAGCTGAAGATGCTGATTTTGACGCACTAGCAAAAGAGCAAGGCGAGCTAGAAGATATTATTAATAGCCAAGATGGCCATAACATTGATAACGTGCTTGAACGTGCAGCTGACGCTTTACGTTTACCGCCATGGGATCAAAAAATTGCTATATTAAGTGGTGGTGAGCGTCGTCGTGTTGCCCTTTGTCGTTTATTATTACAAAAGCCCGACATGTTGTTACTTGATGAGCCAACCAACCATTTAGATGCTGAGTCTGTTGCTTGGTTAGAGCGCTTCTTACACGACTATCCAGGTACTGTTGTTGCTATTACTCATGATAGGTATTTCTTAGATAATGTTGCTGGTTGGATTTTAGAGCTTGACCGAGGTTACGGCATTCCGTGGGAAGGTAATTACTCTTCGTGGTTAGAACAAAAAGATGCCCGCTTAGAGCAAGAAAGTAAAAGTGAATCGGCTTTACAAAAAACGATTAAACAAGAGCTTGAATGGGTTCGTTCAAATCCTAAAGCTCGGCAGTCAAAAAGCAAAGCCCGTCTGGCACGCTTTGAAGAGCTTAACTCTCAAGAACATCAAAAACGTAATGAAACTAACGAACTATACATTCCACCTGGGCCTCGTTTAGGTGACAAAGTATTAGATGTTAATAACCTTACTAAGTCATTTGGCGATAGAGTATTAATTGATGATTTAAGTTTTAGCGTACCTAAAGGCGCAATTGTTGGCATTATTGGTGCTAACGGCGCAGGTAAGTCAACCTTATTTAAAATGATGTCGGGCGCCGAGCAACCTGATTCAGGCGAGATTATTATAGGCAACACAGTAAAATTGGCCAGTGTCGACCAATTTCGTGATGACATGGATAACAGCAAAACAGTTTATCAAGAAATATCACAAGGTCATGATATTTTACAAATTGGCAGCTATGAAATTCCTAGCCGTGCCTATGTAAGCCGCTTTAATTTTAAAGGTAATGATCAGCAAAAAGTTATTGGTCAATTATCGGGTGGTGAACGAAATCGCGTACATTTAGCAAAATTAGTACAAACGGGTGGTAATGTTTTATTACTAGATGAGCCAACCAATGATTTAGATATAGAAACACTGCGAGCTTTAGAAGAAGCTTTATTAGAGTTTCCTGGTTGTGCCATGGTTATTTCTCATGATCGCTGGTTCCTTGACAGAATTGCCACTCACATCTTAGATTACCGTGATGAGGGACAGATAAACTTCTATGAAGGTAACTTTACTGATTATGAAGCATGGCTGAAGAAAACCTTAGGTGCTGCAGCTATTGAACCCCATCGTATTAAGTATAAAAAAATTGGTAAAACTTAGTCTGTTATATAAAACTAAAAGGCCGTTGAAATATTAATTTTTAACGGCCTTTTGCTATACCAATTAATTACAAACCAGTCTATGCTAAGAGTATGTTTTAATAGTAAACAACCTCAATGGCCATATTTTGATAGAAAACAGACGACAATTTACTCGTATATTATTTTCAATTAAAGCGGTTTTAAATGTTGAAGATAATGCTTACCCTGTATCTATTCACGATATTTCTCTTAATGGTGCTTTAGTCACAGCAGTAGAGTCTGAACATTCGTTAAAGGGCAAGTTTGGCACGTTAAGCTTTTTTTTATCCGACAATGAATCTGAAGTATCAATGCACATTGCCGTTGTTCACGAACAAGACGATGAAACAGGGTTGCAATGTAATGCTATTGATATAGACAGTGTTACCCATTTACGTCGTTTAGTAGAGCTTAACTTAGGCAACAAAGAACAGTTAGACAAAGAGCTTAGCCAACTTTCTCGCACTAGTTAAACTAAAACTACCCATTAAACTTTTTATTCTCAAGAACACCTCATTTAAGGACCTCCTATGAATCATATTGTCATTTCATGTATAGGTGCAGATCAAACCGGCATCGTTGACACTTTATCTAAAATTATTAATGAACACCAAGGAAACTGGCAGGTAAGTAGCTTACACCATTTATCTGGATTCTTTGCTGGGGTAATAGAAGTATCGGTTGATGAAAGTAACACTAACGCATTAGTTTCAGCACTTGAAAATATAGATGGCTTGACCTGTCAAATAGAAGTAGCCAAAGCAGTTTCTGACAAAGTAAGTACTAACTTAGTTTTAGAATTAACAGCCAATGATCGAGTTGGCATTGTACAAGAAATATCATCTGTGATTCATCACCAAGGCGGCAACTTAATTAAACTTGTTAGTTCACAAAGCAGCGCAGCCCATACAGGTCAATTGATGTTTAATGCTAAAGTGCAAATTGCCATGAATGAAACAAATGTAGATGAATTGATAGACGCATTAGAACATATTGCTGATGATTTAATGGTTGATATTACTAGGTAACACCCTCCTGCGAGTTTCGAATTTTTAGAGCATTCGCAACTCGTTACTTTTCTGGCTCACGACTTTAACATGCCGTTCCTTCATCAAAATAAATAGCAAACTCACTGCCCTCACCCCACACACTGCTAATAATTAATTCTGCTTTATGGTGAAGTAATACATGTTTTACTATGGCAAGGCCAAGACCTGATCCGCCGGTATCACGAGAGCGTGATTTATCAACACGGTAAAAGCGCTCTGTAAGTCTATTGAGTTTGTCTGCTTTTATACCATCACCATTATCTTTCACGCTAAAAACTAACTTGTCACCATCACGCTGCCAATAAACATTAATAACGCCACCGGCTGGCGTATAAGCAATGGCATTAGAAATTAAATTGGCGCAGGCACTTTTTAACTCTGTTTCAATGCCAAATACACCAACATCTTGAATGATATCTGTGCGTATTTCATGCTTTTTCTCTTGATTAAGCCATTTAGCATCTTCAACAAGATTTTCAATAAGTACCGGCATATCTACAGGGCTCATGTCGTCGTCATCACGATTGTTTTCAACTTTAGATAAACTAAGTAGTTGTTCAACTAATCGTTCCATTCTCGATACTTGCCCTTCAATGGTACCAAACACTTTTTGCCAATGAGGATCAAGCGCATGATCTGTTTCTTGTATCATTTCCACATAACCGCGAACAACCGTTAGTGGTGTTTTCAATTCATGAGAAACATTAGCAACAAACTCGCGGCGCATTTTCTTCATTCGATGGTACTTAGCAATAGCACGAGACATTAAAATAACGCGTTCACTACCAAAAGCCATTACTGATATTTCTAACTGTAACTCATCATTAATTGGCGATGTAATTAAACAAGGTGATTCGAAATTGTCTTGTGTTAAATACTCTGAAAATACAGGGTCAACAAGTAGTTGCTCTATATTCCTACCAACATCCTCAGGAAAACGTACTCCAAGCAAACGTTGCGCCTTTTTATTACCAGAGATAATGATTAATTCTGGCGATAAAATGAGGGCTGCATCAGGCAATGCTTCAATACCTGAATGAAAACGAAAGTCTTGTGTTTTTGGTTTTTGAGAATAAGATGGCATTATATTTACTTGCTTACGTTAGTTACTTAATTGGTTTGTTTTATGGTTTTACTATTTTTAATTTTAGCGGACGATTTTCCAGAAAACCGGTAACCCGCACCACGAACAGTCTGAATAAAATCTTCATGACCATTGCCTGAAATAGCTTTTCTTAAACGTCTGATGTGAACATCAACGGTTCTATCTTCAACATAAACATTAGTACCCCAAACATTATCAAGCAGTTGTTCGCGTGAATATACACGTTCTGTATGGGTCATAAAAAAATGTAATAAACGAAACTCTGTAGGCCCTAAATCTAAAGGGTCATCATTAATGGTAACATGATGCGAAAGAGGGTCTAACTTCAAGCCATGAAACTCCACCTTCTCAGCCAATAAAGTTGGTGATACTCGGCGGATAACCGCTTTAATGCGAGCAATTAACTCTTTCGGCGAAAATGGCTTAGTTACATAGTCATCAACCCCGGCATCTAAGCCTTTTACTTTATCATCTTCATCAGCACGCGCTGTTAACATAATAATAGGAATATTCCGGCTATATTCACTTTGCTTAAGTTCTTTAGCTAATTTAACACCACTACCACCAGGTAACATCCAATCTAATAAGATTAAATCAGGGTAAGGTTCAACAATTTTTTCTTTAGCCTGTTTTATATCAACCGCTTCAACTGAGTTAAAGCCATTTTGCTCTAAAACAAAAGTAATCATTTCTCTAATTGGTGTTTCATCTTCTACAACTAAAATGTATCCACTCATACATGGGCCTTAACTTATTACATCATATAAATTCAGTATTGATATTGTGCACAACAAAAGTGACAGTTTTATGACAATTATTCAATAAGCAAACATTTTTCTATTTTAAATAAAAAATCCGATATCAGGGTTAGCTAATACCGGAGCTTTATTTTCTTAAAATATAGGCCTTCAGTAGAATAAACTAAAAATTTTGTTCCATACCAATACCTAGGTAATTACCCTCTGTGGCTTTCTTAATTGTATCACCATCAAAGCTTAAACCTTCGCGATCAGTATACCAAATATAAGCCTTGGTATTTTTTCCTAATTTGTAATCTGCACCTACATTAATTGCAGCCGCACCTGCAAATTCTTGATATTGTACTTTCGCAAGCACTTTTCCCATCTTATAAGATGCATTAACTGCATAGCCATTTTCGCTTAAACCTGAAAGTTCTCCTTCACTAATCTCACTTTCAGTCAAAATACCACCTAAGCGTAAATTACCTATTTTATACATACCAACTAAACGTGTCGTTTGATAAGTGGCATTTTTTCCTTGCATATTTTCATCATGAGCAAGCGATACAAAAAAGTTAGTTTTCTTTAAACTAGTATCACCAAATTGAACTCCCACTGAAAATGGGTCACTCAAATTTTTGTCTTCAGAAAGAATGTAACTCGCTAAAAACTTTATATTGTTAAAGCTAGGTGATTTATAAGTTAATGCATCAGTAACCCTATTCTCACCAATAAATAAATGCTTCAAATCACCTTCATAATCATTAAATAAATCAAACTTACCCTGAGATACTTTCAAAGTAGTATCTGAGCGTCCCATAGTGACTTCACCAAAATTACCTTTAACACCAATCCATTGGTTACGAGCTGTTAATGTATCTTTTGAATCATCATCAACATTAACTTGCCATTCAAGTTTATAAATTGCTGTTAATTCGTAGCCCGTATCTAACTTATACTTGCCCTTAACACCAATACGAGAAGCATTACTTTTTAGTTCATTAAAGGTTTCACCTTTCTCATCTGATGCCTGAATACTAATGTTCAATTTGCCATAAAAATTTACAGCATCACTTTTCGCTTCGTCAGCAGCCAATGCCGGCTGCGCTATAATTGAGCTTACTGCTAAAGCAAGAGCACTTTTTACTAGTTTCATGTTTTAAGCCTTTTTATTTTTAATTAATACAAGTAATGAATTATTTGACTGCTATGCTATCCCTGTTTTATGACATAAATATGACAAGGTGATATAAATATGACAAGGTGAGTAAAATTCAGATATTTTATGATACTGGCTATTGATTTTAGCTTATAAGAGTCAATTTTTCTTGTTTCATCATTTTTTATAAAAAAAATTTTATCCTTTTGTAAAAATTAGCTAAAATCATATTTATAACCGTTTCATCTCACGCAGATTAATATTATATGAAAGTAACGAGCATTTCTCGAAAACTCCTCACTAGAGTACTCTCCTTTTATTTCATTTTAACCGTGAGCGTAACGGGCATCCAAATTGTTGCCGAGTACTTTAATACCAAAAATCACATTAATAGTGAGCTTCTCACCTTAGAGAAAACTATTAGTGGTAGTTTAACACGTGCCGTATGGGAGCTTAACACCCAGCAAGCTGTAGATATTTCAGAAGGTTTAGTGGCCATCCCTATGATCAAAGGGATTACCGTTACCGATGAAGCAAATAATATCATCACTCAATTAGGTGAAGTGATCTCTCCTGAAAAACTGAAAATAGATAATAATGATTTAAAAGGAGAATCAAAAGGCATTAGCTCAATCAGTGAAGGATTATTCGGCCATTCATTTCCGCTAATTTTTGAGTTTTCAGGCCGTACTACTTCTGTTGGACGAGTAACGCTATTATCAAGCAACGCTGTAATCTTTAGTCGTATCGAAGTTGGCATTTACTTTCTCATTGGTAATGCCATTGTTAAAACAGCATTTTTAGTGTTTTTATTTACTCTAGCTTTTAATAAACTTTTAACTGCACCGCTAAATGAACTAACCGAACAAATCAAACAAATAGATTTAGACGACCCAGAAGCATCAAAACTTCATTCGATGAATTATGAAAAAAACGAATTGAAAATTCTTGAGGATGCTTACAATAACTTAATTACCGAGTTGGTTGAATTCAAAGATAAACTAGCCATATCACAATTAGAAACTGATAGAGCTAAAGACCAGATAGATGAACAAAATCTACTACTTGAGTTAGAAGTTGCCAAAAAGACATCTTCATTAAGTACTACTATGTTAAAAATGGAAGTTCAGCAAAAAGAGTTGTTAAAACAGAAAAAAACATTACAAGAAGAGAACACCCGCCGCAGTGAAACAGAACGAACGTTAATAACCACCAATAAAAACTTAATTCACTCTATTGGAGAGTTAAATAAAGCAAAAGAACGACTATTAGAAGCAGAAAAAATGGCTTCACTAGGAGAGCTTTCTGCTGAAGTATCCCATGAAGTAAGCACGCCTGTTGGAATAAGCATTACATCATCAAGCTATTTGTTAGATCTACTCACGCGTTTACAGCAAGATCTAGAACAAAATAAAATGTCTAAAAAGGGTATTGAAAACTTCATTAAAAATGCAAATCAAAGTACTACATTACTAACCAACAACCTTAATAGGGCTTCAGAGTTACTCACTAGCTTTAAGCATGTTGCTGTCGATCAAACGAGTGATAAAATTCGTTTATTCAATATATCCAGTTATCTCGATGAAATAGTTCAATCGGTACACCCGAAACTTAAAAAAACCGGTCATAGCATTAAAGTGAACTGCGATAAAAACATTGAAATATATAGCCACCCTGGCGCTATTGCCCAAATAGTTATTAACTTAGTTATTAACTCAATTGTTCATGGCTTTGAAAATATTAACCATGGTGAAATAACAATTGATGTTAAATTTGACCACGAAAGACTCATTATAGACTACAGCGATAATGGTCATGGAATTAATGAAGAATCGCTTGAAAAATTATTTGACGCTTTTTACACAACAAAAGCAGGCAAAGGAGGTACAGGGCTAGGGACACATATTATTAATAACCTAGTTGTAGATACTCTAAACGGCAGTATTACAGCACACAGTGAAATAGAGCAAGGACTTAGCTATCATATCGAAGTACCTGATATGCGTTCTTAGAATAAGCATTTATATAAATGCTAATGATCCAGTGGTTTTTTTCAGGTAATACCAACTGAAATAATGAATCGCTCAACTTAGAACTACAGTAGCGAGCTTAGAGCAAGCAAAATGAGTTAAACATAGTTATTCTCGGCTTTATCTCCTGAGTCGCTCTATCTTCTGCATCCATGAAGTCGTATATTTCATTCATTTTGCGATGTTATCAGTTTGCTACTGAATTCCCGAAGGACGAGTACCTAATAAAAGGCAAAGGCTTACATGCGGCGTTATTGATTTTGACAAGGGAACCACATGGATGTGGTGAATTAGGGTAATGCAGGAGCAATTACCGAGAATAACCATTCTCTTCAATCAATGCCTTGCCTCTAAGCCTTTTAATTCTCGCTAAGTGGTGTATTCATTAATTCAATTGGTATAATATGGCTTTTTAAAAATCAATATCACTTAATATGCCAAAGTGACCTCAAGCCTAGGATCCAATGTATGTGGTTTAAGAACCTTTATTTTTTCGCTTTTACTCGCCCGTTCGAACATTCAGAGCAAGATTTAGAAAAGCACCTCAATGAACACCTTTTTACGCCATGTGGCTCAACAGAACTAGCACATTTTGGCTGGGTGAATGCTTTAGGAAAGCATGGCGACTCAAGTGTTCATAGTGCCAATGGCAGCTTTCTAATATGTGCAAGAAAAGAAGAAAAAATACTACCTGCTCCTGTTATCAAAGACATGATAGAAGCAAAGGTAAACTTGCTTGAACAAGAGCAAGGCCGAGGCGCAACTAAAAAAGAAAAAGAACAATTTAAAGAAGATATTGTTTTCGAGCTATTACCTCGTGCTTTTTCACGCATTTCAGACACCCACGCATACATAAGTCCTAAAGATAATATTATTGTCATTAACGCTAGCGCTCGCGGTAAAGCTGAAGATTTATTAGCATTACTTCGCAAAGTGTTAGGCACGTTACCTGTAACAACGTTAGAGCCTGATGTGCAAGCTGATGAGACCATGACCGACTGGTTAGTGAAAAAGAATTTAAGTGCTAAATTTCAACTGGGTATGGAAGCAGAATTTAACGCTTTAGGCGATGATGGCGCAGTGATCAGAGTTAAAAATCAAGACCTAGAGAGTGATGAAATAAAATCGCACCTAGATGCTGATAAATACATGGTAAAAGTAGCGCTTGAATGGGATGAATCTTTATCTTTCATGTTATGTGATGATCTATCTGTTAAACGCATTAAATTCTTTGACGTTATTCAAGAACAAAATGACGATATAGACAGTGACGATGTGGTTGCCAAGCTAGATGCTGACTTTGCTTTAATGGCGGGTGAATTGAACCGCTTTATTCACGATTTACTTAGCGAGTTTTCATTAAAAACTACTGACGTATTAGAAAACGATTAATCAAATTAACATAGATATAGGTGAGACTTTAGCCGTATAAATACAGCACATAAAATACATAAGCATAAAAGCCACCTACCAGAAAAAATTTTAAGGAGTCAGACATGACTGTTATCAAAATGGGCGATTTAGATCTAGCCAATAAACGCGTTTTAATTCGTGAAGATTTGAACGTACCTGTTCAAGATGGAAAAATCACCTCAGATGCTCGTTTGCAAGCCGCATTACCAACAATAAAGCAAGCGCTAGAAGCGGGTGCTAAAGTGATGGTTATGTCTCACCTAGGTCGCCCAACAGAGGGCGAATATTGTGATGAATATTCTCTTAAACCTGTTGCTGATTATTTAGCTGGCGCCATCAATTGCCCTGTGCGCTTAGTAACAGATTATTTATCTGGTGTTGAAGTGGGTACTGGTGAATTGGTTATTTTCGAAAATGTTCGTTTTAATAAAGGCGAAAAGAAAAATGATGATACCTTAGCAAAACAACTTGCCAATCTTTGTGATGTCTTTGTTATGGATGCATTTGGTACAGCTCATCGTGCACAAGCAAGTACTCACGGCATAGCTAAATTTGCAACAACGGCTTGTGCAGGCCCATTATTGGTCGGTGAATTAGACGCGTTAGGTAAAGCACTCGACACCCCTGCTCGTCCATTAGTAGCGATTGTTGGTGGTTCAAAAGTATCAACAAAACTTACTGTATTAGATTCACTATCAAAAATTGCCGACATCCTAGTCGTTGGTGGAGGCATATCAAATACTTTTGTTGCCGCTGCCGGATACGAAGTAGGTAATTCATTATATGAAGCTGACCTAATTCCAGAAGCACAACGATTATGTAAAGAAACTCAAGTAATATTCGCCGATGATGTAACGGTTACTCAAGATGGCTTTAGTGAATGGAAACACGACTCTATTACACAAATTAAAGCGGCATCAGACGTTGATGCACAAGATGACATTATTGATTATGGTCCAGAAACAGCGGCAAAAGTTGCTGAAATAATTAAAACGGCTGGCACTATATTATGGAATGGCCCTGTCGGTGTTTTCGAGATGGACGCTTTTGCTAAAGGTACCGAAGTTATCTCTCAAGCTATTGCCGATAGCTCTGCATTTTCAATTGCTGGTGGCGGAGATACCTTAGCCGCTGTTGATAAATATAATATTAAAGATAAAGTTTCTTATATATCAACTGGCGGAGGTGCTTTCTTAGAGTTTTTAGAAGGCAAGAAGCTACCTGCTGTTGAAATTTTAGAGCAAAGAGCAAAAGAGCAATAACAAGTTACGAGTTTAGAAAATATCATACTCTAGTGTGATAACTTCAAAACGCGTAACTTTTATTGCTCACAACCTACTATAGATATCTAAAAAACCTATCCGGCCAAATAACAACATAGTTATCGCTTGATAGGTTTAAATTCGTAAAGCAAAACAACAAAAAAATACTATACTCAGCAGCGTATCATAAGAAAAATGAGTAAGTTAACGCACCCAAACTAATTGAGTTATAAAAACTCAAACCTAAAGGAGATAGTTATGTCTATTGAATCAGGTTCTATAGCATTTATGCTAGAAAAAGTGACAACTGAAGATGGATTTATTGCTGCACTAGATCAAAGTGGTGGCAGTACCCCAAAGGCACTTGCTTTATATGGCGTAGAAGATGGTGAATTTGCAAACGACGAGCAAATGTATGATTTGGTTCATCAAATGCGCACACGTATTGTTACCAATTCAGCATTTACCGGTTCACGTATTTTAGGTGCCATTCTATTTGAGAACACTTTAGATAGAGAGTTTGAAGGTAAATCAGCTGCTCAATATTTGTGGCAAGAAAAACAAGTAGTCCCCTTTCTCAAAGTTGATAAAGGTCTCTGTGAAGAAAATAACAACGTACAATTAATGAAAGCAATGCCAGAGCTAGACTCCCTCCTTGATAAAGCCGTTTCTCAAGGTGTATTTGGTACAAAAATGCGCTCTGTAATCAAATTAGCAAACCAACAAGGTATTAATGATATTGTTGCTCAGCAATTTGATGTTGCCAAGCAAATATTAGCTAAAGGTTTAATCCCTATAATAGAGCCAGAAGTTGACATTAACAGCCCTGAAAAAGCAGCGATAGAAGCCTTACTTAAAACAGCACTACTTAATGAATTAGATAAATTATCTAGTGAACAGAAAGTTATGTTAAAACTAACACTACCGGAGACTAATAACTTTTATGCTGAATGTATTAGTCATGAAAACACTATTAAAGTAGTTGCATTATCAGGTGGTTACACTAGAGAACAAGCAAACGAAAAAGTTACTAAAAATAACGGCATGATCGCTAGTTTCTCTCGAGCCTTAACACAAGGACTTAGTGCTAAGCAGTCAGATATTGAGTTTACTAACGCATTAGACTCTGCCATTAACAGTATTTTTAACGCCTCAAAAACGTGATCTTAATTAAACTCTATTAAGATCGATATAAACCACAGTTCCAAGTGTGGTTAACTTTCAAACATAAATATCAAAACCTTTCAAAAAGAACTACTTTATGAAAGGTTTTTTAGTAAGTTTCATACAAAAACCATACTTTCACCCTCAAAGCATCAAAAAGATAACTTTTACTGCCTGAACAGCTAAAATACTGATACAATTCCGTTATCAACAAAGAAAACTTTCACACTTATCCACAAAATTTAATTGGCTTATTTAGGAGTTATCAATGGCTTTAGTTTCAATGCGTCAAATGCTTGATCATGCAGCAGAGTTTGGATATGGCATTCCAGCATTTAATGTTAATAATTTAGAGCAAGTGCGTGCAATTATGATTGCAGCAAATCAAACTGACAGTCCGGTAATTTTACAAGGCTCTGCCGGTGCTCGTAAATATGCTGGAGCGCCATTCCTACGCCATTTAATTTTAGCGGCAATTGAAGAGTTTCCTCATATTCCGGTTGTTATGCATCAAGATCATGGCACTTCACCAAGTGTCTGTCAGCGCTCAATTCAATTAGGCTTTTCATCAGTAATGATGGACGGCTCTTTAATGGACGATGGTAAAACGCCAAGTAGTTACGAATATAACGTAGAAGTAACCAAACGCACCGTTGAAATGGCCCACGCTTGTGGTGTATCAGTTGAAGGTGAATTAGGTTGCTTAGGTTCATTAGAAACAGGTATTGCTGGTGAAGAAGACGGCATTGGCGCAGAAGGTATTTTAACCAAAGAGCAAATGCTAACCGACCCTGAAGAAGCAGCTGATTTTGTGAAAAAGACACAAGTAGATGCTTTAGCAATAGCTTGCGGTACTTCTCATGGTGCTTATAAGTTTACTCGCCCGCCAACAGATGATATTTTAGCAATAGATCGTATTAAAGCTATTCATACTCGTATTCCTAATACGCATTTAGTTATGCATGGCTCATCATCAGTGCCACAAGAATGGTTAGCCATTATTAATGAATATGGTGGCAATATCCCAGAAACTTATGGTGTACCCGTTGAACAAATTCAAGAAGGGATCAGAAATGGTGTTCGCAAAGTAAATATTGATACTGATTTACGATTAGCATCAACAGGCGCAACAAGGCGCTTTCTAGCACATAACCCAAGTGAATTTGATCCTCGTAAATTTTTAGCGGAAACAACTAAAGCAATGTCTGAAATTTGTGTTGCCCGTTATGAAGCATTTCATACTGCTGGCAATGCCAGTAAAATTAAACCAATTAGCTTAGACAGCATGTTTGATTTATATCAAGCAGGAAAATTAAACGCGCTCATTAAATAATTAGTTTCCCTCTATATAAATGGCTTCAAAAAGCAAAAAGGGCTTCGGCCCTTTTCTTGTTTTTGTACATATATTTAAAAATAAACTTTAAAATAAAAGTAACTTCTTTATAATAACAGCTCCGACTAGTTGTGATTTACCTTTAGCCATTGTTATGCCTCGCTTGTACATTCGCTTTTAAATCAATCTTATTAATTATTTAGATACCATTACGCATAATAACTAAAATTATTTTGCGTAAAAGTTGAGTTCAAAATGTTTCGTTGTTTTATTTTTACTGCCTTTATTCTCTTGTCTGCTACCGCTTATGCGCAGACAAATGACTCTCAAAATAATAATCAAGATAGCCCGATAAATGACGAGAGCGAATCTATAGCAACAATTTCAGATATATTATCCGGACTTGAAAAAACTCAGCAAACTCAAAAATCACCTAGCAAAATCGCCCCACTATTTACTGGTTCCGCCGAACTCGGTTTTCTCTATAAAACAGGTAATACTAATAGCGGCGATATAAAAACAGGCTTCGATCTTCGTTTTGAGCAAGGTAATTGGCTAAGTTTATTGAATGTTGATTTATTGATAAAAAAAGCTGATGTGAAAAATAATGAGACCGGAGAAACTCACTTTAAAACTACAGACCAGAAATGGACTATAACTTCACAAACCAACTATAAGTTAGTCGGCGATAAAAACTATATTTACGGCAACATTTGGTATGAAGAAAGTGAATTTAACAGTTTTGTCAATCAAAGCTCTATTTCAACTGGTTGGGGTAGACACTGGTATAAAAGTGAAAAATCTTCTCTTTGGGCTGATATTGGTCCCGGTTACAAACGCGACTTATTCAAGAGAACACAAACTATTGAAGGTAAAACAGAAGAATCGTGGATTATACAAGCCCAAGCCCTGTATTTATCAAAACTAGGTGAGCACGTAGAATTTAAACAATACTTTAGTGCTAAACAATCATTAAGTACCGATGACAACAGTACCTATAAAGCAGAAAGCACCATAACAACAAAACTGATTTCAACACTGCAACTAAAGTTTACCTTCACCGTTGATTACAATACTGAAGTTAAAATAGGCAAAGAAAACCTAGATACTCAAACAGCCGTTGCATTAGTCTATAGCTTTTAAGTTATCGCTTTTATTTAACAATAAATTAACAGCTGTTATAATCCCCTTGCTTAAATATTAAATAATGACAAGGGAAATCATGAACCGTAAACTCGCACTATCAGCGCTATGCTTATTGCCTCTCATATCTTATGTAGCAACCGCAGAAGATGCCGAAGAAAAACCAGAATTCACTGCCTCAGCTGAATTAGGCTTTTTATATAAAACAGGTAATACCAAAAGCGCCGATGTAAAAGCAGGCTTTAACCTCAAACATGAAAAAGATAAATGGCGTACCGCTGTTGTTTTTAATATTCTAGCGAAAAAACTTGAAAAAGAAGATGATGCTGGTAATTCATCACTAGAAACTACTGATAATAAGTGGGATGTGTTAACTCAAACTAATTACACTATTGGTAAAGGAGAAAAAAACTACCTTTATGGTAACCTTGCCTACGAACAAGACAAGTTCAGTGGTTTTGAATCTCAAAGCTCTTTCTCCGCTGGTTGGGGCCGTCAATGGTTCGAAACTAAAACCTCATCTTTGTTTGCTGATATAGGCCCAGGTGTAAAATATGATGTTACCCGTGCAACCGACACAACGCCTTCAACAAGTAATACTAGTTTTATCGTTCAAGCTCAAGCGCTTTATACGCACAAATTCAATGACTTTGTGGAATTTAAACAATACCTAGTTGCTAAGCAAGCAACTGAATCAGGAGCAAATAGCGTATATAAATCAGAAACATCTGTTACCGCTAAATTGATCGATGCCTTGCAGCTAAAATTTGCTATACGTGTCGATTACGACACGGAAGTTGAAGATGGTTTTGAAAATACCAATACAGAAACGTCAATGACGTTGATTTATAGTTTCTAAAGACTCTACCTATGTTGTTATTGTTTTTATTTTCAACAATAACAACAAGATTGCCATTTTCACCTGTAAACTAAAGAACGTTCGTTTAAAGAATTTGTGAACATTCCTGATTTTCATCTGTAGCCCATCACTTTATTTGACGTCCTAAAGGACGACCTACATTATAAACAGAGTAATTTATTCGCTGCGTTTTTAAGATAAAAAGGCTAGAACTTTTAACAGTTCTAGCCTTTATTATTTATGTCGAGTTTTTACAAACTCTGCGTAGCGATTAACCGAACTGGTTAGACGTATTTTTCGCGCCGCCTGCTTTAAGTGCGTTTTCACCAGCAAAGTATTCTTTGTGATCATCACCCATGTCAGAGCCTGACATGTTTTGATGTTTAACACAGGCGATACCTTGACGAATTTCTTTACGTTGTACGCCAGCAACATAACCAAGCATAGCCTCATCACCGAAGTACTCTTTAGCCAAATTATCAACAGACAATGCTGTGGTGTGATAAGTAGGAAGCGTGATTAAGTGATGGAAAATACCAGCTTCACGTGACGTATCAGCTTGGAAAGAGCGAATCTTGTCATCAGCTTTTACAGACAATTCTGTTTCGTCGTACTCAGCTTTCATTAAATCGCCACGAACATAGCTAGATACATCTTCACCAGCAGCTTCCATAGCATCAAACTGCTGCTGACGGAAATTAAGTGTCCAGTTAAATGATGGGCTATTGTTATAAACAAGCTTAGCATTTGGAATTTCTTTACGAACTTCGTTCATCATTGCGGTGATATCAGCAACATTTGGTGTTGCCGTTTCAATCCAAAGTAAGTCAGCACCTGCTTTAATCGCTTCAATGCTGTCAAATACACAACGCTCTTCACCCGTACCTTGACGGAATTGGTATAAACCTGATGGTAGACGTTTAGGACGAACAAGTTTACCGTCACGATTGAAACATACATCGCCTTCAGCCATATCGCTTACGTCAATTTCTTCAACGTCTAGGAAAGAGTTATAAATGTCACCTTGATCGCCCGGTTCTTTAACAACCGCAATTTCTTTAGTAAGGCCTGCACCTTCAGAGTCAGTACGTGAAACGATAATGCCGTTGTCGATACCCAGCTCTAAGAAAGCATGGCGTAATGCACGAATTTTCGAGTGGAAATCAGCATGAGGAACCGTTACTTTACCGTCTTGGTGTCCACATTGCTTTTCATCAGCCACTTGGTTTTCAATTTGAAGCGCACAAGCACCCGCTTCAATCATTTGCTTAGCCATTAGGTAAGTCGCTTCAGCATTACCAAAACCAGCATCAATATCAGCAATAATTGGCACAACGTGAGTAACGTGTTTATCAATTTTGTCTTGAATAGCTGCTTTTTCGCTTTCTGGAGCAGCATCTAGTTCGCGGAAAAGACCGCCTAGTTCACGTGCATCCGCTTGACGTAAAAATGTATAAAGCTCTGCAACTAAAGACGCTACTGAAGTTTTTTCGTGCATTGATTGGTCTGGAAGAGGACCAAATTCACTGCGAAGTGCAGCCACCATCCAACCTGAAAGATATAGATAACGTCTGTCTGTTTTACCATCAAAATGCTTCTTAATAGAAATCATTTTTTGTTGGCCAACAAAACCATGCCAGCAACCTAGAGACTGTGTGTACTTAGAGCTATCAGCATCATAAGCATCCATATCACGACGCATAATATCGGCAGTGTATTGAGCAATTTCTAAACCAGTTTTGAATTTGTTCTGTGCTCTCATACGCGCTACAGATTCTGGATTAATAGCAGCCCACGAGCTACCTGCTTTTTCTTTAATGGCTTTAACTGCTTCAATAGCACTTTGATAGTTAGACATATCAATCTCCGTTTATCTTAATGTTGGCTTTATATTAGTTGGGTTGGTGTAACTAACTTCGTAAGCTGTCACACCGGACAACAAAAATAATAGTCAACTAAATAGTATTTATGAAATATATAATTATTATTGCCGTCATTCACACAGAAAATGCCTGAGTATAAACTCCAATTAAAAACAAGATTAATTACTATAATACAACAAGTTAAATAAACAAAAGTAAAATAGTCTCCGTGTACAGTAAAAAATAATGATTAAAAAAGATTGATAAAGATAATAAATTCGCTTATATATATTTCAATTATGTTTTTACAGAGAGTCATTAAACTAATGAATATTGCTAAAATTGATTTAAACCTACTCATTTATTTGGACGTGTTACTTAGGGAAAAAAATGTAACTCGCGCAGCAGGCCAGTTAAATATTACTCAACCAGCAATGAGCAATGGCTTAAAAAGATTACGAAACTTATTTAATGATCCTATATTAGTACGTACATCTGATGGGATGGTGCCAACGGAAAGAGCAAGAACATTAGCGCCAGCAATCAGAAAAATATTGCTTGAGCTTGAAGAAACATTACAAGGAGAAGAAGAGTTCAATGAACGAGAAAGCACTCGAGTTTTTCGCCTTATGGCCAGTGACTATGCAGCATCCACTTTATTACCAAAACTTTTAAAATTGTTAAATAAAGTCGCTCCAAACATCACTATTGATATTATGACCCCCAGTGATGTTACCTTTCATGATGTTGAAGCTGGCAAAATAGATATGGCTATTAACCGCTTTGATGAATTGCCGCAATCGTTCCATCAAAAGTCGATATGGCGCGATTCTTTTTCTTGCCTACTCAGTGCTGATAATCCAGTAGTTGCTAAATTTAATTTAAATTCTTACTTAGCGTCAAAACATGTTTGGGTATCAAAAACTGGTTTTGGTGTTGGTGTTGGAATGAACCCAAATGACGTTCAAAAGCTTGGCTGGGTTGACGAGTCACTTGCTAGGCTAGGCAAAAAGCGCGATATAAAAGTGTTCACCCGAAACTATCATGTTGCAATGCAACTTGCTTTTGAAGATAACTTAATTGCAACGTTACCAACAAAAGCGGCAATGCTGCATAAAAATGACACTAACTACGTTATTGTTAAGCCACCATTTGAAATTCCGGATATGGAGTTAAAAATGATCTGGAGTCCTCTATTACACCACGATGCAAGCCATATTTGGTTTAGACAGCTAGTAGTAGAAGCAGCTAAACAAGTACAAATAAGTGAGTAATGAAAGATATTATTTATACTGTTTTAACGATTACTCTTTGCTTAGTTTTAGGTAAATTAATCAATTTTTCTGTTAGTGGCTTGCCTGCAAGTTTATACGGGATGATCATTTATTGCTTATTACTACAGCTAGGGTTGGTTAAGCCTATCAAAGTTCATAAAACAAATCAGTGGGCTATAAAACATATGGGTGTTTGCTTTATTCCTGCAGCCGTAGGCGTTATAAACCACTTTGAGCTTATCCAAAATCATGGTTTGACAATTATTGGCATTATTTTCTTTACCACCTTTGCATTACTTACCTTTGTTGCTGTTTTGGCTGAGAAATACTTAGCCAATAAATCAGAGTCTAGCCCATCTACTAGCAATTGTTAACATGCAAATACAAAGCATAAGTTTATCTGATTCATTAATATTAACTTTGTTAACCTTAGTTATTTATCAAAGTGCCGCTTGGGCTCAACAAAAATCAAAGTTTATCTGGCTAAACCCATTATTGGTAACCATTATTGTTTTAATACCTTTTTTGTTATTAAGTAAAATTCCATATGCAAATTACCGCCTATCTACCCACTTTTTAAATGCTTTATTAGAGCCTGCAATTGTTGCCCTTGGCTACCCTTTATACCTACAACTTCAACATATAAAACGTAACTGGAAATTGCTTGTAGCAATACTAGTGCTTGGCGTGATTCTTGTTGTAACCTTAAGTTTTTCACTAACAATGCTGCTAATTCATCAAAAAGAAATTGCTATTGCATTATCACTAAAGTCGGTAACAACACCTGTTGGTATAATCATTACTGAGCAACTTCAGGGTGATAGCTCCATTACTCCTTTCGCTATTATTATTGCTGGATTTGCAGGCGGGCTATTGGGCCCTAGCTGGCTTAGGTTTTTGAAGATACGAAGTGACATAGCTGCCGGGCTTTCTATAGGTGCCGCTAGCCATGTTATTGGCAGTATGATTATATCGAAGGATAATCCTTACCAAGGCGCCTATAGCTCTGTAGCATTAATTATCTGCGCTGTATTAACCGCATTTATAATGCCACTACTAATGCCTATATTATCAGTGTTTTTCGCCTAATAGAGAAAACACCCATACAAAATAACACGACAATACAAATTAATCATTCATGAAATTAATAGTAGTTATAATAACACTGATATTGCTACTCATCGCTTTTAGCAATAGGATAGACAATTAGTAAACTTTATTGAAAATGAAAACTTTCATCTGGCTTTCACCTAAGCAAAGCAAACGAGGACAACATGACTCAAACAGTACAATTATCGGGCTTGACTATAAACCAACAATTATTGGATTTTATTGAACACGAAGCGCTACCAGAATCAGGAATATCTTCATCACATTTTTGGCAAAGTTTCGCTAACATTATTAAAGATTTGTCTGATGACAATGCCAAATTACTTACCAAACGTGACGACTTGCAAACTCAAATAGACAATTGGCATCAAGATAACTTTGGCGATAAATTTAATTTTGCCAACTACAAGCAGTTTCTAACTGATATTGGCTATTTAGCTCCTGTAGTTGATGACTTCTCTATTAGTACCGAAAATGTTGATGCTGAGCTTGCCACCATGGCTGGCCCGCAACTTGTTGTGCCAATAATGAATGCACGTTTCGCTATAAATGCAGTAAATGCACGCTGGGGCAGTTTATATGATGCCCTATATGGTACTGATGTTATCAGCAGCGAAGATGGCGCAGAAAAAACAGGTGCCTACAACCCTGTTCGCGGTGCTAAAGTTATAAGCTTTGCTAAAGATTATTTAGATCAAGCAATTCCCTTAACGACTGGAAGTCATAAAAATGTTGTTGCCTACCATTTAAATGAGCAACAATTAATGGTCAGCTTAAGTAATGGCGAACAAAGTACGTTACAAGATGCTAATGCATTTATTGGCTTTACCGGCAGTGTTAATTTACCAAAAACACTAGTATTCAAACATAATGGCTTACATTTAGAGCTAGTGTTTGATGCAACGAGCAATATTGGAAAATCAGATCCTTCGACATTAAGTGACGTAGTGCTTGAGTCGGCCTTGACCACCATCATGGATTGTGAAGACTCGGTTGCCGCTGTTGATGGCGAGGACAAAGTTATTGCATATCGCAACTGGCTTGGTTTAATGAAAGGGAATTTGACAGAGAACATCAAAAAAGGTGGTCAAGAATTTACCCGTATAATGAATGCCGATCGCAATTATCAATCACTATCAGGCGAGACAGTTACCCTTAAAGGTCGCAGTTTGATGTTTGTGCGTAACGTTGGTCACTTAATGACAATCAATGCCATTATTGATAGCCAAGGTCGCGAAATACCCGAAGGTATTTTAGACGCCATGATCACTTCTCTTATTGCTTTACACGATATCAAAGGCAACAGTGGGCATAGTAATAGCAGCGAAGGCTCCATTTATATTGTAAAACCAAAAATGCATGGACCAGATGAAGTGAAGTTTGCTGACACCTTATTTTCCTGTGTTGAAGATGCATTAGCTTTACCACGTAATACCATCAAAATTGGTATTATGGACGAAGAAAGGCGCACCAGTGTTAACTTGAAAAACTGTATTCATGCCGCTAAAGAGCGTGTGGTTTTTATCAATACAGGCTTTTTAGACCGAACAGGCGACGAAATTCATACCTCGATGGCTGCAGGCCCGATGGCGCGTAAAGCTGATATTAAGTTAACGCCTTGGATTGGCGCTTATGAAAACAACAATGTTGATGCAGGCTTAGCGTGTGGCTTTAGTCAAAAAGCGCAGATAGGTAAAGGCATGTGGCCAATACCAGACCAAATGGCAAACATGATAGCGACTAAAATAAACCATGTTGAAGCTGGCGCAAATACCGCTTGGGTTCCGTCACCGACTGCCGCAACGTTGCATGCATTGCATTATCACCGTGTTGATGTTTTTGAGCTTCAGCAACAATTGATACAACGTGAAAGTGCGAACTTAGATGATATTTTAACTATTCCATTAGCAACAGATACTAACTGGAGCGATACTGAAATAACCGAAGAGTTAGACAACAATGCTCAGGGTATTTTAGGTTATGTGGTGCGCTGGATAGACCAAGGCATCGGCTGTTCAAAAGTACCTGACATTAATGATGTTGGCTTAATGGAAGACAGAGCAACATTACGTATTTCTAGTCAACACATTGCTAACTGGCTACACCACGATATTTGCAGTAAAGAACAAGTGCAGGCAAGCTTAGAAAAAATGGCTAAAATTGTTGATGGTCAAAATGCTAACGATCCAAGCTACCAATCCATGAGTGATGATTTCGAAAATAATATAGCTTTTAAAGCGGCTTCAGCTTTGGTTTTTTGTGGCGCTAAACAACCAAGTGGTTATACCGAACCACTGTTACATCAGTTTAGATTAGATAAAAAATCGAGCGCTAGTTAGGTAAGTTTATAAAAAGCTAAGTGTTCAAAAAGCCAATAATTTATCATTGGCTTTTTTTTGAATTTTCACTTTCAAACGCAGCCCTACTAACAAACTATAATTCAGGGCAGATAATCGTGGTCTTTGCCACAAATCGGAGTAAATCTATTAGTTGAAATATCTAAAAACCAGGTCCACTATCGATACGTAAGCGGGCATAAACATCTGAAAGACTATTCACAAACTGGTGCGTTAACAGCCATTAAAAATTATCAGTTCTGCTCCCTAATGATTTAATGAAAAATTACATTATAGTTGTTGAAGCCTGCATCTAGAAATTGGCGATTGTTCATTGATTTGTAAAAATGCAACTAAGAAAGATATAACAAACTATAATGGTATTAATATCTAAATACTTTAACAAATTTTGTTTTCGTCATTGTCTAGTTTCTTCTTATGATTTCGTGGGAGGGCTTCAAAATATGAATATTTTAAAGTCACGGAAACTTCACTTGCAAAGCTTTATTCACAACACCATAGGGGGTGTTTTCTTCTTTTTTTCAAGTTATTCCCTAGCAGCTAATGAAAGAGAATATGACAAACTTTTTGATTTGTCTCTGGAAGATTTGATGCACATTAAGATCACCACAGTTTCGGGTATTGACGAAAACTTGTTAACTGCTGCGGGTTCAGCGATAGTCATAACAGCTGATGATATACGGCTACGTGGCTACAGAAGCCTTGTTGACGTACTCCAAGAACTGCCTGGTTTCAACATAACAAAGGGAGTATTTCAAGAATCACTCAATGTATTTTCTTTGCGGGGTGTTTACGGACAAAACAAATTTATTATTCTTTACAATGGTATTCGTATTCACGACCGAACCGGCCGCAATCAAACCATTGATACAGGAATTTCGCTCTATGCAGTAAAGCAAATTGAAGTCTCTTATAGACCAGCATCTGCCTTGTATGGTGCAGATGCCATGACAGGTGTTATCAACATTAAAACCTATGATGATGAACAGCGATTTGAAAACGGGATAAACATTAGGGGTGGAAAAAATAACCATATCTATGGTGATTTTTTATCGGGGGAGAAATAACATCAGATATCAAATATTTTATTGGCGGACATGTAGACAAAAATGATCATGAAGCTTTGCAAGAAACCTATCCCGATTTCTATCAGCCAGTTGACCTAATAGCATTCTCCGGCAGTGTAATTGTACCGACCAATGAAAGAAAACAGATGGGTTTTTTCGATACACAAAGCAATAGTTTTATGCTGAATCTCGAATTCTAATTTTGACTAGTAGCGATATCTATTAAAGCAAAGGCATCAAGTTTGAAATTTTAGAATGTTTTTACGTTCTGTCATTTCAATCGACAGTTAACTCTATAACTATAACGCCCTTGCAATTCAGATTATTTTCCCTTAGTCAGGCTGGAGTGTTAATTTGCACGGTTATATGATCCACCTTTGCACTGAACTAGTGATCCAGTAGTTTAGCTTTAAACCGCTACATTTCTAGGCACCAAGTACATTTGGTAGGATCAAATTTCTATGCAAAACATGCCGTAAAATGGATCACTTTTACGTGCAAATTAACAACGATCACTATTGCCGCTTTTTTAATAGTGCTTTTCATTTACTGTTATAGAAATCATTTAGTAGTTTTAATCGATTCTTTAATATGATTATAGTGTTGATGAATAGCAAGGGATGATGCCCCAAACAATAAGATTACAAGGTAACTGCTTGGTATAGCCTTTAAATCATGATATTTCATCCGTCACCCCAAAATAATATAGATTAACAAAACAATTATGGTAATTACCCTTACTGTTTTTTTAAATGGAAAAACATGCTCAACATTAAGGAAAACTCGACTAAACTGGGTATATTCTTGCCTTTGATAGACATAGCGCAACAATAATTCCACCACAACAATCAAAGCAAAAACAATTTCTAATTGATGCATAAACGCAATATTCTCCATGCAACTCTTCAATATTAAGGTGGTAATTATTGAGGTGATTATGGGTAAAATAGCATTAATCGAGCTGGATTTATTAAACAGCAAGCAACTAATGAAGATGCAAAATATTGCAGGGGTTATAATGCCCGCAACTTGTTGGATAAACTGAAAGCTCTGCTGGAAGTTGTTAAGTAATGGGATTGATAAACCAGCACCAATCATTAACGCAAACAAAGCCGTTAATTTTGCTAATTTCACCTCTGCTTTTGCACTCGATTGTTGAGTAATGACAGGGCTTAAATCAACAGTAAATAAACTGGCGACGGATAAAGCTATAGATGAAAGTGAAGAAATTGTCGCCGCTAACACCACAACAACAATGCCTCCTTTTAACCCTATTGGCGCTAAGGTAAAAATAGTTGGGTAAGCCAAGTTTGGATTGCTTTGCGGTAGCGTCGTTATCGTTGCAATTAATATCCCTGGTAAAACAAGCAGTAAGGGTAAAGTCAACTTAATTGCCGCCGCAAACAAGGCCCCTTTTTGACATTCAGCTAAATTTTTTCCACATAACAAGCGCTGTACTGTATATTGATTGATGCCCCAATAAGACAAATTCATTAACCACATACCACCAAATAACACAGATAAACCAGGTAAGTATTGATAAAATTCATCACTAGGCGTTAACAACAATTCAAATTTTTCTGGTTGTTGTTGATATAACTCCATCAGAGTAGAAAACCACGATTCTTGACCCATTTGCAACGTCAAATAGTTAAGTAAATAAACCGTTATTGACAAACCAAGGGTAATAATAAGGGTAATATTAACGAGATCAGATATAGATAAAGCTCGCATACCATTGCCTAACAAGGGTAAACAGGCCAGTAAAAGCAGACATAAAATCAACCAAGAATACGTAACTCCGGTTAATGTACTGAGCATGTCACCGCCTAACCAAAAAATGGCGGTTAAGTTAACTAATACATTAAGAATCAACCAATAGGCCGAAATTATTTGACGAACACGACGATTAATTTGTTGTTGTAACAATTGCGGTAGTGTATACAAACCACGTTTAACATAAATTGGTAATAAATATTTAGCGACTAGTATCAATGCCAGTGCTGACATCCATTCATAGGAAGCAATAGCTAAGCCTATTCGATAGCCTGATCCGACCATACCAACCAGTTGCTCGGCTGAAATATTAACAGCAATAACTGAAATGCCCAGCATCCACCAAGGCAGCGTTTTATCTGCTAGCAAATATTGCCTTAAATTTTGCGCTTTGCCTTGGGATAAGTACAAGTAGCAAGATAGCAGCAAGATCACGCTGATATATACCAGCGTGATGGTAAGATCTAAAGTTGATAAGCTCAAGGTTTGTATGAAAAATTCAAGTAACTTAGCCTAATCCTACCATAAAAAAACATAAATGGTGCTAAGAGCTAGGGTTAACACTACAGCGCCCATGTTGTAAATAGCAGAGGTACCAAATGAAGGATAACTGATCATGCTTGGCTGTATATCAACAACAGGTTTTGCTATGCTTTTCAGTACAATAACCACTGAGCAGCTGGTAAATACTAACACTACTCTATCAATAAAGGGTAACTCAGGCCAAACAAAGCTAAGTAGCGTTGATGCCAATACCGAACAAATCATTGCCCATATTGCTGCTTTTTCAGTGGCTTTAGGCCAAAACATACCAAATAGGAATATTGTCGCGATGCCTGGACTAAAGAACGTAATCGCTTCCTGCATATATTGAAATGCTTGATCCATACTGCTCAACAATGGTTTTGCCAATAAACAAGCAATTATCACCGAAATTAAACTGGCGGCGCGGCCAATATTCACCAATTTTGGCGCATCAATAACACCGGAATCAATTTCTTTTTTACGCCAGGAAGCATATAAATCCATGGTAAAAATGGTTGCAATACTGTTCATCATTGACGCTATGGTAGAAACCACCGCCGCGAGCAAGGCCGCAAAAACTAGCCCTTTAAAACCATCGGGTAATAATTTCATCATTTCCGGGTAAGCTTGATCGGCAACTTGTAAATCTGGCACTAAATAAGCGGCAATAATACCAGGAAAAACAATAATGAAAGGGATGATTAGTTTCAAACAACCGGCAAATAGCATACCTTTTTGTGCTTCTTGAATGTTTTTTGCCGCTAATGCACGCTGAATAATGTATTGATTTAAGCCCCAATACACTAAGTTAATTAACCACATACCACCAATAAGCACGGAGATGCCCGGCATAGCCTTATAATGAACATTGTCAGGGCTTAAAATCAAATCAAATTTCTCTGGTATTTGTTGATACATAATTTGCAAACCACGGAAAACTCCTGCTTGTTCACTGACTAAATTCAAGCCAATATATACAGTTACCAAACCTCCAGCGACTAATAAAACCACTTGGATGATATCGGTATAAGCAACAGCTTTTAAGCCCCCATACATAGAATAAGCAACCGAAAAACTCGCTAACAATATCAACGCAAGGGTATTGTCTATTCCTGTCATGGTATTAATGGTTAACGAGCCAAGCCACAAAATAGAGGTTAAATAAACGAAGATATAAGCAAAAATCCAAAAACCTGCAACCATGTTTTTTAAACTGGAGCCATAACGTTTGTCTAAAAATTGCGGCATAGAGTAAATTTCATTTTTTAAAAAAATAGGCAGTAAATATTTGCCCACTAATAAAATGGTAATGGCTGACATCCATTCATATGACGCTATCGCTATGCCAATGGCATAAGCCGATCCCGCTGTACCGATAATTTGCTCCGTGGAAATGTTGGCAGCAATCAACGAGCCACCTATTGCCCACCAAGGTAAAGATTTGCTTGCCAAAAAATAATCTTTAGCGTTTTTAGTATGATTTTTTTCTCTACTGATGTATTGCGCAAGGGCAAAAATAAAAACGGCATAAGTGCCTAAGAGAATTAGATCAAATGTTGATAAATGCATAAATACTCAACTCTTTTAGTTATAAAAGCCTCTATTTTAAAGCACTAAAAACGTGAATTGTTAAAAAGTGCCCAGTGGTAAAAAGGGCTAATTGAGTGGTGAATTGTTTAAGCTAAACGATTAGATTATTTAATGTATGCTTTGGCATATTTGAGAATCACAAACTTAATCGTTCTTTTAATAAAATTGACTGACGACGTGAAACGACACAAGGTTGCACTAGACCAATATTGATCTCATAACCTTGACCAAGTGAACCAAAAACATCGCTAATGTGGTGAATGTTAATTATCTGGCTGCGGTTAATACGGAAAAAATCTTGCTCGGGTAAGCGGCTTTCAATATGCGATAAGGCTTTATGAACAAAAGGCTTATTCTGTGCAAAATATACTTGGGTATGGTTTTTACAGCTTTCCAACATACGAATATCGGCAAGTTTAATTACGTGGTTATTGTCACCGTCTTTAACAATCAACTTATTGTTTAATGACAATAAAGCAGACGGGACTTGCGTATTTACATCCGCTTTTGTAGGAGCTGCTAATTTAGCAATCGCTTTGTTTAACTTGGTGCGACTGATAGGCTTAAGTAAATAATCAACCGTTGGGTATTCAAATGCTTGTAAAGCATAATCAGCAAAAGCGGTGGTAAAAATTATTTTAGGCAGGTGTTCAAGTTGGGCTAATAAGTCAAAACCGGAGCCGCCGGGCATTTGTATATCTAAGAATAATAAATCAGGTTGCTGCTGAGTAATTAATGCAAGCGCCTGTTTTATATTAGCGGCCTGGCCAACAACATTGATGGCATCATATGCCGTTAATAACTGCACTAATCCTAAGCGAGCAATTTCAGTATCTTCTATGACTAAGGTGCGTAAAGGGGTCACGACTTTTTCCTTATTGTTGGTAAGCACAGGGTAAAGTTTATTGTTGTATCACAAGTGAATTCTATATAACCACCGTATTCATAATGCTGCTCAATGCGGTTGCGCATGATATCAATTACTTGATCATTAAGTTGCTGGGCGAGTTTATGCAGCTCAACCTGTGGTGTTAATGTAGTCTGCAAAGGTTTACAAGTGAGTTGGCAAGTTAACAGCCCTTTATTGTTCGATAGGGTAATATTTAATTGCCAATTTTTACTTTGTTCAGTTTTACTGGAAAACTTACTCAGTACATAAACAAGTAAGCCATATAGTGCCATAGGTAATACAACGTCGCTTTCATTGACCGAGATTGTTAAATTTAACTGGCTAGATTCATTTTTACTTGATTGATCAAATATAACTTGGCGATAAAGCTGACAAAACTCAGTTAATACTTCAACTTCTTCAGTTAGTGTTATGCTCGACTTTTGGCTCGTTTCAAGGGCATAGCGCATTAAACTGCCTAATTTCTCTACCATGTCCTGTGCTTGTTCATTATCACTTTCTGCTAAACCAGCAACTTTCATCAATGTTTTTTTAATAAAGTTTTGACCAATATAACCAGCACGTACCCGAAATAATGCTTGTGCTAACTCACTATCAATGCCTGCGCCTATTAACTGGCGTTGATAATTTTTTTGCCACTTATCTTTTAATAAAAAAAGCATCAGCAAGCTAGCTTGCAAAAAATAAAACTCAACAAAAGTGCTGACAGACCAGAAAGGATCATTGATAAAAACAAGGGTTGAGTCACTCAATATTAACTGATTAATATTGATGACAACAAATGTTGATATGGCTACTAAAGCTGCCAGGAAAAGCAAGGCATATGTTAAGGACCAAGGTAAATCTGAAAAATTGCGAATATAGTACTGGGCATATAGCGCGGTACTGAGACTAAATAGCCATACGTTAATACTCAGTAGTAAAAAAACATCCTCATGAAATAATCCAGTGACTTGGTACAAACTCAATAAAATTAAGTTAATTAACAAGGCAATGAATAAATAAGGCACAAATTTTTTCGCCGTTGAATTTATCCTGCTGCTATTAATGAGTGCAATGCCCCCATATGATTTTTTCATAGGTTTATTTATCGCTCATCTTGATTGGAAATATCAGCAAGGCACTGGCACTGTTATGGTTACTGACTTTTAAACGAAAATGATGCTGAAAAGGATACAAAATAGCGAGTCGCTGACGAATATTATTAATGCCTATAGCATATGATTGAGCTTGTTTATGATCAACATCCAATAATACATTAGCGCTTTGTTTTACCTGTGTATTGACCACTCGATAAATTAAATAGTGACGATAACACTTTATTTGTATTAACAGTGACCCGGTATTTAATTCACTCAAACCATGTTTTACCGCATTTTCAGCTAATAATTGCAGCATCATAGGTAATACCTTAACTTGCTGGCTATTCTTGAGTTTAATGCGATGTGTCAATTTAAGTTTTAAAGTAAAAGCATCACCCAATTGAATACTGATAAGGCGTAAGTATTTTTCTGCCAAAGCGATTTCTGCTGCTAAATCAATCAGGTTTTCATGGCTGACTGATTCTAAATCTTCAACAATGTCACTGATATCTAATGCTATTTTTATAGCTTTATGTTTATCAAGCATCAACATAAACCTTAAATTATTTAAAGCATTAAAAACAAAATGAGGGCTAAGCTGATCGGCAAGCACACGTAAGTGCGCTTGCTTATTTAGCTGCTTTAATGTTTGTTGTTGTTTGCGCTGTGCGAAAAATTGAGTTAAGGCCAATAAAGGTGACATTTGTTATTTCCAACATATTAATTTTATGCTTATTTTTCCTTAAGATATTTTCAGCAATATAACTTAAAGTGAATAAATATTTAAACCCGACATTTTAGCCAACATCTGATTTATTTCTCTTTTAATAAAGTCTATTATTTCAAAAAGGATAACCTTTAGCTTTAAAAATATTACAACTCAGCCTATTTAAATAAGGAGAGCAATATAATAGGTTTAATTATATCCCTAGCTGGTATGATTGTTTTAATCAGTTCACCTAAAGAATAGCCAGTAGCTAACGACAACTCTTCGCACTAAGTGAGCCTTATTCGTCAACACTTGAACGGCTGTTGAACGCTCAAACCAGCCCCACAAACAAGCAGCAAAATCTGGTTAAAATCATCTTGGATTTGATCGTGGGTTCACAAAAACTAACTTCCGCTTTTGGCTAACTGAAGTCATAATTTAATCATCGATTCTATTGTATTCTTTGGGCGAAGAAATTACCGTTAGTGGAGCAAGCTCGAACGTCAGCTATAGGGAAAAAACGATTCCAATCAGAAGGTGCTTGAAGGGCTAGAGATCGCTCAAGGCTGAAGTCGCCCACTGTTTTAGACACCTACCTAAACTTAAGTGGAACATACCGATATATGAGCTGTATTATCAATTTTCAAGCATAAAAAAACCGACTTTGCTGCCGGCTTATTGGGTTACATTTTTTAAAAACAATAAGTAATGGTAGCCGAGGACGGACTTGAACCGTCACTCTCGAAAGAACCGCATTTTGAA
>JAPYOP010000059.1 GCA_029938115.1 Colwellia sp. | reverse complement strand
ATGTGAGAGTAGGACATTGCTAAGCTTCTATTAAGAGAAGCCCGTTACGAAAGTACGGGCTTTACTACATTTCAGGTGTATGGAACACAATGATAGAGGAGTGGTTTCAAAAGAGTCTATATTGATAAGTGATTAAGGCTAGACTTATTGACTCTCATTTGCTCGACCACCCGTCGATTGCATTTTTCTTATTGCGGCTTGACTTTGTTCCTGCTCGTATTGTCTCTGTACTTTTGTTTTGCAGACTTTCTTTGGGATTTTAGAGCCTAAAACGGCTACTCTTTCACATTTAATATCATTTTTGGCTAATTCAGCATCAGACATTGTGTATTGGCCACTTTTTGATCCAGAAGAATTGGATGAACAGGCGGTTATGGTACTTATAATACCAACTAAAATAATAAACTTAATTTTCATTACTAATTCCTACTTAACAATTGAGGTAAACATAAAATGTTAACGAAATATTAACATGGGATAAAATAAAATATAGGATGAATTTTATAAATAATTTGAAAGGATAATATTTAATGTTACTAAATATTTCAATACAAGTGGTTTTATCGACATTTATGCATGAAAAAACGCTTTAACTCTAGCCTATAGATACAAATTTGTTACACTATCCGCTTAAAAATAATACTAATAATAAACTGTACTAAAAAGCATGTGTTTAGCTTTAAAGTATATGTAACACATGGGGCCCTTGATGGATCCAAGGATAATTGAGCAAGAGAATGCTTTGCAGGGTAGTTCGAAGGTCAAGTCTTTATTAAGAGATCTTAACTTAGCGAGAGAACAACTTGAGCAAGAAAAGGCATATTGCGAAGCATTAAAACAAGAACATCGCCTGAAATTAGAGGCTTTAGTTGTTGAGCGTACTCAAGAATTGCAAGCGACGAACTTGAATTTACGTATGCAAATGGCTGAGCGACGCAAAGCCGAACAGCAACTATACTTTGAAGCACATCATGATGCTTTAACAAAACTCCCTAATCGAGCGATGTTCTCAGATCGTCTTGAATATGCAATTCGCCACCTGAAACGTCATCCTAATCAAAGATTTTCTGTTTTATTTATCGATCTCGATAGATTCAAAATGATAAACGATACCTTGGGTCATTATGCTGGTGATTTATTTCTTATTGAAATTGCAAATCGATTGCGCGCTTGTGTACGTGATAATGATGTCTTAGCTCGCCTTGGCGGGGATGAATTTGTTGTTTTATTAGACTCCTTAAAGTCTGACGATACAGAAGAAGTTGCCAGCCGAATTATCAATAGTATCGAGCAGCCGTATACTATTGAAAATAATACTTTATATTCAAATGCCAGTATAGGTATAGCCCTGTGTAATAGAAAGTATAAAAATGCAGATGAAGTTTTGCGTGATGCTGATGCTGCTATGTACGAAGCAAAAAGTTTGGGACGAGGTCGCTATGTGTTTTTTGATGAAAGTATGCGCGAAAAACTCATTGCGACAATGACGTTAGAACAAGAATTAAGAATTGCTATTGAAAAACAGGAGTTTGAACTCCACTATCAAAAAATATCAGATTTGAGTACTTCTAAAATTATCGGCTTTGAAGCACTGCTACGTTGGAACCACCCGCAAAAAGGGTTGTTAACACCGAGCGAGTTCTTATATTTAGCTGAAGAGACCGGTATTATATTAACAATTGAAACCTGGGTAGTAGAAGAAGTTGCTCGCCAATTAGAATCTTGGAATCATGATGTTGAATATCAGCATGCCTTTATTGCGATAAATTTATCTGGAAGACATTTAACACAAGCTAATCAGTTAAATAAATTGATTACATTGATTAAGCAACAAGCTTTTGAACCACAAAGATTAATATTGGAATTTAACGAGTCAGCTTTTTGTAATCATGCTGAGATTGCACTTAAGGGATTACGAAAACTGAAAGATGTTGGAGTTAAATTAGCGCTTGATGATTATGCTTCGGGAGTTTCATCTTTTAGCTTTTTACATAGTTATCCCTTTGAATTTATAAAACTAGATCGCGGATTTATTAAGACATTGAAGAATAATGATAAGAATTTATTGCTCGTTAAGGCGCTGCATGATCTAGGCGAGCAGTTTGGTTATCGCTTAGTTGCTGAAGGTATCGAATCAGAAGATGTGATGCAAAAGCTTCATAGCGTAGGCTGCGATTTTGGGCAAGGCTTTCATATAAGTCGGCCCCAGAAGTTAAAAATGAGTGCACCTGAAAACCAAGGGAAAAGTTGTGCTTAAACATTGTGGTATGTTGTAAGTAGTAGGAGCAAAAGCTGAATTGTTGTTTAAGCGCATTATTTTAGAGATCATCATATTCTTTTACTCGTTTACTGGCTTGGTTTCAGTGTATACTGCTATTAAATAGATTATAGGAGTTTGTTATGGGGTTTGGTGGCGTTGGACCGGGTAGTTTAATATTAATAGCGGTGATAGTGTTATTATTATTTGGTACTAAAAAATTAAGAAATATCGGTGGTGATTTAGGCTCTGCAATCAAGGGTTTTAAAAAAGCTATGAATGATGAAAAAGACTCAACAGCCAAAACGGATGCTGATAGCTTGGCTGATAAGAGTACAGTTGCAAGCGACTTAGATAAAACTGAAGAAAAAAAAGAAAATAGTCAGGTATAACCAATGTTTGATATTGGCTTTTGGGAATTGATGCTGATTGGGGTTATGGGATTAGTCGTACTTGGTCCGGAGAGGCTGCCAGTTGCGCTTCGTACAGTCAGAGGCTGGATTTCGGGTGTACGCAAATTCAGTGATACAGTGAAATCAGAACTTTCTGAAGAGTTAAGAATTCATGAGTTACATGCGAATTTAAAAAAAGCAGAGCAAGGAGATATGACTAATTTGAGCCCTGAAGTGGCTGAATCAGTTAAATCTCTGCAGGAAGCAGCTGAAATGGTTAACGAGCCATTTAAAAAAATTGATACTACTGCATTAGATTCGATGATTTCATCGTCATTAGAAAAGTCAGCAGCAAACCAAGTACCATCTTCTAAAATTTTATCAGACTCAAAGCTTGGTTCAGATTCGTTGGATAAAAAACTGTTTGAATCTTCTGTAGTAAGTACTGAGCCAGTAAAAGACGAGAATAAATGAATTCTTCTGAATATTCACAACAAGCAAAACAATCAGAACCAACAAAAAGTGCAACATTGTTTGATCACTTGCTTGAGCTAAGAACTCGTCTGTTGCATGCCGTATTAGGTATTTTAATCATATTTTGCTGTTTGGTTTATTTTGCTCAAGATATATATCAATACTTAGCTCAGCCTTTATTGGAAACTATGCCCGCCGGATCTCAAATGATAGCAACGGATGTAGCATCACCTTTTTTTGCACCCTTTAAATTAACAATTGTATTATCAGTTTTTCTTGCCATGCCTTATATTTTATATCAATTGTGGTCATTCATTGCTCCTGGTTTGTATCAAAATGAAAAAAAGTTAATAGCACCGTTAATGTTGGGGTCAACAGTCTTATTTTATAGTGGCATTGCCTTTGCCTATTTTATTGTTTTTCCAGTTGTTTTTGCGTTTTTCACCTCAGTTGCACCCGAAGGTGTGGTTATCGCTACAGATATTAGTAGTTACTTAGATTTTGTTTTGAAGTTGTTTTTTGCTTTTGGCGCAGCGTTTGAGATCCCCATTGCTATTATTTTATTATGCTGGACTGGTGTTACCACCCCAAATAGTTTGCGTCAAAAAAGACCTTACGTTGTTGTAGGTGCATTTGTATTAGGAATGCTGTTAACACCGCCAGACATTATTTCCCAATCTATGCTTGCAATACCGATGTTAATTTTGTTTGAGGTTGGCATTATCATCGCCTCGTTTTATTACAAAGAAAATGACGAAGAAGAAGAGATGAATCATGAGGAATAAAGTTTTAGTATTATTTAGTGTTGCTGTTTGTTTAAACTCTTCAAATATTTTCGCAGGCACTAATGATGATTTAGTTAGTGGTCTTTCTAGTTGTTCGAAAATATCAGCGGATGACCATCGTTTACTTTGTTTTGATAACCTAGCAACGAGCATTAAATCAATCTCAAAAATTGAGCCGATCAAACCAGAGAATAAGAATCAAGTTGATAGCTTTTCTAAAGAGCATTTGAAAAAAACATCAGATGAAAAAGGCCCTGATAGTATTGTTGCCACCATCAGTAAAGTAAAACAATTACTTAGGGGGCAATGGGTTATTTATTTTGAAAATGGTCAAAAATGGCAGCAGCAAGATTCGGAAAAGATAAAGCTGAAAGTAGGGGATAATATTCGCTTGAAGAAAGGCGCTTTAGGCACTGTCTTTTTATACAAAAAAGATAGCAATCGAAGCATTCGAGTTAAGCGACTTAAGTAATGATAGATGTTGGTGTTAATTTAACCAATAAACGTTTTGATAAAGATCGTACGGAGCTGATTACTCGAGCTAAAAAAATTGGGGTCGAGCAGCTGCTTATTACTGGCACAAGTGTTAATGAAAGTAAGCAGGCTTTAACCTTGTGTCAAAATTACCAACAGCAGTTCCCCGACACTTTATATGCAACCGCAGGTGTTCATCCTCATGATGCAGATGGTGTTAGTAGTGATTATTTAACACAATTAACCCAACTGGCTAAACATTCTCACATTAAGGCGATAGGCGAATGTGGTTTAGATTTCAATCGAAATTTCTCAGCTCCAACACAACAGATAAAAGTATTTAAAGAGCAAATAGAATTAGCTGCACAGCTTAACATGCCACTTTTTTTACATCAGCGAGATGCGTTTGAATCTTGGTTTAATGAATTAAGGCCATTTATTGGAAATATTCCAGCGATGGTTGCTCATTGCTTTACTGGTAGCCAGCACGAATTAGAGCAATGCATCGAAGCGGATATGTATATAGGTATAACCGGTTGGTTATGTGATGAACGGCGGGGCAAGGCTTTACAAGAGATTGTGAATTTGATTCCTTTTGAACGCTTACTTATTGAAACCGATGCGCCTTATTTAACCCCTAGAACCATTAGACCTAAACCAAAAAGTAGTCGTAATGAGCCTAGTTACTTGCCTTATATTGTTGAAACGATAGCAAGTATCACAAACCTTGACCCCAACGAAATTGCTTGCCAAACTAGCATAAATGCACGACGAGTTTTTAACTTACCTTCTAATATATCAATTTAAATTAGGCTTAATATAAGCGTTAGCTATGTCCATGTTTTTTAATCACATATTGAAATTATCCCAGTTGCTATGCCTAGTTGTTTCTATGTTTTTGATGCTGCCTACCGCACAAGCTCAGGCTGAAATTCCAACATACTTACTTGATCAAGATGAGCATTTGGTTGTGAACTATTTACATCGTCTGGTGGATAACCCAAAAGAGCCATTAAATTTAATAAGTGACTTGGCCAATGGTGAATGGCGGAAAATACATCTAACCAATGGTGATTTGTTAATAATGCCAGGTAATAACTGGTTTGCATTTAAACTAAAAAACAATGATAAAGAAGCAAAACAGGTTTACCTTGAAATAGCGAACCAAGTTCGAATGAGCAATAGTCAGCTTTATATTTTAGATCGATTACAAAGGATGCAACAAATAAGCTTGGTGTTGCGACGTAGTAATAACCGTAGCAGCATAATTACCATAGAGCCTTACTCACAAGTAACGTTATACCTAACAATTTCAAGCGAAACTCAGTTGCGTTCCCGTGTGATGATATATCCAGCAAAAGCTTATTTAGCAGAAAGTAATACGTTGAACTTTCACCAAGGCTTAGCCATCGGTGGTTTGCTTTGCTTGTCTATAGCACTAATGCTGCTATTTTTTGCTACTGGTGATAAGCCTATTTTTATTTTATTTGGATACTTTCTCAGTAATACACTAATGCTTTCGGCAATGCTTGGTTTTAATTTGTTCTACTTATGGCCTAATTTGCCTGAATTGATAGGTATAGAGTTACCTTTGTTAACTGCAGCATCTGCAATTTTTTTACTGATTTTTACTAGCCAACTTTTTAACTTGAAATCCAATTTTAATATTGTTTATCAAGTTATTAGAGTCTGCTTTTGGGGGTTGTTACTTTACATGCCTTTGAGCATTCAACTTTCTGTCGTTGATAATATAAATATCAGCATGGGTGTATATGCATTAATTCTTTTATCGTTAATTGTGCTTGGGCTGTATTTATACCAAAAGGCTTGTCGATTAGCTTTGCTTTTTTCTTTTGTCATGTTTGTTCAGCTTGCTTTTGTATTGATTGTAATTGGCTCTGTAAATTGGTTTGACATAGGTTTCGTTGCCCATAGAAACTTTTTGTATAGTCTTATTTTTTGGCTTAATGGCTTATTGGTAATTTTTATTATGAGCAGGCAATACCGTTATCAGATAGGTGATAAACAAAAAGCACAGCGCCAAGCTCTAGCGAGTGCTGTTGCTTCTGAACGAGCTCAAGAAGAGTTATTAAGATTACAAACACAAGGTCAAGAAGAGCTAGAAGAACGAGTGCAAGAGCGTACCTTGGAGTTGAATATTGCACTACAAGAGTTAGAAGAAGCCAATCATGAGTTAGAGCAAAAAAATACACTTGATGAATTAACGGGCTTATTTAACCGTCGTTTCTATGATCAAAAAATTCTGGCTGAATATCGTCGTAGTAAACGTAATTTAACGCCGTTAAGCTTAGTGCTTATTGATATCGATCATTTTAAGGCTGTTAATGATACCTACGGACATTTAGCTGGAGATCAATGCCTAGTATGGATTGGTCAGCATATCAAGCAAAGCTTAAAGCGTAGTACAGATATGGCTTTTCGTTATGGAGGAGAAGAGTTTTGCTTAATTCTGCCAGATACTGACAGCAAGGGGGCGGTAGTTTTAGCGGAAGCCTTAAGAGAAAGTATTGTTAAGCAAGCCTGCTCTTATAAAGAAATAGACATTCCATTAACTATTAGTAATGGTATTTGTACCTATCAACAACAAGATGATGTCTTGCCAGAGCAAATATTTGCAGGTGCGGATAAAGCGCTTTATCAAGCAAAACATGATGGACGAAATCAAACGCAAGAATGTAAAAACGTTCTTGAATAATATAAGAACAATTCTAGGAATATGGAAATGAACAACACCAGCAATACTTTTGGCCAGTATCCAGCACGTCGTATGCGCCGTATGAGAAAAGATGATTTTACTCGTCGCTTAATGGCAGAAAATCAACTGACGGTAAATGATTTGATCTATCCGGTGTTTGTCTTGGAGGGTGAAAATCAACGTGAGGCTATTGCTTCAATGCCAGGAGTAGAGCGTAAAAGTATCAACTTATTATTAGAGGAAGCACAAGAATTAGTTGATTTAGGTATTCCGGCTATCGCCATTTTTCCAGTAACACCTAGTGATAAAAAATCACTGATGGCTGAAGAAGCATATAACCCAGACGGTTTAGCTCAACGTACCGTGCGGGCATTAAAAGATAAGTTTCCACAGTTAGCGGTAATTACTGATGTTGCCCTTGATCCTTTCACTACACACGGACAAGACGGTATTCTGAGTGAAAGTAATGATAATAAAGCGGGCAAAATTGGTTATGTTGTCAATGATGTCACTAAAGATATTTTGGTCAAACAGGCATTATCTCATGCACAAGCAGGTGCTGATATTGTTGCACCATCTGATATGATGGATGGTCGTGTGGGTGCTATTCGCCAAGCCTTAGAAGAGAATGGCTTTGTTAATACTAAAATTTTAGCTTATTCGGCCAAATATGCTTCTAATTATTATGGACCTTTTCGTGATGCAGTAGGATCTGCGAGCAACCTTAAAGGTGGAGATAAGCATACCTACCAAATGGATCCAGCTAACAGTAATGAAGCGCTTCATGAAGTAGCTCAAGACATTGCTGAAGGTGCAGATATGGTCATGGTTAAGCCCGGTATGCCATATTTAGATGTTGTGCGTCGAGTGAAAGATACCTTTCAAGTCCCCACTTATGCATATCAAGTAAGTGGTGAATATGCCATGCATATGGCGGCTATCCAAAATGGTTGGTTGGCAGAGAAACCTTGTGTGATGGAAGGGCTTTTAGCTTTTAAACGAGCAGGTGCAGATGGCATTTTGACCTATTTTGCTAAACAGGTAGCAAGGTGGTTAAAGGAAGATCAAAGGTAGTTTGAACTTTGTCGACGGGATTTTAGTTACGCCCTTATTTTGGCAGCATCTCAAACAATAATCCTTCACGTAGTGCGCCAGATGATAATCCAAGCTCTTTAATTTTTAAACAATTAAAGAGTGCTATCAAAATACTTAATCCACTGGCTAATACAGGTGCTCGATCTGCACGCAAACCAGTCAAAGCTAGATTGTTTTTAGTAATACTCTCAATGCACTTGCAGTTAATAAGTGCTTGCTGTACTTCTTGTAAAAAATCAAAGGTAATGACAACGACTTGTTGACGAAAGGTGAGTATCTCAGCTAAAGCTTGAATAGTACCGGAGCCACCAACAACCGATTGCCAACCTATATCAGTAAAGTCTTTACTGATAGGTTTAATTATTTTGCTAGCCGCATTAATCGCGGCAATAAAATTTGCCTCTGTTAATTGCCCGTCAGTAAAATATTTTTCTCGAAAACTCACACAACCTAAGTTTAAACTAAGCGCTTTGTTGGCAGTATAGCCCTGACCAATAATTAACTCAGTACTCGCACCTCCGATATCAAGCACTAAGCGCTTTTGTTTTGAAACCTTAGCACAAGAGTGGGCCGCGCCGCTAAATATGGTGCAAGCTTCTTGTTCTCCAGTAAGCAATTTTATTTTTAGGGGTAAGATTTCATTGGCTTTGTTAATAAAGTCAGTTCGATTTTTTGCTATTCTTAAGGTTGCCGTGGCGACAATACGAATATTTTCAATAGGAATACTAGCGAGATGTTTAGCAAATAAACTTAGACATTCAAGACCGCGATTAATCGCATCAGAGCTAAGTTTATTGTACTCATTAAGCCCTGCAGCGAGGCGAACTTTATTTTTTACTTTGTTTACTGTTTCAAATTTCTGATTGTTTAGACGAGTAACTAATAAATGAAAACTATTTGAGCCTAAATCAACCACAGCATAATGATTGCTATCATACTGTGGTATTTCTTTTGACATAGTCATAACTATTATAAGCTATGACTAACGGCGGCCACGATAATTACTATTACCACGGTTGCCACCTTGTCTGTTGCCACCCGGGCGACCAGAATTTGGTCTATGGCGACGTTGACGAGGCTTAGGTCTTGGTAGATCTTCAAGTAAGGCATCATGGTCGTATTTTGTTACTGGCAATGAATGATCAATGTAGCTTTCAATACCAGGTAAATTAAATACATACTGCTCACAAGCTAAGCTAATAGCATGTCCGGTAGCTCCAGCTCGACCTGTACGCCCAATTCTATGCACATAATCTTCACAGTCATCAGGTAAATCATAGTTAAACACGTGAGTTACTGCTGGAATATGTAATCCACGAGCAGCAACGTCAGTGGCAACTAAAAAGTCTACACTGCCTTCAGTGAATTGTTCTAATATTTTTAAACGTTTCTTTTGTGGTACATCACCAGTTAATAAGCCAACGCGCAATTTATCAGCAACTAGGTGATCGTATATTTTTTCACAAACATGCTTGGTGTTAGCAAAGATAATCGCTTTTTCAGGCCAGTCTTCTTCAATCAGCGTTTGTAATAGTGACATTTTATCTTCGTTAGAAGGATAGAATAATTCTTCACTAATGCGAGTATTCGTCTTTTGATCAGGTTCAATCTCAACGCTGGTTGGATCGTTCATGTGCTCAAAAGCAAGTTCTTTTACTCGAAATGACAACGTTGCTGAAAACAGCATACTTAAACGTTGTGTCGCGGGTGGCATTTTGTTGAACATGTAACGAATATCTTTGATAAAGCCTAAATCGAACATTCTGTCGGCTTCATCAAGTACAATAGCTTCAATGTTTTCTAAGTTGTATATGCCTTGCTTTAAGTAATCAAGTAAGCGACCACAAGTGCCAATTAAAATATCAACACCTTGCTCTAACTCTAAGCGTTGACTTTCATAACCTTCACCGCCATAAACAATACCGAGACGTAATCCCGTGCTTTTAGACATTTCAATCGCATCACGGTGAATTTGTATCGCTAATTCCCGTGTTGGAGCCATAATTAAGGCTCTAGGTTGGTTGTGCGTAGGAGCTTCTTTTTGCAATAAGTGATGGAAAGTAGCAGCTAAGAAAGCAATAGTTTTACCTTCTCCTGTTTGCGCTTGACCAGCTATATCAGTGCATTGAAGTAATACGGGGATGGATTTCGCCTGGATGGGCGTACAATATTCGAAGCCCATGGCCTCTAATCCGGTCACTACTTGCGGAGCAAGATTTAGGTCAACGAATTTAGTTTCAGTTAAGTGTGTTTGTTTCATGGCGCTAGCTTAACACCTTAGTTAGTTAATAACTAATCACTTTTAGCTAAGTCATTTATTAAAACCCAAAAATTATTACTTTAGTGAATAGTACGAAATCACACTTGAATATTTGATAATAAAACCCCATAAAGATGGTATATTAAAATTAAATAGATTGGCGTTAGTGCCATAACCAACGGAGAATATGATGAACGATAAAATTGTTCAGCTAACTGATGATAGTTTTGAAGCAGATGTTTTACAGGCATCAGGTTTAGTATTAGTTGATTTTTGGGCTGAATGGTGTGGTCCTTGTAAGATGATAGCGCCAGTGCTTGACGATATTGCAACTGAGTACGTAGGAAAAGTAACGGTTGGTAAGTTAAACATTGACCAAAATTCAGGTACTCCACCTAAATATGGCGTACGTGGTATTCCAACATTATTATTGTTTAAAGATGGCGAAATTGCTGACACCAAAGTTGGTGCATTATCAAAAACTCAACTTAAAGAGTTTTTAGATAAAAATCTTTAAGTAATTTTGAATCACTTTGAAAGCCTGATTGTTCAGGCTTTTTAATGTGTGCCTTTTCATTTCTAAAAAAAATAGGCATACATTTTACCTACTACCTTTACCTAGTTCAATTTTAATGCTAGATTTAAGCCCTGAGTACAAAATAACTTTTCTACACTCCTATTCCATTGTCTTAATTTGCTGTTTTATTAGCGACTTTATTAGATAAGAAGATTATAACTACACATTTGAAACATACTGTCGTCGGCAATCGCCACAGACACAACTACTTAAAATAATTTAAGAAACCCCTATGAACCTTACCGAATTAAAAGAAAAATCCATTAATGAATTGGTTAAACTAGCTGAATCTATGAAGCTAGAAAACCTTGCTAGAACACGTAAGCAAGACATAATCTTTGCTATTTTAAAAAAGCACGCTGAAAATGATAATGACATTTTTGGTGGTGGTGTTTTAGAAATTCTACAAGATGGCTTTGGCTTTTTACGCTCTGCTGACTCTTCTTATTTAGCTGGCCCAGATGATATTTATGTATCACCTAGCCAAATTCGTCGTTTTAGCATGCGTACTGGTGATACTATTCAAGGAAAGATCCGCTCACCGAAAAAAGGTGAACGTTATTTTGCTTTATTAAAAGTAACTGATGTTAACTTTGATCGCCCTGAAAACTCCCGCCATAAAATTTTATTTGAAAACTTAACGCCAATTCATCCAACCGATCGCTTTACCATGGAACGTGGTAATGGCTCAACGGAAGATATTACCGCTCGTATACTAGATTTAGCTTCACCCATTGGCAAAGGTCAGCGTGGTTTAATCGTTGCCCCACCAAAAGCAGGTAAAACGTTACTTTTACAAAATATCGCACAAAGTATTGCGCATAATCATCCAGATGCGGAGTTAATGGTATTACTTATTGATGAGCGTCCAGAAGAAGTAACCGAAATGCAGCGTCTGGTTAAAGGTGAAGTTATCGCTTCTACTTTTGACGAACCAGCGAGTCGTCATGTGCAAGTTGCTGAAATGGTAATTGAAAAAGCCAAACGCTTGGTTGAGCATAAAAAAGATGTAGTCATATTACTTGATTCTATTACTCGTTTAGCTCGAGCTTACAACACGGTTATTCCTTCGTCAGGTAAAATATTAACCGGTGGTGTTGATGCGAATGCTTTGCATCGTCCAAAGCGTTTCTTTGGTGCGGCACGTAACATTGAAGAGGGTGGTAGTTTAACGATTATCGCTACAGCTCTGGTAGAAACTGGTTCTAAAATGGATGAAGTTATCTACGAAGAATTTAAAGGCACGGGTAACATGGAATTACACTTGTCACGTAAAATTTCAGAAAAACGTGTCTTCCCAGCAATTAATATTAATCGTAGTGGTACGCGTCGTGAAGAGCTTATTACTAAGCCTGATGAGTTACAAAAAATGTGGATCCTACGCAAAATCGTTCATGAAATGGATGAAATTGGCGCCATTGAGTTCCTTATTGATAAATTAGCGATGTCTAAAACTAATAATGAATTTTTCGATTCAATGAAGCGTAAATAACTTTATTGTTATTGATAGAAAACCAGTCATAACGGCTGGTTTTTTTGTTTTTAAACTCTTTGCTTAAAGAATTGATACCAGTTATGAAATATAAAGATTTAAGAGATTTTATCAGTCAACTTGAAAAAATGGGTCAATTGAAACGAATTAGCGCTCCTATTTCTACCCATCTAACCATGACTGAAATAAGCGATCGTACCTTGCGCGCAAAAGGTCCTGCGTTGTTGTTTGAAAATGCAGTTGATGAACATGGTAAGCCTTTTAATGTGCCGGTCTTAACCAATCTTTTTGGTACGCCAGACCGAGTTGCGTTAGCAATGGGACAAACGGATGTTAATGCGCTGCGCGATGTTGGTAAATTACTGGCCATGCTTAAAGAACCTGAGCCGCCAACAGGTTTTCGAGACGCACTAGGAAAAATCCCTATTTATAAACAAGTGCTTAATATGCCGACTAAAGTGGTTAAAAAAGCACTTTGTCAGCAAATTGTACTCAGTGGTGATGACGTCGATTTAACAAAACTTCCAATTCAAACTTGTTGGCCGGGTGATGTTGCTCCGTTGATAACTTGGGGTTTAACCATCACTAAAGGTCCTCATAAAGAGCGACAGAATTTAGGTATTTACCGTCAGCAAGTTTTATCTAAAAATAAAGTAATTATGCGTTGGTTGTCACATAGAGGTGGCGCGCTCGACTTTCAAGAATTTAAGAAAGAAAATCCAGGTGAAAAATATCCTGTTTCAGTTGCTTTAGGCGCTGACCCTGCAACAATATTAGGTGCGGTAACGCCAGTACCGGATACTTTATCTGAGTATGCTTTTGCGGGTTTATTGCGTGGCGCGAAAACAGAAGTGACTAAATCGATAAGTAATGACTTACAAGTGCCGGCTACAGCTGAAATTATTTTGGAAGGTTATCTCGACCCAGATGAAACCGCGCCAGAAGGCCCTTATGGTGATCATACTGGTTATTATAATGAAGTAGATGACTTTCCAGTATTTACTGTCACGCATATCACTATGCGTAAAGACCCTATTTATCACAGTACCTATACCGGTAGGCCGCCAGATGAGCCTGCTATTTTAGGTGTGGCATTAAATGAAGTGTTTGTACCTATTTTGCAAAAGCAATTTCCTGAAATTCAAGATTTTTACTTACCGCCAGAAGGGTGTTCGTATCGCTTAGCCGTTGTAACGATTAAAAAGCAATATGCAGGGCATGCAAAGCGCGTGATGATGGGGGTTTGGTCTTTTTTACGTCAATTTATGTACACAAAATTTGTCATTGTTTGCGATGATGATATAGATGCTAGAAATTGGGAAGATGTTATTTGGGCAATGACCACGCGTATGGATCCAAGCCGAGATACGGTGCTAATTGAGAATACCCCAATAGATTATTTAGACTTTGCCTCGCCAGTATCGGGTTTAGGTTCTAAAATGGGGTTAGATGCCACAAATAAATGGCCCGGTGAAACAAACAGAGAGTGGGGTGAACCCATAGTGATGGATGAAGGCATCAAAAAGCAAGTTGATGAACTTTGGGATGATCTTGATATTTTCCCTGAAGAAAGCAACTAAAAACATTTAAATAGCTATTTCACTTTAATAAGATAATAGTTATTAAAGAAAAGGTTTTATTAATGAAAACAATTAATTGTCAAATAGTGTCATTGACATCATTAACGGCTCATGTCTTTAAAGTGCTATTAAAGCCAAGTGAAAAAGTAGACTTTATTGCCGGACAATATCTAAATTTTGTTATGAGTGATGAAGATAAACGACCATTTTCAATTGCAAGTTCGCCTAATAGTGACTTGATTGAACTGCAAATTGGCGCTTTTGTTGCTGACAGTTATCCAATGCAAGTAATCGAACGTATTACATCAGCGCAATCTGAGAATAATCCGATTACGGTTGAAATTCCATCAGGCAATGCCCAGTTGCGTACGACAAGTGAACGTCCTTTGTTATTGTTGGCAGGCGGCACAGGGTTTTCTTATATCAAGTCAATGTTTGAGTATTTAGCCGAGCAAAACTCACAGCGCCATATCATGGTGTATTGGGGAGTGCGTGAATTAGAAGCTGCGTATGAGTTAGAGGAAACCGCTGCAATTATTGCTAAATTACCATATGCCAATTTTATTCCCGTTATTGAGAATGGTAATGACGCGTGGCAAGGTAAAACAGGCTTAGTTCATCAAGCTGTAATGCATGATATTGTCAGCTTAGAGCCGTATGATATTTACCTTGCAGGACGCTTTGAAATGGTTGGTGCTATTCGAACTGACTTTGTTGAGCATGGTGCCTTACTTGAACATATGTATGCTGATGCTTTTGCCTTTATTTAAATAGCTTGGTTTTATAGAAGCAAAATACAGGGAAGTTTTTCCGCAAATTAACGCGAATTGACGTTAATCTGCGTTAATTCGCGGGGAGCCGTTTTTTGTCCAACTTTTACTGAATAGTTGCATAACTTATACATTATCGTTATCTTGCCCCGTTTATTGGATTTTGGATATATATGGATTATCAAATAACTACCGATAAAAATGACATGGATATTGACGCCATTCATGATTATCTTTCACACTCTTACTGGGCTGAGAGTGTGCCTAAACATGTGGTAGCTAAAGCTATTGAAAATTCTTTATGTTTTGGTGTTTTGTGCACAGATGTAGATGGTAATGAAAAACAAGTGGGTTTTGCTCGCTTGATTACCGATACGGCAACGTTCGCTTATTTAGCTGATGTTTATATTTTAGAAGAACATCGTGGGAATGGTTTGAGTAAAGAGCTGATGACAGCAATTATAGGGCACCCGCAGTTACAAGGTTTACGTCGTATTATGTTGGCAACTAGAGATGCTCATGGTTTATATGAGCAATTTGGCTTTACCGAACTTACCGATCAAAATATGTTCATGCAGTTGTGGACGCCTGATGTTTACCATCAGACATCGTAACTAATCTGAACTTTGTTTAAGTAGAGTTAGGTTAAGTGTTAAGCCGATAAATCATTTAGTTTAAGCCATACTTCATTAGCTGCTTGATGTTGCCCTTCTTCGGTCAATGCTTTGGCTAAAGCTTGCAAATCTTCTTTGTCGTACTGTTTTTCTTGTAAATTAGCTTCAAGTTTTACCAAGCTGCCAAAAGCTCTTTCTGCCATAGACCACTGCTCACTCATAACAGCTAAATGCCCTAAACAACTTAACCATTGGGCGTTTTGATTGTCACTATGTAGATGTTTTTGCACTATAGCGATCAGCGGTTCACTTTGTTTAATTGGCAGCGAGCGTAATTGTTTTAAAAAATTGGCGTTAGGTTGCTTTTTCAGTATAGGCGTAATTAATTTAGTTAATGGCTCGGTGATACTTTGTTCAGCTAAGACATGGCAATAAGCAAATAAAACCGCTTCTCGTTGCTTTATTTTACTTTTAAGTGCTTTCCAATAACGTTGTAAATTTGCTTGATCTTGCTGACGTATAATATCGTTAAATGCACCATAATAAGCTTTTGCCTCCCATGCTTGTACTGTTTCGTCGCTAATGGTTTTTTCTTTACGGGCTGAATTTAAATAATCTACGGCAACATCAAAACGCTTTTCAACTAAGCATAAATCAATTTCTAAGGCTAATAAACGTGCATCATGGCCAATTTGTTTGTGATTTTCATCAATTAATAGGCGCGATTTTTCATAAGCTTCACCTCGTTGCTGATTCATCAACAACTTAACTTTCACAATAACACTGGCTAAATCAGGCTCTTTTAGTTTGGCTGTTTCTTGCGCTAGTAAGTCTAAATAGTGATTAGTGTTAGCATCTAACTGTTGTTTTGCTGAGGCTGAAGCGGCAAGTAAATAAGCACTTTGTTGACGTTTTGCCGGCTCTGCGCTTTTAGCAAAGAGTTGTTCAGCACCTTGGTAATCTTCAAGCATGTAAGCAGCCAAACCTTTGTTAAAATTGGCGATACCACGTCTTCTGCTAGCAAAGGCGACGGTATGCCAAGCTTTAAAGCTGATCTTAAAGCCTCCGCGGACTATTTTATAGCTGAAAAACAGTATTACCAATGTGGCTAAAATCCAAAAAAAAGCTGCATAAACAGTAAGCTCATAAACATTATTGTTCATTGATATGATGATGTAACCAGGTTCATCAAGTAAAATCGGGCTCAGTGCTAATACAGCAAAGAAGAGTGCAATAATGACAATAAAGCGGATCATATCTTGCCCTCATTCTCGGAGGTGTCTTGAATATCACTTTTTACATTTTCAGTTTTTCTCTCAGGAGGGGTAGGTAACTTAGATTGCTGATTCCTCAAAGTCGACCTAATGGCAGCTAAAGAGCCTAATTCACTTGGATAGCTGTAATTGACCTTTTGTTCTTGCAAGGTAACAAGTGCCTTTATAAATCGTTGATTGTAATTGTGATCGATATCGAAATAGTCATTAAGCCATTGGTGAACATCGGTTAAAGTCTTTTGGTAAATATCATCTTTTCGTTCACTCGCGGCCCAGAGTGCAAGTTGAATTTTCAAGCTTAAATTCTGTTTTAAATTAGCTTGTTGCTTAGGTGACATTAATGGTTCAACTGAGCCTACACGTTGGCGTACTCGAATAAAGTCGTTTAGAAACTTCTGCCAGGTTTTAGCTAAATTAGTTTGCCAATCGTTAATATCGTTAGATAATTCAAAGTTGCTATCTTTATCATCTTCTTTGCCTAAATCCTGCAGCGCTAATGGCAATATTGCTACTTGTTTGTTCATTGCCATTAAAGCCAAAACAATTTCATCGGTTTTCAACTTTGGCATTAACTCTAACGATTTAATGTCTTGATGAATCACTTCACGTACGGGTAAAAAAGCTGGATCGTTCAATTCAGTCAAACGAGTATCGGCATCATTGAGTAAGCCGATTGCTGCGCTGGTATCACGTTCTAACCATAAAGTACGAGCCGCAATGCGAATCAAATATTCAGCTTCATGTAATAACCAATCGCTAGGTTGGCGTTGTTGAATACTTTGTTCAAGTTGAGCGACAGTGGCATCTAGCTCAGTCATTTTTGTTTGATTAGACTTGTTAATTTTTGATATGACTTGCTGTAATTGCTGATCAAAGCTTTGTTGCTGTTTTGCTAATGTTTGTTGCATTTGAGCTTGATAGCGGCTCAACGCTGCACTGTTTTGTTCACTTATCTCATTAGTAAGTGTTTGTGCTATTTGCTGATGTTGTAACTGTTGCCAATAATAATGACCCGCTGGCGCTGCTATAGCGATAAATAAAGCAAAAATGGCCAGCTTGGATATTTTATTTACAGAGGTGTTAGCGGATGGTTTTTTACTGTCGACTTTTTTAGGCGCGGGCTTTTTACTCGCCACTTTGTCTGAACTAACTTTATCGACAGAGATATCCTTTTTTTCTGAGGTTAACGGCGTTTTTGAATCAGTCATTGTTCATTCCATTATCTTATATTAGTCTAATATTTTGTAACTCAGTTATTTTCAAGTAGCTTCTTGAGTATCGCTTGTTCACTTGCGCCATCACTTATTATTACTCTTTCTAAGCCCAGTAACTTAGCTTTGTCGGCAATTCGTTGGCTAGCAACCACCCACAAACATTGGCTACGCCAGTGACTGGTTAACGGTTGAATATTGCTTTGCCCTATCGTTAATTGCACAAGTTTCTCTAATAGTGCGTTACTGGTGACGACAATACAATTTATTTGCTGCTTAAACCATTGCTTGCTTATATTTTTAGTAAATGTTCGCCATATTCTTTGATAACTTTCTAAGTAATTAACCATCGCGCCAGACTCTTTTAAGTGCTTGGCTAAATACTCTCTGCCACCATCACCACGAACAATAGTAATAGATTTATTACGTAAGTTTTTATTCAACACGGCCAGAGTCAGCAAGCCTTCGCTATTTTCTTGATTAGGAGACAGAACATTATTAATGCCTAACTGGTGCAAGGCGGTTTTAGTGGCATTGCCCACAGCAACTATATGCTGATAGCGCCATTGATTTGCGGCAAAAGATTTATGAGCAAACTCGACCGCAGCTATGCTAATAAAAATAATAATATCGCAATTAACGAGCAGACTTGCGCTGGTTTGACTGCATGCTAATGGTTGATAATCAAACAAAGGCTGATTGACACAAGCGATGTTTTGCTCTTCAAGTAAAGAGGAGAGCGCTTGTGCTTTTTTTGTTGGCCGCGTTATTAAAACGTTAAGCTTTTTGTCATTATCGATTTTTAGCATTTTTATGTATTGGCTGCTGCGTAAACCTCTTTTAATATTTTGTCGGCTCCGCGGCTAAGTAACTCTTGGGCTAAGGTATTACCTAATGCTTCACCTTGTTCTACTGAGCCAGTAATATCGCTTTTAATTATCTCACTACCGTCAATCGCACCAACCAAACCGCGTAAATAAATTTCTTTGCCATCTTCTGAAATAACACTGTAACTGGCAATAGGAACCTGACAGCCTCCTTCTAGTGCTTTGTTCATGGCTCGTTCGGCTAATACTCGAATGCGAGTTGTGTTGCATTCAAGTGGCGCGAGCAACGATTTAATTTTATCGTCGTCAAGTCGACACTCAATACCAACAGCCCCTTGACCGTTCGCAGGTAACATTTCTTCAGGTTCAATATACTGGCTAATGCGCTCACTCATTTTCAAGCGAATTAAACCGGCAGCTGCAAGTATAATTGCGTCGTACTGACCTTCATCTAACTTTCTTAAGCGCGTATTTACGTTACCGCGTAAGTCGCGAATATCAAGATCTGGACGCTTGGCTTTTAACTGGCATTGGCGGCGTAAGCTTGAAGTACCAACAATAGCACCCTGAGGTAAATTGCTAAGGTCAACATAAGTATTTGAAACAAAAGCGTCACGAGGATCTTCACGCGGACAAATTACTTCTAAACCTAAACCCTCTGGGAAATCTACCGGTACATCTTTCATTGAATGTACAGCAATATCGGCTCGGTCTTCTAACATCGCGACTTCTAACTCTTTAACAAACAGCCCTTTACCACCAACTTTTGCTAGCGGTGTATCTAAAATAATATCGCCTTTGGTTGTCATCGGCACAAGCTCAACGTTAATGTCTGGATGAAAATGCTCTAACTGTGCTTTTACATATTCAGCTTGCCATAAGGCGAGGGCGCTTTTTCGGGTGGCTATTCTTACTGTTGTCATTTGTCTTGTTCCAATTATATTATTCTATCGGTAATATTTATGCTTGCAATGAGATTTTTGTTTCAGCCTGGGTACTTACGGCAGCAGATAAAAATTGCCAAAATTCACCACCACCACGTTTATCTGTCCATACAGTTTCACTGTCAGAATAGGTAAAGTGATGACCATTAAATTTTGTAGCAACCCAAATTTCATGCAAAGGAGCCTGCTTATTAATAATAATTTTTGTAGCATTTTTAAAGGTCAGTGTTAATAAGCCACCAACACCTTCATAGTCGATATCAACTCCACATTCTTCAATCGCTTCTTCAACGGCAAGTAACAGATCTTCGGCGATTAAATTGTATTGGCTATCGTTCATTGGCTTTCTTTAGTTGTTTGGTGATTGTGCATGTGAGTATAATACCAATCAACTGAGATAAATATAGACTCATAACAACTAAGTTAAGTTGAAAAGCTTGATTTAAACGACTTTCAGGGCAAAAATCGGTAATCATGCACACAATTAAATACTTTTCTTTTTTGCTTCTGTGCTTTCTATTGAGCATAGTCCTTTCTGCTTGTGGTTCTAAAGGTGATTTATATCATGATGAAGAGCCAGAAAAAGTACAACAAACTACAGTAGAAGAACCTCAAAAAAACAACCAAAAAACTAAGAAGAAACCGCAATAATGTTAATTAATTTTTCTAAAATGCATGGTTTAGGTAACGATTTTTTAGTATTAGATAATGTCACGCAAAATGTTTATTTATCAAATGAACAAATCGCAAAATTGGCAGATAGGAATTTTGGTGTTGGCTTCGATCAATTACTCATAGTAGAGCCGCCATATGATCCTGATTTAGACTTTCATTATCGAATTTTTAATGCAGACGGCAGTGAGGTTAGTCAGTGTGGCAATGGCGCCCGATGTTTTGCTCGTTTTGTTCGCATGAAAGGTTTGTGCAATAAAAATAAAATTAAGGTCTCAACCACTTCGGGCAAAATGACCTTATTTGTTGAGCGTGATGGCAATATTTCTGTCACCATGCCGGTACCTCAATTTGAACCAGCGAAAATTCCCTTTACCGCACAAAAAGCTGAAGGCACTTATATATTACGTAGCGAGTCAGAAACAATACTTTGTGGTGCTGTGTCGTTAGGCAACCCTCATTGTGTTGTTACGGTTGATGATGTACTTGAGGCGCCTGTTGCTCGTTTGGGTAAAGAATTATCTTTACACGAGCGTTTTCCTGAACAGGCTAATGTTGGCTTTATGGAAGTGGTTGCGGCAAATCAAATTAAATTACGTGTTTATGAGCGTGGCGCAGCAGAAACACTGGCTTGTGGTAGTGGCGCTTGTGCTGCGGTTGTTATTGGTCAAATGCAAAACAAATTAAGTCGACAAGTTACCGTTGAATTACCGGGCGGAAAATTAAGAATTTATTGGAAGGGGCCGGGACATCCAGTAAAAATGTCAGGTCCTGCTGTACATGTGTTTGATGGGCAACTGTCTATATAGTCACCCAGCTTATTGCTATTTTGCCCAATTTCGTTGTCGAAAGTGCCCATTTATATTCATAAACTTTGCGCTTTCTTCTAGAATTTGAACAAATTTTCTGTAAGCTGAATAATTAAGAATAAATGTTTATAAAGAAGATTTTTATGAGTAGTGAACAAACAATGAATAATACAGATGATTTACCATTAAGTGATGAGTTAGTTAGTGCTTACCTACAAGATAACCCTGAGTTTTTCAATCGTAATAATGAATTGATGACCGGGTTTAGGTTGACCGATTCGCAACGAGGCACAGTCTCATTAGTGGAAAGACAGCAACAACAGCTAAGACAGAAAGTGCATAATTTAGAAGATGAGATAACGCAATTAATGTCGGTTGCTACTCATAATGAAAGTCTGTTCATACTTTATAGTGACTTATATTTACGGTTGCTTGATTGTGAGTCAACGACTGAATTATTAGACTGTTTAGCGCAAGCAACGACTGAGTTACTGTCATTGTCAGCTTTTAAATTATATTTACTTGATGCGGGTGTTATAGAACATGACTGCTTGTCAAAAAATGATTGCCAGAGTGTAATGCAAAATCGTTTGGAAAATAGTGATTATTATTTTGGACGTTTGCAACAAAGTGAACAACAGTTAATTTTCTCTCATAACTGTGCAGGCTCTGTGGTATTAGTAAAACTTGCGCATGATGATAAAGAGTTAGGTTTTTTAGCCATCAGCAGTGACGATGCTCACCATTTCGATCCACGTATGGATACCTTATTACTAAGTCAGTTCAAACGCTTAGTTGCCAAGTTGCTGAAACAACACTTAACCTTGTAGATTGTCCTGCAGGAAAATATGAAATTTAACCGCCGCTTAACTAAAATCAAAGCGATCAGTTTTGATTTAGACGATACCTTATACAGCAATAGGCCTGTGATGCAGGCAATTGAGAAGAAGATGATTGCTTACTTTGCGGGCTTAGCGATCTTAAAATCCTCAATGTTTGCTCAACACAAGGTTTTAGACTCGCTCTTTTGGAACCATTTTCGCCATCAAGCCACTTTAAAGCAACCTGATTTAGCTCAAGATGTGGTGCAAGTGCGTTTAGTCACTTATGGTTTAGGTTTTTTATCGTTAGGTTTAACTGAACATGTTGCCAAGCAACAAGCACAAGCCGCATTGGATTATTTTATTCAATTGCGTAGCGACTTTCTTGTGCCAGAGCAAAGTACAAAGCTCCTTGCTAATTTAAGCCAAAAATATCCCCTTGTTGCAATTAGTAACGGTAATGTTGATACCAAGGCTTTAGGTATTTCACAATATTTTCAGTTTGTTTATCATGCAGGCTGGCAAGATGACGGTAGTTTATTAAAGCAAAAACCAGCGAGTGATATGTTTAACTTAGCCTGTCAACAACTTGCTATTAAGCCATCACAATTACTTCATGTTGGCGATTGCGGTCGTGCAGATATTCAAGGTGCATTGTTAGCCGGTTGTCAGGCAGCATGGTTATCTTGTTATGATGTAGGCAAACCAATCACTGTTTTACCTCACATTGAAGTTACCACAGTTAATCAACTCGAGCAGTTTCTACTTAGCTAACAAATTACTTAACATTAACTAGCTGTATATAAATCCAGTTGTTATACTCTCTACGTTTTTAATTATATTTTCTATGTATTGTGTAGATCGATACTTGCCTCGACAAAAAAATGCTGTCGAGTCTCGTTACATGCGTGTCGACCTACAAGATAATAAGATCAAATATTACATATATAATATTAGCTCGGCTTAAAAAGGTTTCCGCGATGGATGTTTCAGAATTACTTGACTCTTTAAATGACAAACAACGTGAAGTTGTTGCAGCACCCAAACAAAATATGTTGGTGTTAGCTGGCGCTGGCTCCGGAAAAACCCGAGTTTTAGTACAACGCATCGCATGGTTGATGCAAGTAGAACAAGCCGCGTCTCATTCTATTTTAGCGGTAACTTTTACTAATAAAGCAGCAGCAGAAATGCGCGCTAAAGTGGAACAAGCTACTGGTGGCAACACTCATGGCATGTGGATTGGTACTTTTCATGGCTTGGCTCATCGTTTATTACGCATGCACTTTCAAGAAGCCAAGTTACCTCAAGCCTTTCAAGTGCTTGATAGTGATGATCAATTAAGATTAGTAAAGCGCATTGTTCGCTCGTTAGAATTAGATGAAAAAAAATGGCCAGCCAAACAATTTGTTTGGTATATCAATGGCAAAAAAGATGAAGGGTTACGTCCTCAGCACATAGATGCTCAGTTTGATCCAAGCGAAGCCGTCTTTGTGAAAGTGTATAAAGCTTATCAAGATACCTGTGATCGCGCCGGTTTGGTCGATTTTGCCGAGTTATTACTACGAGCTCATGAACTGTGGCTTAATAATCCCGAGCTATTAGCCCATTACCAGCAAAGATTTAGCCATATTTTGGTAGACGAATTTCAAGATACCAATGCCATTCAATATGCGTGGTTAACGTTATTAGGCAAAGCGCAATCTAAAGTGATGATTGTTGGTGATGATGACCAGTCAATTTATGGCTGGCGTGGCGCGCGGATTGAAAATATCGAACGCTTTACAACTGAATTTGATAATGCACAAACCATTCGTTTAGAACAAAATTATCGCTCAACAGCTAATATTCTAACCGCCGCGAATCAGTTGATCAGTAATAATAATAATCGCTTAGGTAAAGAGTTGTGGACTGACGATAAAGCCGGCGAAAAAATTTCTATTTACACTGCCTTTAACGAAATAGACGAAGCTCGTTTTATTGCTGGTCGTATTAAGCAATGGCGTGATGATGGTGGAAAACTGGATGAAGTAGCGATTTTGTATCGCTCTAATGCGCAATCACGATTGATGGAAGAAGCCCTATTGCAAGGGCAATTACCGTATCGAATTTATGGAGGCCAGCGCTTCTTCGAACGTCTAGAAATTAAAGATGCACTGGCTTATATGCGCATTATTAATAATAGAGATGATGATGCTGCTTTCGAGCGTATTATTAATACGCCAACACGCGGCATAGGTAATCAAACGGTTGCACTTGTTCGTGATGCCGCGAGAAGTTTAGAAGTGACTTTATGGCAAGCATGTCAGCAAATGTTAAAGGGCGAACAATTAAAAGGGCGTAGTGCAAAAACCATCACCAACTTCATGAATCTTATTGATCAATTAGAAGATGATTCAACGGATTTAGACTTAGATCAACAAGCAAACTTTGTTATTCAACACTCTGGTTTAAAAGCTATGTATAAAGCTGAAAAGGGCGAACGTGCCGAGCAGCGAATTGAAAACTTAAATGAGTTAGTGACCGCTTGCCAAACTTTTGTAAGTGATCCTGAATTAGTTGAAGAGCAAACACCATTAACCGCCTTTTTAACTCACGCAGCGTTAGAATCAGGAGAGTCGCAAGCTGATGAATTTGAAGCGGCGGTGCAATTAATGACTATGCACTCCGCTAAAGGTTTGGAGTTTCCATTAGTGTTCATTGCCGGCCTTGAAGAGGGGATGTTTCCTTCACAGCAATCGGTAGAAGAAATAGGGCGGTTAGAGGAAGAACGACGCTTGTGTTATGTCGGCATGACAAGAGCCATGAATAAGCTATACTTGTTGCATGCAGAGAGTCGCCGTATTTATGGGCAAGAAAAATTTCATAAAGCCAGTCGTTTTTTACGTGAATTACCAGAAGATTGCATAGAAGAAATTCGTATGCAAAGTCAAATAACTAAACCCAAAGCCGTAGGTAAATTTTCAAACACCTTCACGTTAGAAACTTTTGCTAATACAGGTTTTAAGTTAGGGCAACAAGTAAAGCATACCAAATTCGGTGAAGGTGTTGTGCTTAACTATGAAGGTAGCGGCGCGCAGTCAAGAATTCAGGTGAATTTTGAAGAGGTTGGCAGCAAATGGTTAGTGGTTGAATATGCTAATCTACAAGCTGTTTAGAATATACATGCCATGCAGATGGCTCAGGATTCATTGTTTAAATTATCCTATGTAGGTTGGACTTTGTCTACAAGGATGTAGATACTTAGGTTTTGTCTGGAACAAAAAACCTGCAGTCCGACAATGGGCAATAAATTACCCCCTACAAAAGATCTAAACTCTTTCCTGATTAAAATATATATATTAAAAGGGTTGAATGATGGCACAAAGATTATTAGTCGTAGAAGACAGTAAACCTATTGCAACGGTTATCAAACAAATTGCTCAATCATTGAAATATGAAGTGGTGTTAGCAACGACCTTAGCTCAAGTTGAAGAAATTCTGTCGGGTGACACCAATTTTTTTGCGGCAACGGTTGATTACGCTTTGCCTGATGCCAATGACGGTGAAGCCATTGCCTGTGTTTTATCCCATGGTATTCCAAGTGTCGTGATGACAGGTAAAATGGATGACGTCACAAGGCAGAAAATTTTAGCCCAGCCAGTTATTGATTATATCCCTAAAGAAAATAGCCAAGCGTTTTTATACTTAAAACGAGTACTACATTGGCAACAAACCAATAGTCAAAATGCTATTTTAGTGGTTGATGATTCTTCTTCAGCTCGTAATCACATTGTTGAATTATTGAAACGTCGCAACTTTTCCGTCCATACGGCTAATAATGGTGTGCAAGCGTTAGAGAAGTTACAGCAGCATAAAAATGTTAAAATGGTGATTACTGATTTAGAAATGCCTGAAATGGATGGCATTACCTTGACCAATGAGATTCGCAAAAAATATTCTCGTGAGCAATTAGCGGTTATTGGTATTTCAGGAGCTGAAAATGGTATTCATTCAGCGCGCTTTATTAAAAATGGCGCGGATGACTTTTTACGTAAACCATTCTGTCCGGAAGAGTTTTATTGTCGTATTACCCAGAATATTGAGAATTTGAATAATATAGCTCAAATTCAACATGCCGCGAATACCGATTTCTTAACTGAGTTATCGAACCGTCGCGCATTTTTCCGCAGTGCTAATCAGCGTATTGCGGAATACATTAAACGAAAAGTACCCTATTGCTTAGCTGTGCTTGATATAGATTATTTTAAAAAAGTTAATGATAATTATGGACATGATGC
>JAPYOP010000014.1:39132-86274 GCA_029938115.1 Colwellia sp. | reverse complement strand
TTCTTTGAATAACATTTTTTGTTGTTGACAAGGGGGAGTCCACATAAGCGCCTTGCTTCTTGGAAATTTATTCTCATTGAATTCTGTACCCTTAATTAATCCAAATGATATAAGTTATGAGTATCGAGTTAATAGTTTTGAAGCCAACCAATAGCTTAACAAGTAATTCGCAGCTCGAAACATTTCTTGCTAGTAATCTTGCTGGTCATACCTCTTTATTTTGTTAGCAAGGTACAATAGCGAAAATTTTATTCTTAATGATGCCAATTGTTCCACTTGGTAAAACAATCTCAAAAGGTTTTCTTATGGTAATCAAGCCAAAAATTCGTGGTTTTATTTGTACTAACGCTCATCCAGCAGGTTGTGAAGCACATGTTAATGAGCAAATTTCTTATGTTAAAGCTCAAGTGTCTAGTGACAATGGTCCTAAAAATGTTTTAGTCATCGGTGCTTCAACTGGTTATGGTTTAGCTTCACGTATTACCTCAACATTTGGTCATGGTGCTAGCACTTTAGGTATTTTCTTTGAAAAGCCACCTACAGAAAGAAAAACTGGCTCAGCGGGTTGGTATAATACAGCCGCTTTTCAAAAAGCGGCTGATGAAGCCGGTGTTTACTCAAAAAACATTAATGGCGATGCATTTTCTCATGCGATTAAAGCGCAAACAATTGAAACAATTAAAGCTGATATGGGCAAAATTGATTTAGTTATATATTCATTAGCATCACCACGTAGAACTGATCCAGATACCGGTGAAGTTTACTCTTCAACGTTAAAACCTATTGGTCAAAGCGTCACCACTAAAAATTTAAATACATCAAAACGTATTATTGATTCAGTTTCTGTTGAAGCAGCAAATGATGAAGAGATTCAAGGTACTATTGATGTTATGGGCGGTGCTGACTGGGAATTATGGTTAAATGCGCTAAAAGATGCCGACGTATTAGCACAGGGTGTTAAAACCGTTGCTTATACTTATATTGGCAAAGAGTTAACTTGGCCAATTTACGGTAAAGCAACAATTGGTAAGGCGAAAGAAGATTTAGATAGAGCCGCCGCTGCTATTAATATGGCAACTGCAGGCATCAATGGTCAAGCACGTGTTACTTCGCTTAATGCGGTAGTAACACAAGCAAGCTCGGCTATTCCAATTATGCCACTTTATATTTCAGCGATGTTTAAGGTAATGAAAGCTGATGGTACATATGAAGGTTGTATTGAGCAAATTGCTAACTTATTTAAAGAAAATATTTTTAGTGATAGCCCTCGCTTAGATGATCAAGGACGCTTTCGTCAAAACTATAAAGAGCTTGAAGATAGTGTTCAACAACGTGTTACCGATATTTGGAATACAGTTGAAACTGAAACCATTGACGATTTAACTGACTATGTTGGCTACCATGCTGAATTTTTAAAACTATTTGGCTTTGGTATTGATGGTGTTGATTATGACGCTGATCTTAGTCCTGAAGTTGAAATTAACAATTTAAGTTAATGTTTTAATAAGCTAAAACGCTAATAAAAGCCGATGCATTGTCATCGGCTTTTTTGTGTTCAGAATGAACGGTATATCGCGTGCCATGTTGTCACAAGGATGTGACTTATTAGAGAATGCAGGACGCACATTCTCCTGACGGCAAAGAGCGTGCGTGCCTAATTTTTAAGTTATCCATAAAAAGATTGACCTTTCTGTATTGGTGTATTATTGTATTGATACACTAGTTTACTTGGACAGTTAAGGAATTGTATCTCGTGGATCAATTTACCATTTCACCCAGTTCAGGGGTGCCTATATATAAACAGTTATTTAGCCAAATTGAGCGCATGGTACTCAATGGTTATTTTGCTGCAGGAGAACACTTGCCTTCAGTTAGGCAGGTAGCAACAAATTTAGAAGTGAACCCTATGACAGTTTCTAAGGCTTATGGTTTGCTTGAGGAGCGTGGTTACTTAACTCGTTTACGGGGTAAGGGCATGGTTGTAGCGCAACGTGATGAAGCTGTATCGCAGCAGGAGAAATTCAAAATGTTAACTAAAATGATTGAAGAATTATTAACGCAAGCTCAGCAAATGGGTATTAATGAGCAAGAAATAATTGCTTTAGTAACAGAAAATGCACAAAAAGATAAAAAGAGTAAGGAGTAACTTATGTCTATTAGCAAAACGATTATTGAGATTAATGGTCTAAATAAGTCTTATAAAAAAGAGCAAGTGCTAAATGAACTAAGCTGGCAAGTGAATCAAGGCGATGTTGTTGGCCTCCTTGGAAAAAATGGCGCAGGTAAATCAACTCTATTAAAAAGTTTGCTGAATATTGAAGAAATTGATAGTGGCGAAATCACACTTTTTGGTGAGCAATATCAGCAATTAAGTGCACAAACCAAGGGCCGAATCGGTTATGTACCACAAGAAAATGATGAAATTTCTTGGTTATCAGTTAGTGATTTAATTAAGTTTAAAAGACAATTTTACCATCAATGGTCAGATGAAAAAGTAGCTGAATTAATTGAACGTTGGGATATTAATGCTAAAAAAACCATAGCTGAATTATCGCCAGGGCAAGTGCAACGGGTGTTGATTATTTTAGCGCTAGCGCCTATGCCAGAGTTAATTGTTTTTGATGAACCTGCCGCGGCACTTGATCCTGCAGCAAGACGAGAATTTTTAAAAGAAATCGTTACCCTTGCTAGTGATGAAAATATCACCATTGTTTTCTCAACGCATATTGTTAGTGATCTTGAACGTGTTGCTAATAAAGTAGCGATTTTAGAGCAAGGAAAAATTTGTTACTTTGATGATTTAGATACAACTAAAGAGAATGTTGTTCAGCTTACTATTCGCTACACAAATGAAGTGGAAATTGAGGTACCTAATGTCTTGCGTTGTAAAAAGCATCAGCAAGGGCAAAACTGTATTGTCTCGAAGTTAGATCAAAACTGGCTGACGAAGATGCAAAGCCAAGGGGTGGAAGTAACAGTCACTCCTATGGGGCTTGAAGATATATTTTTGGAGTTGACACTATGATGATTTCAACATTGTTGAGTGGTTGGATTCATCGCTCATTTTTGGCTATTTTTGTAATCATAGCAGTAGGCGTTAGGTTTTTTATGCACGAAGAGCCTAAGGTTCATTTATTATATACATTGATTGCCTTTATTAGCTTTATCATGTTTTTGATGGTCGCGACTAGGTTGCCATTATTGACGCATAGTAGCATGGCAAGATTACTACCTCATTATCAGCAGAAACTAAAGAATTCCCTCATCATTATATGGATTGTTGCTTTATTGCCTTCATTACTAGTATTACCTGACATTGTTATGGGGTTAGGCTTTGTCAGTGTTTTGATTCTGATGGCTATTATTTTTGTTGCTATGATTTACAAGCCAATTTTTCAGGTGTTTTTTTGGATTTTATTTTTTGCCCCTTTAGGCTTTGATTATTTTGCTCCTGACTTGGCTGGTAAAAGTATTATGACGGCTTTTGCTTGGTGTTTGCCTTTGATCTTAGTCTTTGCAAACTATTGTTTGAATAAGTTAATTCAATACAGAGGTAACACTACACATGTAGGTCGCCTTATTGCGATGATGAATGTTAGTATGGAGAAAACACTGGCAGTGCAAGAAAATGTGTCATTACATGAGCGCACTAAATTTTCGCAATGGTGGTCAAATACAAATTTTGACTATTATCGCCAACTGCTCAATAAAAACAAACCAGAAAAAAATCCTAACAAAGAACTCTCAAATAAACAGCTCATTGCTATTTGCTGTCAAGGCGTGAATTCTTTTGGCAGGAGCGCTTATTTACTTTGGACATGCGCAATTGGGGTAATTTGCCTGCTTGGCCTTATAGTGGATGAAAGTTATCATCGTTTTTTTACCACGCTTGTGACGCTTATTCCAGTCATGATTGTCGGTACAGGTACTATTGCGGTGTTTCAAATAATTCAAAATAAAAAGAGTTTTTTAGCTCGTATTGCTCAAACACCTAGGTTTGCTACTCCTAGCAGTTTTACTAACAGTTTTATTACTTATGTCATTTTAAACCAAGTAACTCTTTATATATTTATTTCGGTACTTGTTGGGGCAATGGCATTGATTTTTCATCACATTAATTTGAACACATATACTAACCTATTGTTAGTACTTGCTTTATTCTGTTTGGTGAATTTGACTATGATGTTTTTTTCATGGGCTGCAAAGCAAGATCATAGTAATAAAGTTGTCTGGGTAATGATAATAGGTCTTATCTCATTAGTTGCTTTTGCAATGTTATTAAAAGAAAATGAAAACATTGAGTTAATGTTTAGTATGAGTTTTATCTTTGTTTGTCCACTTATAATTGCATTATTTGGTTATAGTCTTAGCCGATATAGCAAGCTTAAAGTATCTTAAAAATCAGTGGTTTAACGCCAAGGCAATAACACTTTGGCGTTTTTTTAGGCAGAATTGGAAGTTACACCAATACAATATCAGCGCGCATACTATACAGAATAAATAACACTTCTTCTTGCTCACGTTGACCAATATCGTTTTTAGCCAATGCTGAAAGCGCATCATCTAATACCGCCATAAACTCTAACGCAGAAATATTCATGCCTTTGTGGGCTGATAGCATATCAGCACCTTGGTAAACTTCTGGCCCACCAGTACCTGTGATAAAAAATGTTGCAGCTGCATGTTTTAATTGTTCAGGCGTCATTTTCATATTTTGAAAACGTGGGGCAATGGTAGGGTTGGCTAAGTGGTTTTCAACAATATCATTGGCAATGGCTGCAATACCCTCGCTGGCGCCAAGTCTTTCATATAGTGACATTTTCCATTCTCCTTCAAGAAACTTGTTTTTGTTTAATTAATGTGCAATTTAAACATAGCACTGCTAATGTTATTCGTGAAGTACAGATTCTGTAGTAGCCGTTTCGAGTTCAAAGTATCAAGTTCAATGTACTGAGTTAAAAGTATCGACTTTCGAAAAAATAAAACTCTTTCTCAAAGGATATTTAAATGAAAGCTTATGGTCAGTTTTGCCCGCTTGCACAAGCAACTCAACTTTTATGTGAACGTTGGACACTCATTATTGTGCGCGAATTTATCGCCGGTAGTACTCGCTTTAGTGAATTACAAAAAGGTGTTCCCACTATGTCGCCGACTTTGTTATCAACGCGAATCAAACAGCTAGTTAAAGCCGGAATAATTATTAAGCAAGGTGATAAGGGGCAAACCAGTTATCAACTTACACAAGCAGGAAAAGAGTTAAGACCAGTTGTAGAGTTACTAGGTGCATGGGGACACAGATGGGCAAAATCTGATTTAAGTGAGGGCGACCTTGATGCCGGTTTATTGATGTGGGATATGCGGCGCAGTGTCGATGTGAGTCAATTTCCAAATAGAAAAGTGGTAGTACAGTTTGAATATCCGGATGCACCTAGAGGCGCTAATTTATGGTGGCTTATTAGTGATGAAGGTAAAGTTGATTTATGCTTAAACGATCCGGGTTTTGAGGTAGATTTGATCATTAACTGCTCGTTAGCTGTCATGACCTCTATTTGGACCTGTCAATCTGACTTTGATCAAGCCGTAAAAGCGAGAGAAATAAAAGTTCTAGGTGATAAAGAATTGGCCAATAATCTCTCTTCATGGTTATGTTCAAGCCTATTGTCTAAACTTGGATCGTTGGATGAAATCCCTCAATTAAACTGGCAGATTTCTTGCGATAGTAAATGATCTAAATCAACTCATGATTAATTTTTAGGCAAAACATGCAACTATGGTCTAAATTGTAAAGAAAAGTTTCTTATCACCGTAGAATAAAAAGGGCTTTTTGTGGTAATATTCGCGCCAGAAATTTTTAACTTAGAGTCAGTGGGCATTTGTTTTTAGTAATAAAAAACGAGTGTTTTACTGAAATACACTGAAATCAATTGCTTAGCTGTTTTCTAGTTAGATTATGCTAATTATTAAAATAAATAAGCCGTTGATTTTTTACTCCCATCAAAAGTAGTGCAAGTGTTTATGATTACAATAAAAAAAGGCTTAGATGTTCCTGTAAAAGGTGCTCCTCAGCAGGTAATCCATGATGGTCCGTCCATCAAAACCGTTGCAACACTCGGTGAAGAGTTTGTGGGTATGCGTCCAACCATGTTTGTTAAAGTGGATGATCGCGTAAAAAAAGGTCAGGTGATTTTTGAAGATAAAAAAAATCCTGGCGTTAAATTCACAGCTCAAGCTGCCGGTGTTGTTAAAGAAATTAACCGTGGTGAAAAACGTGTTTTACAATCTGTCGTCATTGAAGTTGATGGTTATGATCAAGAAATATTTGCCAGTTACTCAGCCAGTGAATTAGGTTCAGTATCACGTGAAGACGTGGTAAAGAATTTAGTTGATTCAGGCTTGTGGACTGCTCTTAGAACTCGCCCATTTAGCAAAGTACCAGCGATAGACTCTACTGCTGTTGCAATTTTTGTTAGCGCAATGGATACCAATCCATTAGCGGCTAATCCAGAAGTTGTTATTGGTGAACAAGCTGAAGCATTCAAAAATGGTTTAACCATTTTATCTCGCTTAACAAGTGGCGAAGTATTTGTTAATAAAGCTCCGGGTGCTAATATTCCGGTAGCTGATGCAGTACAGGTCAATGAATTTGCGGGTAAACATCCTGCCGGTTTAGTGGGTACGCATATTCACTTTTTAAGACCGGCCAGTAGCGATAAGTTTGTTTGGCATGTAGGTTATCAAGATGTAATTGCTTTCGGTAAGTTATTTACTTCGGGTGAATTAGATAGCACGCGTGTTATTTCGCTTGCGGGCCCTGCAGCTAAGAATCCTCGTTTAGTTCGAACGGTACTTGGTGCAAGCACAGCCGAACTGACTGTTGGTGAAGTAACTACAGGTGAATTACGCGTAGTCTCTGGTTCATTATTAATGGGCTCAACAGCCATTGCCGTACATGGTTATTTAGGCCGTTATCACGTTCAAGTATCATTGATTCTTGAAGGGCGAGAAAAGGAATTTGTTGGTTATATGTATCCGGGACCAAATAAATTCTCAGTAACCCGAGCATATATGTCTCATTTCTTTCCGAAGAAATTATTCAATATGACCACGACAACTAACGGTAGTGAACGCGATATGGTGCCAATTGGTAACTTTGAACGTGTTATGCCTTTAGATATTTTACCTACCATGTTATTGCGTGATTTAGTTGCCGGTGATACCGACACAGCACAGCAACTTGGTGCCTTAGAGCTAGACGAAGAAGATTTAGCGCTTTGTACATTTGTTTGCCCTGGCAAAACAGATTACGGCGTGTACCTTCGTGATTGCCTAACCACAATCGAAAAGGAAGGTTAGTCATGGGCTTGAAAAAGTTTATTGAAGATTTAGAACCGCATTTTGAAAAAGGCGGTAAACACCAGAAGTGGTTTGCACTTTATGAAGCCGTAGCCACAGGGTTATTTACCCCAGGTATGGTCAATAAAGGCAAAACTCATGTACGTGATAGTATCGATTTAAAACGTATTATGATCACGGTATGGCTTGCGGTTTTCCCTGCCATGTTCTTTGGTATGTACAATATTGGTTTCCAAGCGGTTGATGCTTTAGTGGCTGGTTATGCTATACCTGATACTTGGCAAACTGCTTTGTTTGCTATGTTAGGCGGAACATTAACAGCTAGCTCTGGCTGGTTTGATATGATGTTCTACGGTGCCATGTTCTTCCTACCTATTTATGCTGTTACCTTTATTGTTGGTGGCTTTTGGGAAGTATTATTTGCGGCTGTGCGTGGTCATGAAGTCAATGAAGGTTTCTTCGTTTCTTCTATATTATTCGCGCTGATTGTTCCAGCAACTATCCCTTTATGGCAAGTGGCTATCGGTATTACCTTTGGTATTGTTATTGCTAAAGAAGTATTTGGTGGTACAGGTAAAAACTTCTTAAATCCTGCATTAGCGGGTCGAGCGTTTTTATTCTTTGCTTATCCAGCGCAAATCTCAGGCGACACAGTTTGGGTTGCTGCTGACGGTTTCTCTGGTGCAACTATGTTAAGTGCAGCTAGCCAAGGCAATGTTGATTATTCAATGAATGCTGATTGGTGGAATGCATTTTGGGGCTTTATTCCAGGCTCTGTTGGAGAAGTTTCAACATTCGCTATTTTATTAGGTGGTGCTTATATTCTTTATAAAGGCATTGCTTCATGGCGCATCGTCTTAGGTGTGTTTGGTGGTATGGTTGCAACAGCGTTCTTATTTAATGCTATTGGTAGCGATACTAATGCTATGTTTGCTATGCCTTGGCATTGGCATTTAGTTGTTGGTGGTTTTGCTTTTGGTATGATGTTTATGGCAACAGACCCCGTTTCAGCTTCGTTCACTAATACTGGTAAATACTGGTTTGGTGCATTAGTTGGCGTGATGGTGGTGCTTGTTCGTGTTGTAAACCCTGCATTTCCAGAAGGCATGATGTTAGCTATTTTATTCGCTAACTTGTTTGCTCCTTTGTTCGACTACTTTGTTGTTCAAGGCAATATCAAACGGAGGCTTGCTCGTAATGTCTGATACTAAAAAGAAAGAAACTTTTGGCGGAACGCTGATATTTGTTTTTATTATTTGTTTAGTTTGTGCTGCGTTGGTATCTATCTCAGCGGTTGGCTTAAAGCCAATGCAACAAGCGAACAAATTACTTGATAAGCAAACTAAAATTCTTGAAGCCTCTGGTTTACTTGAAACAGCGGGTGCTGACATTGTTGGTACTTACACTAAGTTTGTGACAGCTAAAATGATAGACCTAGATACAGGTACTATCATTGAAGGTGCTTCTATTGCAGATATTGATATGTTTGATGAACGTGCGGAAGCACGTGATGAAGCTAAAAGTATTAAACCTAAAAATGACATGGCCGGTATTAACCGTCGTGCAAATCATGCGGTTATTTATTTAGTTAAAAACGACCAAGGTCAATTAGATACCATAGTTTTACCTATTATTGGTTTAGGTTTATGGGATTTAATGTATGGCTTTATTGGTTTAGCTCCTGATTTAAACACTGTTCGTAGTGTTGTTTATTCTGATCTTAAAGAAACTCCTGGTTTAGGCGCTGAAGTGCTTAACCCTCGATGGAAAGCTTTATGGCCAGGTAAAAAAATGTATAACGAGCAAGGTGAAGCAGCTATTAAAATCGTTAAGGGTGGCGCTAAGCAAGGTGACGTTCATGGTGTTGATGCACTTTCAGGTGCAACATTAACCAGTAATGGCGTTGAGCGTACTTTACGTTTTTGGTTAGGCGAAGAAGGTTACGGTCCATTTGTAACGAAGTTCAAAGATGGAGGGCTTGATTAATGTCTTCAGAAACTAAAAAGGTCCTTTTTGGACCGGTTATTGATAACAACCCCATTGCATTGCAAGTATTAGGTGTTTGTTCTGCTTTAGCGGTAACAAGCTCAATGGCTAATGCCTTAGTTATGAGTATTGCGGTAATGTTAGTAACCGCTTTTTCTAACTTATTTATTTCTTTAATTCGAAATCAAATACCGTCAAGTGTGCGTATTATCGTGCAAATGGCGATTATTGCTTCATTAGTAATTGTAGTTGACCAAGTATTAAAAGCGTTCTCTTATCAATTATCAAAAGAGTTGTCGGTTTTTATTGGTTTAATCATTACTAACTGTATTGTAATGGGGCGCGCAGAAGCGTTCGCAATGAAAGAGAAGCCAGGTATAAGCTTTTTAGATGGTCTTGGTAACGGTTTAGGTTATGGCGCTGTCTTAATGGTTGTTGCTTTTTTCAGGGAACTATTTGGTTTTGGAACTATTTTTGGTATGGAAGTATTTAAATTAGTTCAAAATGATGGCTGGTATCAAGGTAATGGCTTATTAGTATTACCATTTAGTTCATTCTTCATTATTGGTTTAACCATCTGGGCTATTCGTCAGTGGAAACCAGAACAAGTTGAGGAAGATTAATCATGGAACATTATTTAAGCATTTTTATTAAAACCATCTTCATTGAGAATATGGCCCTTAGTTTCTTCTTAGGTATGTGTACTTTCTTAGCTGTATCGAAAAAAGTAAGCACAGCTATTGGCTTAGGTGTTGCCGTTGTCGTGGTATTAGGTTTAGCGGTTCCTGCTAACCAAGTTATCTATCAAGCAATTTTGGCGCCGGGTGCGTTAGATTCAATGATGGGCATTACTGACCCTGCACAGTCTATCGACTTAAGCTTTTTGTCATTTATTACCTTTATTGGTGTGATTGCTGCTCTAGTACAAATTTTGGAAATGATTTTAGATAAATATTTCCCTGCTTTGTATCAAGCACTTGGTATCTTCCTACCTTTAATTACCGTTAACTGTGCTATTTTTGGTGCGGTTTCATTTATGGTTGCGAAAAACCTTACCTTGGGTGAAAGTGTTGTTTACGGCATTGGCTCTGGTGTAGGTTGGATGTTAGCAATCGTATTAATGGCTGGTTTACGTGAAAAGATGAAATACTCTGACGTACCTGCTGGTTTAAAAGGTTTAGGTATTACGTTTATCACTGCTGGATTGATGGCTTTTGGCTTTCTATCTTTCGGTGGTATTTCACTGTAACAATTTAGATTTTAATTTTAATAAATAATTAAGGAAAGTCGATGGAAATTATTCTCGGCGTATCGATGTTTACTGCGATAGTACTTGCCTTAGTATTAGTGATTTTATTTGCTAAATCTAAGTTAGTATCAAGCGGTGACGTAACGATAAGTATAAATGGCGATCCGGCTAAAGCAGTAACAACTGCTGCAGGTGGTAAATTATTAGGCGCACTAGCTGACCAAGGTATTTTTGTACCATCAGCTTGTGGTGGCGGTGGTACTTGTGGCCAGTGTCGTGTTGATGTGCATTCAGGTGGTGGTGATATTTTACCAACGGAAGAAGGTCACATTAACAAGCGTGAAGCTAAAGCGGGTTGTCGTCTAGCGTGTCAAGTTGCTGTTAAGCAAGACATGGATATTGTCTTAGAAGATGAGATTTTCGGTGTTCAGCAATGGGAATGTGAAGTTATCTCTAACGATAACAAAGCAACGTTCATTAAAGAACTTAAACTGCAAATCCCTAATGGCGAATCTGTGCCGTTTAAAGCGGGTGGTTATATTCAAATTGAAGCACCGGCACATCATGTTAAATATAAAGAATTTGATATTGATGAACAGTACAAAGGCGATTGGAATCATTTTGGTTTCTTCGAAGTAGAATCTAAAGTTGATACTGACACTTTACGTGCATACTCAATGGCAAACTACCCAGAAGAAGAAGGCATTATCATGTTGAACGTGCGTATTGCTACGCCGCCTCCTGGGCGTTTACACTTACCTGCGGGTAAAATGTCATCGTACATTTTCAGCCTAAAAGCTGGTGATAAAGTCACTATTTCGGGTCCATTTGGTGAATTCTTCGCTAAAGAAACCGATGCTGAAATGGTATTTGTTGGTGGTGGTGCTGGTATGGCGCCAATGCGTTCACATATCTTTGATCAACTTAAGCGTTTGAAAACAAGCCGTAAGATGAGCTATTGGTATGGTGCTCGTTCTGCTCGTGAAGTTTTCTATGAAGACGACTTTAACGGATTAGCGGCTGAAAATGAGAATTTTGAGTGGCATATCGCGTTATCTGATCCACAAAAAGAAGATAACTGGGAAGGCATGACAGGTTTCATCCATAATGTTCTTTTTGAAAACTACTTGAAAGATCATGAAGCACCAGAAGATTGTGAGTATTACATGTGTGGTCCTCCAATGATGAGTGCAGCAGTAATTCATATGCTTAAAGATCTCGGCGTAGAAGATGAAAATATCCTATTAGACGACTTCGGCGGCTAATTAAACTGAATTTTTTGCTATTTCGCTCAATAGCTGCATCGAAGGTGCTCATTGACTAGCGTCAACTCCGCGCCTTCTCTTTGCTCTAGAGCGAACTATCTTCAAATTACAGCTTAATCGGAAATATATAGTTAATTGCTCGAAATATTTAAGAATTTTTAAAGACGACTTAGGTCGTCTTTTTTGTTTTTATAGGTGGTAGGTGTAACAGAAAACCACTTTTTAAAGGCTCGGGTAAAATTACTCGTGTCGGTATAGCCAAGTAAAAAGCTAATATCAGTAATACTTTTATCACCATCAGTTAACCATTGTTTTGCTAAGGTTTTTTTGTTTTGTGCTACTAGCGTATTAAATGTTGTTCCCTGTGCCGATAATCTTCTTCTTAAACTACGCTCGCTAATGTTAGCTAGTTTGGCAATGATTGTTGCACTTAGATCTTCTTTTAGAATGCATTTTGTAATTTCCGCATTTATAGCTTCAAGCCAGTCATTATCAGGCAATTGCTTGGTATTGTTCATTTGTAAAATGTAGCGTTGAACTAGTAAGTCATTTTGCAAAGCTAGGGATTTATCACCTAAAATTAGCTTTCTATCAAGATCCGCATTTTTGAGGTAGTAGCTATTTTTCTCTTGATTAAATCGCACTTCTCTCGAAAATTGTTGCTGATAAATTGAAGAAAGTCCTCTCGAGTCACAGCAAAAACCTATCTCGGCCTTGACCTCTTTTACATTTAGAATTTGCAAAAACAGTTGGTGCAGAACTAACATGAATGCGTCAATGGCTTCTGTAGCAATATCTACATTTGGCTTTGGCAAGATGGACAATGCGCATCCACAGGTATCAGGTTCAATGGTTACCTCCACCGAATTGCTAATACTCTCTGAATAGGTAGTAATACGTTCAAAGCAGTCTCTTAAGGTATTACTGACTAAAATAGCAAAACCTAACCCTTTAAAGTGCTGAGGTTGTACTCGTTGTGCAACGAGGAAGCCAATATCAGCTCTGTTGGTTATTTTAGTTATTTCTCGCCATAGTTTAGTCATGGTGCTAATAGCTATACGTTGCGTTGGGTTTTCTTCAATTTCGCTCTTATTTAAGCCAAGAGAAAGCAACACTTCGTTATCATCGAAGCCTAATTCATTGAGGGTGTTACTGATAACTATCACCCAAGACGCAATAGTTGATTCATTTTCGTTAATAATATTCATGGTATAAAGATAACTACTTTGGCCGGAAATGACAATACTCTTGTCCTAGAGAGACCTGTTGCAGATGAGTTTTTAAAGTAATCTACAGTCAACTTATATCGAATTTGAGGTTACCCATGAAATTTTATACATCTACTTTAGTTTTTCTGATTATTTCTTTCTTGTTATTTGGCTGTGAAAAAAAGCAAGTGTCTGAGCAAGTAGAGCAACCACAAACGTTAACAGAGCATTCAACAATATTTGAAAAACGCGTAATTAAAGTTACCGATTCTGTTTATGTTGCAACCGGATTTGGCTTGGCAAATTCGATTATGATAGAAGGTGATGATGGTTTAATCATAGTTGATACTATGGAGTCTATTGAAGAGGCCGAAGAAGTGCTGGCAGCCTTTCGCGAAAAATCAGCTAAACCTATAAAAGCTATTATTTATACTCATAATCATGCAGATCACGTTTTTGGTAGCGCAGCTTTTGCAGATAACTCTGTTGAGGACGTGAAGATTTATGCTCACCAATCTACGCAGTATTATATTAATCGTGTTGTTAATACATTAAGGCCAATCATTACAACACGTAGTATGCGTATGTTTGGCAGTCACTTAAATCACACAGAACTTGTTAATGCTGGCATTGGACCATTTTTAGGCGTACAAAAAGATAGCACATTGATTCCATTATCTCCCACGAATACTTTTGAACATGAACTATCAATCACAATTGCAGGTGTGAAAATAGAATTAATTCATGCTCCTGGTGAAACTGAGGATCAATTATTTGTTTGGTTACCAGATCAAAAGGTATTATTGCCAGGCGATAATATTTATAAAACATTTCCCAATTTATATACAATCCGAGGAACCTATTACAGAGATGTGACTAAATGGGTGGCAAGCTTAGATAGAATGCGAAAGTTAGCGCCAGAATTCATCGTTCCAAGTCATACTCTGCCAATCGTTGGCAAAATTGCGGTGAGTGACACATTGACGGTTTACCGAGATGCCATTCAATATGTTCATGATCAAACTATACGTTATATGAATAAAGGGCTTACCATTGAGGAAGTGGTGGCTAAAGTGCATTTACCTAATCATTTAGCGAGTCACCCGTATTTACAAGAATTCTATGGCTCGGTTGAATGGTCTGTAAGAAGCATTTTTACTGGTTATTTGGGGTGGTTTGATGGGAATTCAACTAACTTACAGCCTTTACCTCGAGATGAATTCAACCAAAATATGACCGAACTTGTTGGTGGTAGTAAAGTCTTGTTTAGTAAGCTTGAGCAAGCACAAGCAGAGCAACAGTATCAGTGGTCATTGGTACTGGCAGATTTCTTAGTCGGTAGTGAGTTTGAAGTTAAAGCAAAGTTAATTAAAGCAAAGTCGTTACGTAAATTGGCAGAAAGAGAAACCAACCCCAATGCAAGGCATTACTATTTCACTCAGGCTATGGAATTAGAAGATAGCTCTTTCAAACCGGCAATTTACCCTAAGCCACATAAAAAGTTTCTTGAGCAATTTCCCGTAGAAAATGTATTCAAATCTATGCCTGCATCATTAATTGCTGAAGATACGCTTGATGTTAATTTAGTTGTTGAGTTTTATCTCTCTGATATAGATAAAATCTTTGCTATTAATATTCGCAATGGGATTGCAGAAGTGCAGAGCTATTCATTAGGTCGAGCTGATGTGAAAATTGAAACCACAGCAAAAGTCTGGAAAGAGGTCGCTGCAAAAATTAGAAGTCCATTAGCCGCTATTGCTTCGGGAGAGTTAATTATATCGTCAGGAAAATTAAAAATGATAGAGTTTTTAGGTTACTTCGACTTGCCTGATTTTGATAACTGATAGAATTTATTCAATCGAAAATAGCAAAAAGGCTTTAGCTAAGGTAAAATGCGCGGCAATTATCTTAGCTATTATCTTAATGTTTTATGACTCACCTTAGACGTTTTCAACTATTTATTACTGTATCAATAATACTGTTTATAACAGCCTGTTTTCCTAGTAATAATTCCGCAAAAAAAGAGGTTTTATTGCAAGGGCGTACGATGGGGACTACTTATAATATCAAAGTAATTGCTACACCTGAGCAAGTTGAAACGTTAAAACTTCACCAGAAAATTGATACGGTTCTTAAGCAAGTCAACCAAGCAATGTCGACTTATATCCCTAGTTCTGAAATCTCACGCTTTAACCAATCAGAATCACTTGAGCCAATGAAAATTTCAGATGGTTTTGCTCGAGTTTTAAAAGAATCTATTCGTTTAGGTGAATTGAGCTCAGGCAAGTTAGATATCACCGTTGGGCCACTTGTTAATCTTTGGGGCTTTGGACCTGAACAACGTCCTGAAACAGTGCCAAATGAAGATGTTTTAGCAAGTACACGAGCACGAATTGGTTTGAAGAACTTACATTTAGATGGCAATAAGCTATCAAAAGGTATTCCAAACCTATATGTCGATTTATCAACAACAGCTAAAGGCTATGGTGTTGATGTAGTTGCAGAGTTAATTGAAGAGAATGGTTTTGGTAACTATTTAGTAGAAATTGGCGGAGAAATGCGTTTAAAGGGCTTTAAGCACACGGGTGAACTTTGGGCTATTGCTATTGAAAAGCCGATATTAGATCCCTCAGGTGAACAACGTGCGGTGCATCAAGTGATTATTCCAAAAGATAATGCGGTTGCTACTTCAGGCGACTATCGAAATTATTTTGAAGCGGATGGCCAGCGTTTTTCTCATATCATCGACCCCGATACGGGCAAGCCTATTAATCACAACCTTATTTCGGTAACGGTCATTCACCCATCGTCAATGACCGCAGATGGTTTGTCTACTACCTTGATGGTGATGGGTGCCGAGCAGGGTATGGCGTTTGCTGTTAAAAATGACATCGCAGCATTGTTTATTTCAAAAACAGAATATGGCTTTACTGAACAGTTTACGGTAAAATTCAAACAATATTTGAAGTAAAGTTGTAGGTTAGGCTTAAGTCTGACAATTTCTCGAATTATTTATAGGCGCACATTTATTATGATGATTTTTTTAATTACCTTTGGCTTTTTTCTTGTTGTGGGTGCGGCTATGGCAGTCGGTTATATTTTTCAAAATAAAACACTCGCGGGTAGTTGTGGTGGTTTAGCCAGTGTTGGTATAGCAAAAGAGTGTAATTGTGATAATCCATGCGAAAAGCGTCAAGAGCGTGAGCGAAAAGCAGCATTAGAAGATAATTTAAAGAATAGAATTGATATAACAAACTTGTAATATAATTATCAAATTTGTAAACAAGGGCATACTCAGTAAAATGGTATGCCTTTTTTAATTTTCCAATTAGGGGATGAACCCTAATATTCGCAGGTTAACAACATACGGAGTATCACTTATTGCGTATGTTGATTGGTGCTGTTTTTGTGCCGCTTTACTTACATCGGTAGAAGTAACGCCTGTGCCTTCGACTAACCGGTGAAGTTATTGATTTTTGTGACTATCCCAGTACTATCTAATCCTAGTTCTTGATGTACTTCAGTTTGAGTTCCATGTTTAATAAAGTGGTCAGGAATACCGATGTTCAATACTTTAATTGCCTTTCCCTGGGCAAGTAGATACTCGTTTACAGCAGAGCCAGCACCACCAGCAATAGCGTTATCTTCAATCGTAATTAAATAGTCATGCTGAGCCGCTAATTCATTAATTAAGTCATCGTCTAAGGGTTTAACAAAGCGCATATCAACTAAACTTGCATTAAGCTCTGTTGCTGCAGTTTTTGCCTCTGCTAGCATAGTACCAAAACTTAACAAGGCAACTCTTTTTCCTGCTTGCCCATTACCTTTAAGGATCGTTAGTCCTTTTCCTATTTCAATAGTTTCATCAACGTTAGGGAGTTTTTCTCCGGTACCATTTCCGCGTGGATAACGAACTACTGCGGGTGTATCAAGTTGATGACCCGTATTTAACATAAGTTGGCATTCTCGCTCATTTGCCGGAGCCATGATAACCATGTTGGGGATACAGCGTAAAAAGCTTAAATCGAATGAGCCTTGATGTGTGGCACCATCGGCGCCAACAATTCCGGCTCTATCTACCGCAAATAATACAGGTAAGTTTTGGATAGCAACATCATGAATTAATTGATCATAGCCACGTTGAAGAAAACTAGAATAAATAGCAACAACAGGTCTTTGTCCGCCAATGGCAAGTCCAGCGGCATAAGTGATCGCATGTTGCTCAGCAATGGCTACATCGAAATATTGATCTGGAAAACGTTGGCTAAACTCAACCATGCCAGAGCCTTCACGCATCGCAGGAGTGATTGCGACTAATTTAGGGTCAACTTTGGCGGTTTTGCAAAGCCAATCGCCAAATATTTGTGAATAAGTTGGTAGCGCTGGTTTTGATTTAGGTAAATTTGCATCATTTGGGTTAAATTTCGGAACTGCATGATACTTTATCGGATCTTGCTCAGCTGCGTGATAGCCTTTACCCTTTTTGGTGGCAATATGTAGTAATTGTGGACCTTTTAGGTTTCGCATATTTTTAATGGTATCAACTAAACCATTTACGTCGTGACCATCAATTGGCCCAATATAATTAAAGCCTAATTCTTCAAAAAAAGTACTAGGCACAACCATGCCTTTAAGATGCTCTTCTGCGCGACTAGCTAATTCTTTTATTGGTGGAATGTTTTTAAGTAAGCGTTTACTACCCTCACGAAGGCCGGTATATAGGCTTCCAGAAAGTAATTTTGCTAAGTGATTATTTAAAGCACCAACATTTTCAGAAATAGACATTTCATTATCGTTTAAAATAACTAGCATATCTTTTTTAATATCACCGGCATGGTTTAGCGCTTCAAAGGCCATACCTGCTGTCATAGCACCATCGCCTATTACCGCAACCGTTTTTCTATTTTCCCCTTCCTTTTCAGCCGCTACAGCTAAGCCTAAAGCGGCAGAAATTGAGGTGCTTGAATGGCCAACACTTAAGGTGTCGTATTCGCTTTCTTCGCGCCAAGGGAAAGGGTGTAAACCATCTTTTTGTCTAATGGTGCGCAGTTGATCACGGCGACCAGTTAATATTTTATGTGGATATGCTTGATGACCTACATCCCAAATAAGGTGGTCAAAAGGCGTATTGTAAACAAAATGCAAGGCGACAGTTAGTTCTATAGTACCTAAACCTGAAGCAAAATGACCGCTGCTTTTACTTACTGAATTTAATAGGAAATTACGTAACTCATTACTAATTCTAGGTAACTGATCTTGAGATATATTACGCAAGTCTTTAGGTGAATTAATTTGTGCAAGTAATGGGTAATCAGCAAGGTTTATCGTCATAGTTGTTCAATATTTGTTTTTTAGCTGTTAACTAATTAATGGCTGCGTTTAATGGCTACGTTTAATAATAAAAGTTGCGAATTCAGCTAAAGATTGTGTATTGTAAGGCAAACGGGCTAAAGCTTGAAGGGCTTGTTGAAATAAGTTTTCAGCTTTTTGCTGTGCCCCTTGTAAACCAAGGAGTGCAGGGTAGGTGCTTTTGTTTGCCGCAAGGTCAGAGCCACTTGGTTTACCCAGTTGTTCCTCACTTGAAGTGATGTCAATAATGTCGTCTTGGACTTGGTAGGCTAAACCAATATGTTGGGCGTATTCCTGGAATGATTTTTTCTCTTGCTCTGTGATATTAGTTGCGCATTCTGCCGCCATTAATACCGAAGCTTTAAGTAATGCGCCAGTTTTTAACGAATGCAAAACTTCTAATTGTTCCAAATTTATTTTTTTATCTGTAGCGGCTAAATCAAGCGCCTGACCACCACACATACCTTGATATCCTGAAGCGGTAACTAGCTGTTGAATTAATTTTATCTGCTTAGGCTTAACTGCGTCAGAAAAGTTATGATTGGCAATAATATCAAAAGCCAATGTTTGTAATGCGTCGCCGGCTAAAATTGCAGTTGCTTCATCAAAGGCTTTATGACAAGTAGGTTTACCTCGTCTTAAGTCATCATCATCCATTGCGGGTAAATCATCATGCAATAGGGAGTAAGCATGGATGCACTCCAATGCACCGGCAATGCCGTCTAGGTCATCTAAACTAACGCCTAATGCTTCACCTGTAATATAAACTAGGTAGGGACGAATTCGTTTGCCTCCAATTAATAAGCCATAGCTCATTGCCTTGTGGAGTTTGTCATCGTTGACAACAAGTTGCTCAAGTTGTTGTTTTAAAAATTGGTTGATACGTTGTTGGAAAACATCATGGTCAACTAAACTGCTCATGAATCATCACTCGGTGGTGATTCATTTGTAGATAAATCAAAATCGTGCAGTTTTTGCTCGCCATTTTGTTCGAGTAAAATTTTAACTTTTTGTTCTGCTGTTTGTAGTTTGTTTTGACTTAACTTGCTTAATGTTAAACCACGCTCAAATAGCGACATCGACTCTTCTAAATTCAAGTCACCTTGTTCTAGGCTTTGCACAATAGTATCTAATTCATTTAAAGACTCTTCAAAGCTTAGGTTTTCTAATTTTTTTTTTGCCATGCTTTTTACTCTGAGCGGTTTACTTTTAGTTAATAAGCGCAAACTTACCTCAGCTAGCCTCTTGGGTCAATCAAAGTAGAAGGGAAATATTTAGTTCTTAGGGTTAAGTTATTGACTGTACGGGCGATAATAAAGAGATAAGTAATGGCGAATAGTATTGTCATAATGTACTATTATTTTATTAGATCGAATTAGATTTTGCAGTTTTAGGAGAGTTTTGTGGATTTAGCAACGTTAATTGGTATTCTCGGTGCGATAGGTCTGTTAGTCATGGCCATGCTATTAGCGGGTGACATCATGATGTTTGTTGATGCTCAGTCTGTCATTATTGTTTTTGGTGGCTCTATTTTTATAGTGCTCTCAAATTATAATATGGGACAATTTTTTGGTATCGGAAAAATTATTGGCAAAGCTTTCATGTTTAAATTGGAAAAGCCAGAAGAGTTAATTGAAAAAGCTGTTGATATGGCTGATGCGGCTCGTAAAGGTGGTTTTCTTGCGTTAGAAGAAGCTGAGATCACTAATGCTTTTATGCAAAAAGGCGTTGATATGCTGGTTGATGGACATGATGCTGATGTTGTTCGTGCGACCTTGCAAAAGGATATTAATTTAACCACAGAACGACATGATACCGGTGCTAAAATGTTAATGGCACTTGCCGATGTTGCTCCTGCAATGGGAATGATTGGTACACTGATTGGTTTAGTGGCGATGTTATCGAATATGGATGATCCTAAATCTATTGGCCCTGCGATGGCTGTTGCTTTGTTAACCACACTTTATGGTGCATTTTTAGCAAACGTTATTGCGATACCTTTAGCATCCAAATTAGGATTACGTATGGCTGAAGAAAAAATGAACCAAGAGCTAGTACTTGATGCTGTACTAGGGATTCAAGATGGACAAAACCCTCGAGTGATTGAAGGATTGTTGAAAAACTACCTTGCTGAAGGCAAACGTCAAATGAGTACTACTGATGAAGAGTAGTCGAATGACTACCTGTAGGAGGTTCTATGGCTGAACAAGAATGTAAATGTCCACCGCCGGGCTTACCTGCGTGGATGGGAACTTTTGCTGATTTAATGTCGCTATTAATGTGTTTCTTTGTTCTGTTATTGTCGTTTTCTGAAATGGATGTATTGAAATTCAAGCAAATAGCCGGTTCAATGAAATTTGCTTTTGGTGTACAGAATAAAATTGAAGTTAAAGATATTCCTAAAGGCACGAGTATTATTGCTCAGGAATTTCGTCCGGGTAAACCAGAGCCTACACCTATTGAGGTCATTCAACAGCAAACTCAAGAAATGACTCAGCAAATGTTAGAGTTTCAAGCGGGAGATGAAACTTCAGCAGGTGGTCGCCAAGAGCAACGTGGTGAAGAGCGCGGTGGTCAATCACAAAACACAGAAGACTCTTTATCTGCACAAGCTTTACAACAAGCTCAAGAGCAAATGGAAAATGCAGCCCAAGAGCAAGTAAACGATTTAGTTAAAAAAATTGCGGAGCAACTTGAAAAAGAAATTCAAGATGGTGCAGTCGAATTAGAATCATTAGGCCAGCAAGTCACTATTCGTATTCGAGAAAATGGCTCGTTTCCATCGGGTTCAGCATTTTTACAGCCTAAATTCAGACCTATTATTCGAAAAATAGGTGAGCTTTTAAATACTATGCCAGGTGAAATTATGATTTCAGGTAATACTGATAATCAAGGTGTAGATTCTGAGCTGTTTGATTCTAACTGGGACTTATCAAGCAAGCGGGCGGTTGCTATTGCTCATGAGATGATCAAGGTACCCAATTTCGATCAAATGCGATTGGTCGTTGCCGGACATGCCGATACACGTCCATTAGTACCTAATAATAATGCTTTAAATCGCCGCCGTAATCGCCGTGTGGAAATTTCAATAAATCAAGGCAAGGCAAAAGAAAGTGAGCCTATTCAAGTTATTGAATAGCTGATTTCGTTAAAGCTATTTTGAATGTAGAAGCCGTCAGTTAAAAGCTTAAAACTGACGGCTTTTTTTGTGTATAATGTGCGCCATTATTCTACTGTTATTATTTATTAGGCAATAATCGATGAAATTTATCGTAAAGCTGCAAGCTGAAATCACCATTAAATCTCGCCCTGTTCGTAAACGTTTTACCAAGATTTTAGAATCGAATATTAAGAATGTTTTACGCCGTGTTGATGAACAAGTTACCACACGAATGAACTGGGATAATGTTGAAGTAAATACCAAAAATAATAGCCCTGAAAATCGTGAACTTTTAGTTGAAGCCCTTAAATGTATTCCGGGTGTGCCGATGTTTTTGGAAGTTCAGCAATCTGACTTTGTTGATGTGCACGATATATATGAAAAAACCTTAGCAGTTCATGCTAAAAGCATTGAGAATAAAACTTTTTGTGTGCGTGTTAAAAGAACAGGAAATCATGACTTCAACTCATTAAAAGTTGAACAATATGTTGGTGGCGGTTTAAATCAAGCGGTTGAAAGTGCAAAAGTTAAATTAAAAAAACCTGATGTTACAGTTCGTTTAGAAATTAAAAACAAAGATCTCTTTATTGTCACTGAACGTCATAATGGCTTAGGTGGCTTTCCTATTGCCACACAAGAAGATGTATTGTCGTTGATGTCGGGTGGCTTTGACTCAGGTGTTGCCAGTTATCAAATGATCAAAAAAGGGGCACGTACTCATTATTGCTTCTTTAACTTAGGAGGCTCTGCTCATGAAGTAGGTGTTAAGCAGATAAGCTATTATTTGTGGAATAAATTTGGAGCCTCTCATAAAGTAAAATTTTTCGCTGTTGATTTTGAGCCCGTAGTGGCTGAAATATTAGAAAAAGTTGAAAACGGTCAAATGGGCGTGATTTTAAAACGCATGATGATGCGCGCCGCGACTAAGATTGCTGCAAAAGGGAAAATCCAAGCGTTGATTACAGGTGAAAGCTTGGGGCAAGTCTCTAGTCAAACACTGACTAACCTCAATGTAATTAACCGTGTTACCGATACCTTAATTTTACGTCCGTTAGGTGCTTACGATAAGCAAGATATAATTGATATTGCTCGCAAAATTGGTACAGAAGATTTTTCCAAAACGATACCTGAATATTGTGGTGTCATCTCTAAAAAACCAACGGTTAAAGCGGTTTTATCTAAAGTAGAAACCGAAGAAGATAATTTCGATTTTGATATTTTAGATAAAGTAATTAGTGAAACACGTGTATTTGATATTCGTGATATTGGTAAAGATACAGAAGAAGAAATTGCCGCGGTTGATTTAGTTGAAAATATTGGCGAAAACGCTGTTGTGGTTGATATCCGTTCACCGGAAGAAGAAGAAGACAAACCTTTAGAGCTTGGTGATGTTGAAGTAAAACATATTCCTTTTTATAAATTAGCGACTCAGTTTGGTGATTTAGATATGAGTAAAGACTATTTACTGTATTGCGATCATGGGGTGATGAGTAAATTACAAGCGCTTTACTTAATCGATAATGGCTTTAAGAACGTTAAGGTCTACCGCCCATAATAATTATCTCGTTGCTGTATAGCCACATTCAGTCGTCAAAAGTACTCATTGATAGTCATCAACGCAGTGCTTTTTTATTGAAATTGAACCATACAGCTTTGAGTTGAACTATTATTAATAATGATAAAAATAGTTATTTGGTAAGAGATTTCACTGCTTGCCACATCTTGGTATTTTCAGGTGTGGCAATATTATGCTGTATCCCTAAGCGATGAATATAACCATTAATATAATCAATCTCACTCCTGCGGTTGGCTAATACGTCACAGCGCATAGACGAGCTATTTTTAGCCGTTGTTAGTGCGACATTTTTTACAGCTTGTCTTAGTTCAGTTAAATTCAATTCAATTCCTTGTGTCCCTGCAACCGAAACTATTTCTGTCAGCAATACTGTTACTATTGGAAAGTATTCTGCATTGTTTATTTTACCATTTTCAATATTATTTATTGCCGTTAACGGGTTGATGACACAATTAATAGCAAGTTTTAACCATTGTTTGTGTCTTATTTCTTGATGATACTTCACTGGTGACAGGGCTGAATTTAACAATTGACTCAATATTTTTTGTTGTTTTAAATCATCAAACCCCGAAAGTAGGCCAATATCAGTAACGCCAATACCTGTGTGAGTAATAGTTAAAGGCGCAGTGCGTAAACAGCCATGCGTGGTGAGCAAAGCATAAATGTTATACTTATCAATAATGCTCTGCGGCAGCTCTGCTAATGTGCCCATACCATTATGAGCAAGAACAATAGTGACATTATCTTGTAATTGAGCTGAAATTTCTTTTAAAGCAGAAGCTATATGAAATGATTTTAAGCAGAGAATAATAATATCTGCTGCTTGCAGTTGTTCGGTTTGCGCGTAGTTAATTTTTCTGCCGTGTTTTTGGTTGTTATGATCGGTGAAAGTATAGTGTTCACCCTGTGGGTCTTTATTATTTGAAGGGGAGTTATTAGACGGTAATAGGTGTAACTGTGTCTCACTATACAGCACACTGTCCTCTATTAGCTTTGACGTGTGGTGATACCAAAGTAAGCCCATAGCGCCTTGACCAACAATAATTATGTTCATTGGCTTAATTGTGAGTTTTCAGTTTGTTGTATTTTTATTATTCTTTTTAGCGTGAAAATTTTATATTTTAAATGACTATATTTTAGCAATAGGTAAATAGTAATCCCCGCTATATCCGCATAGAAGTCACTAAACTCACCATTTCTAAATCCTAAATAGTATTGCCCAAGTTCACTTAGTGCAGCATAAAGACTCAAGGTGAGAAAAGTGTTCCGCATAGATAATTTTAACAGTGAAAAAACTATCCAAGTTAAAATGAAAAAACCAATAAAATGACCGATAGTATCTATTTGTGGTGAACGAAAAACTAATTTTTTAATTTCTTCAGGCAACAATAGTTCACTGGAAAAAAACAATAAAATAGTGCCAGTAACAATAAGTATAAAAAATGTAAGGTGATGGTGTGCTTTCAAAAGTAATTATACCTATGCAGTTAACTTAGGATTGAGCTGTAGGTCGATGCTTGCCTCGACACGAAAATAATTAAACATAAAAATATGATAGATAGATATTATCATGCTAGTGATGTTTGGGTATAATAATAAACAATCATATAGACAATAAGAGAAAAACTATGCCATCAATGGATATCGTTTCTGAAACTGATTTAGAAGAAGTGCGTAACGCAGTCGACAACGCTAGTCGTGAATTAACCACACGTTTTGACTTTCGCGGTGTTGAGGCAAGTTTTGAGTGGAAAAAACCAATTGTAACGTTAAAAGCAGAGGGTGATTTTCAATTAAAACAACTTTGCGATATGTTACGTAGTCAATTAACCAAGCGTAACGTTGATGCTAAAGCAATGGATGTAGGTAATGCATCAGCAACGGGTAGAAACTGGAGCCAGCAAGTTACTTTTAAAGAAGGCATTGAGCAAGATGTGGCTAAAAAAGTAGTAAAATTAATCAAAGCGGCAAAGTTTAAAGTACAAACTGCAATTCAAGGTGAACAAGTGCGAGTTACCGGTAAAAAACGTGATGAATTACAAGCGGTAATGCAAGCAGTTCGAAAAGCAGATTTAGAGCAATCTTTCCAATTTACTAATTTTAAAGACTAATACTCAAATGTTGAGTGTTGAGTAGCGAAGATAAACTATAAGAAGTATCTCTTCGTCACTCGAAACTTTGTGCTTGTTGCTTAACGCTTAGTGGTTACCACCACATGACTCCCCATCGCTATGAATATGACCATGGGCAAGCTCTTCTGCTGTTGCGACACGCACTTCTAAAATCTCAACATCAAAGCTCAAATCAAGACCGGCTAATGGGTGGTTTCCATCTACAGTCACTTCATCGTCTGTAACATCAATAACAATCACTGTTTGCTCACCATCATCAGTGCTTGCACGAAGTTGAGTACCAACAGTTAATTCCTCAACACCTTGCAGAAGTTCTTTTGGCACAGTTTGTACATATTCGTCATTGCGATTGCCGTAAGCTTGTTCAGCGCTGACCGAAACTTCAAACTTATCACCTTCTTGGTGGTCAATAAGCGCATCTTCTAAGCCAGGGATTAAATACCCTGTACCTTGAATAATCGCCATAGGTTTATGATCATATGAGCTATCAATTAAGGTGCCTTCGCTGTCAGATACTGCATAGTGCATTACTACGACTGAGTTATTGGTAATTTTCATTTTTCTGCCCACATTGTAAACGTTATTTTTAAAAGTTATTCTGCTGCTAGTGAATAAGGCAGCGCTTGAATGGCCACCTTAGACTCAGGTTGTGATTTTATTCTTAACTGTGTTGTCTCATTTATATCATTATTCATCACAGCTTGAAGATAGCAATTGCCATCATCAGCTTGATAAGTCGATAAAATATCGCCAGCCTTTCGCCAGTTATCACCTAATTGCTTTTCAATTATATCATCACTTTCTATCGGTTTATTCAAAGAGGCGCTTAATGAAAAGAGTGCTTTTTTATTTTTACCAAGATACTGCATACGAGCTACAGTTTCTTGGCCTAAGTAACACCCCTTAGTAAAGCTGATACCATGTATTGCTTGAAGGTTAAGCATTTGCGGTACATATTCATCGCTGCTCTGTGCAGAAAGTTGTACAAAACCTTCACTGATCTCGAGTAAATCCCAAACAGCCCCCCTAAATAAAGGCAGATTAATGTTGGCTACAATACTTTTTAGAGCACTTGATTCATCTATTAATAAATAACGTGTTTGCTTGCCAGCTATATAAACTAGCGTAGTTGAGTCTGATTGCACTACAGGGTTAAGACTATCGGGAATTCGGGTAAAGTTATCTTTTAATAGGTTTGCAGCATCTTTCCCAGCTAGTGCGAAGAAACTTAGTTCATCTGTTTCACTAATGTCTACTTTGGCAAAAACACCAAACTTTTTTAGTTCAGTTATCGACGCGGTAATACTTGCTTTAGGTTGAATAAGTAAATGGGCTGAGTTTCTATTTATCAACCTAAAAACACTAAATACTTTACCTTTAGCATTGCAATGAGCGCCAACAAGTAAGCTATGCTCAGTACTAGTAGTTACATCACAGGTAACTTGCCCTTGTAGATACTTACTTTGTTCCTCACCACTTAACGCAATAGCACTATAATGAGCTAATGAAATTAAAAAAGCATTGGGCAATTGCTCAAGGGTAGGTAAATTTGTTTCAAGGTTTAATGACATAAGGAAAAGTTACACAATGGCTGATGGATAGTAAATAGGGGCAAAGTGAGGATAAATCAAGTTTAGTCACAAAAAAAGGCAGATTTAATTAGTGAGTAAACTGGTGTTATTGCTACAATAGTTATCTAAACTGTTTCGGGCAGAAATCTCTAAATTTTTTCTAACAGAGATATCTAAATTGCTTCTTGCAGAAAACTCAAGCAGAACAGCTGTTTTTATTTATTAGGTAATTAAATATGTCGTCAGAAGTAAATTCTCAACCTACAGGCTCTCTAACTAAAGGCTCCTTACCTAAAGTTAATAAAGCTAGACTGAAATGGGCATGTCGTCGCGGTATGTTAGAATTAGATGTGCTTTTTATTCCATTTGTTGATGAAGCTTATGATGATTTAACAACCAAAGACCAGTACATTTTTGAACGTTTACTTACTGAGCAAGATCCTGATTTATTTGCTTGGTTTATGGGGCACAAGGATTGTGAAGACAGCGAACTTAACACCATGGTGCAGTTTATTCTCAACCGCGTCAAAGTATAATATTTGCGTTAATAAATCTCGTTATAGAATCATATTATATGCGGGAATTACGCTTGCCTTATTTTTATTACTGTTAATTTTTTTTAGTTATGCCTATTCTTTTGCATTAGCGATGGCTGTGATTGCTATCGTGTTATGTGGCATATTCATGACAAAGTCGCATAATCAGCAAGTTATTGCACAATTTGAAGTAAACAACCAAGGATTGTGCTCTTTCGAGGAAGGAAGCTATTATCAGTTACAAACAAGTAGCCGAATTAGCTTTTTAGGATGTTGGCTAGTTTTACAACCTACATCTATCACTAGCCCACTATTGGATAATCTAAATAATAACGCTAAAATACTATTTTTTATTTATCGAGATAGCCTAAGTAAACAGGATTTTTCTCGCTTGTCTCAAGTTATTCGTCGGCTGAACGATTAACCATAGGAGCTAAACTTGTGCTTGAGTCATTTTTTGCGACAAGTATCGTTGGTTTTGCTTCCGCTAAGGTGTTCGGAAAGTCTAAGGTGTAATGTAAACCACGGCTTTCTTTTCTTTCTAGAGCACAGCGAATTATTAGCTCGGCTACTTGTACTAAATTTCTTAATTCGAGTAAGTTGTTGCTTACTTTGAAGTTTTGGTAATAATCTTGTATTTCTTGTTGCAATAATTCCACACGATGTAAAGCACGCTCAAGCCTTTTCGTTGTTCTAACAATGCCGACATAGTCCCACATAAACAAACGTAGTTCGTGCCAGTTGTGCTGAATTACCACTTCTTCATCTGAGTCAGTTACGCGGCTTTCATCCCAACGAGGCAGTTTTCTAAAGCAATTGTTTGGCTCTAACGACTCGCTAATTTCCAATGCAGCAGCGCGGGCATAAACTAAGCATTCAAGTAGTGAGTTACTTGCTAAACGATTAGCGCCATGCAGACCTGTGTATGACATTTCACCAATAGCGTACAGTTGATCGACATCGGTTCGACCATGCTCATCTATCATGACACCGCCACAAGTATAATGTGCAGCAGGAACAACGGGCATAGGCTGCTTGGTAATATCTATACCTAAGTCTTTAGTGCGTTGATAAATAGTTGGAAAATGTTGTTTGATAAAATCACTAGATTTATGGCTAATATCAAGATACATGCAATCAACGCCTAAGCGTTTCATTTCAAAATCTATTGCGCGGGCAACTATATCTCGTGGCGCTAATTCAGCTCGTTTATCAAAAGCGGGCATAAAACGGCTACCATCCGGGCGTCTTAATTTTGCCCCTTCGCCTCGCAAAGCTTCCGTTAACAAAAAGGTGCCCGCATCAGGATGAAATAAACAGGTAGGGTGAAATTGATTAAACTCCATATTGGCTACACGACAGCCTGCGCGCCAAGCCATGGCAATACCGTCACCACTTGCAACATCAGGATTAGAAGTGTATTGATAAACTTTACTGGCGCCACCTGTGGCTAAAATAGTCTTTTGTGCATATATACTTTCAACTTTCTCGCTGTTTCTATTCCAAATATAGGCACCAATACATTGCTTGTTATTACCGCCATCAATATTATTTTCGCAAATAAGATCAATAGCATTGTAGCGTTCAAATAGTCTAATACGCGAATGTTGCTTAACTCGTTGCGCTAACGTTGTTTGAATTACTTTACCTGTGGCGTCGGCAGCATGAAGAATGCGACGGTGACTATGGCCACCTTCACGAGTTAAATGATACTTTTGTTCACCTTGCGTGTTTTCTTCCTTATCAAAATCAACACCTTGATCTATTAACCAATGAAGGCAAGCTTTGGCATTCTCTGCAGTGTATTGAACCGCTTTTTCATTACACAAGCCTGCACCGGCAATTAAAGTGTCAGACACGTGAGCTTCAATACTATCATTTTCGTCAAAGACAGCGGCAATTCCGCCTTGAGCATAATAGGTTGAACCTTCGTTTAATGTTCCTTTACTTAAGATGACAACATCAGCATTTTTTGCTAAATGAAGCGCAAGCGTTAAACCAGCAGCACCACTGCCAATAATTAAAACATCACAATTGTTTTGTTGATTCATAATCTTGTTGATTTATATATAAGGGATAATCAGGTATTATGGGAGAATATTAACGTTTATTGACGTTTGATAACAGAGTTAACAAGCACGAATAAGTCTAAAATATAAAAAAAGTAAAATTAAAAAGAACTTTTTCTAAAATGTGTAGTCTTACTTGATGCGTTTGTTATGAGCCAAATGTGTAAAATGATTTTTTTATCCTAGAGTTCTACTCGGATATAGTTAGGAGAAATGGCTCAAATGAGCGAACAGAACGTCGACCAAGCATTGGTTGAGCGGGTACAACAAGGCGATAAAAATGCCTTCAACCTGTTAGTAACGAAATATCAGAATAAAGTGGCAAATTTAGTGTCACGTTATGTCAGTAATCACAGTGATGTGCCTGACATAGTGCAGGAAGCTTTTATTAAAGCCTATCGAGCCTTACCTAATTTTAGAGGGGAAAGTGCATTTTATACATGGCTTTATCGTATTGCGGTAAACTGCGCAAAAAACCATAGTGTTGCTTTGGGACGTAAACCACCAAGCAAAGATGTTGAAGTGGAGGATGCTGAATTTTATGACGGTGGCGGCGCATTAAGAGAAAATGCTTCACCTGAAAAAATTTTACTAACCCAAGAAATTAAAAAAGTTATTTTCGATACCATTGAGCAATTACCAGATGATTTGAGAATTGCTATTAACTTTCGAGAAATTGAAGGTTTAAGTTATGAAGAAATAGCCATTATTATGGAGTGCCCAGTTGGCACAGTACGTTCACGAATATTTAGAGCTCGTGATGCCATAGATAAAAAGATTAAGCCGTTACTAAGAGATTAATCTTAGTATCAGCTGAATATTTAAAAACGTTTATAAATTTTTTAGCATCTTTTTTAGGTGCAATATAAAAGGTTAGAGTATGAGTGAAAGTAAGTTTGAGACAATATCGTCATTAGTTGATAATTATCGCGCTACTGATCAAAAATCAGAGCAAGCTATTGATGAAATACTCAAGGATGAACACTTATTAGAGACATGGCAAAGTTACCATTTAATTGGTGATGTGATCCGTGATGAAATTCCACAAACATTGCAATTAGACTTATCTGCGCAAATTGCATCTGCTATTGCCGATGAAGCAACAGTACTTGCGCCTAATAAATCTAGTAGTAAAGTTGATAGCGGTATTAAAGCAAAAGTGATCCAGTTATTTAAACCTGTTGGTCAGCTAGCTATTGCTGCTTCTGCTGCCGGATTAATGATTGTAGGTGTTCAGCAAAATACAGCTGATACCAATGAAGTAATTACACCGAACCAAATAGTGCAAACTAAGCCTTTCGGCGGCTTTGCAAATCCGGTGAGTTTTAATTATTCTCAAAATACTAAATCGCAACAACAAGCTGTTCTTGAGCAAAGAATTGAGCAGCAACGTCGTTTTCAAGCATTACTATCAGATCACCAACAGCAAATTAAGTTGAGTGCTGTGAAAAAAAATGCAGACAAAAATTCAAGTGCTGAATTAAAGGCGGAGTTAGAAAAAATCAACTAGAGTGTTAAGTCTGTAATTTTTCTTACCAATAACCTCTATGTTCCAAAACGGAACCGAGACAAAGTGAATAACTTGCGTATAATACACCCAAGCTATTCACTTTTTTATTATCTTTTTTTTATGAACAACCCGAGAAATTATGAAGTTATTCTCTTTTAAACTATTATGTTTCAGATCTTTATGCGCATGCTTGATTAGTGCATCTTTTCATTTTTCTGTTGTCGCTGCGGATGCCGAGCAAGCAAAAGATTCTTTGGAACGTCTTTCTCAATCGTTACGTCAATTGAATTTTAACACTTCATTTGTTGTGGTGAAAAATAACCAGGCAGAGCCTTATCATTGGCTACATGGCATTGTTAAAGAAGAGATTGATAACAGCTTGAATAATGATGAGGTAGAGCTTGAAATTTTAGCTTTACTTAATGGCCCACGCCGCGATATTTTACGAATTAACAACACGGTTAGTTATATTGAACCCGAGTACGCACCCTATTCTATTAGTTCAGAACAAATTAGTGGCCCAATTCCTACTGTTTTTGGTAGAGACATTAGTATATTAGAGAATAACTATCACTTTGTTTCTGTAGGAAAAAATAGAGTGTTAGGTCGAGCGGCACAATTAATTCGCATAGTACCCACAGACTCTCATCGCTTTGGTTACTGGGTTTGGTTAGACCAACAAAGTGGTCTTCTACTGAAATTAGCAGTGATCACACGTAAAGGAAAATTACTCGAACAAATCCAATTTACCCATTTAGAAATTACCGATACTATATCTGAAAATTTGAAGCAACTAAAAGCGACTGAGCTACCAAAAATAATAGATCTGACCATCGCAGAAACGAGTACAGATTTAGCATGGCAAGTTAATTGGCTACCTAGCGGATTTGAGTCGATAAAGTCAGATAGACACCGAATGAACACTAGCAAGCAAGCTGTTGAGTTTATGCTTTTTAATGATGGATTGGTTGATATTTCGGTTTACGTAAATCCAAGTAAAGCAAAGCAAAGAGCAGTGGAGTTTGCCAATGACGGTGCAACCTTGGTATTGAATCAAGTCATTAATAATATAGAAGTTAGTGTGGTCGGAAAAATACCATTAGAGACCGCTAAAAAAATTGTCAATTCAGTAAGCTTTAATCGCAAGCTTATTACCCCCTAATGGAAGAACTAGCCACTGTTACTGCTATTGATAAGAATAAAATCACTGTTGTCAGTAAGATAAAATCGAGCTGTAATAGTTGCTCCCAAGTAGATACATGTGCCAGCGGACAAATAGCTAAAGCCATTCCCCATAAAAAGCTTTCATTTACATTGCTAAAGCCCCAATCATTAAAAAATCAGGCTATTGAAATTGGTGATTGTGTCGTTTTGACTTTACCTGAAGTTGATTTATTAAAAAGTGCATGGCAAGTTTATTTGTTTCCTATTTTTGGGCTATTTGCTTTTTCGGCATTAGGTCAATGGCTCAAGCAAGCAGGAATATTTCCTCATGAGCTCATGGCATTAGCTGTTGGCATGGTGGGCGGATATTTAGGTTATAGAATAGCTAAATACCTCCAGAATCAGCCACATAATAAAGAACGGCTACAGCCTCAAATTTTACGTGTGTTATCTAAGCCACTTGATGTAAATGAATAAGACCATTTTGATTAAGTTTATTTCAATTGCTATAAGTTATGTTAACGTTAGATTAATATTTTAATAAAAATTTAGCTAAGGTAAATCTGTGTTACTTAAAAGTGCAGAAAATACTGTATTTCGACGCTACAATACTGGGGTTGTTGTCGCCTTTGTGGTTATTGTTTTTATTGCGTTAACGGCAGCATCACTACGTTATTACAGTGAATTATCTGTTCATAAACAACAAGGCTTGAGTCAACTAACGGCGCAAGCTCGCCAATTAAACTCCATGTTAGAACAAAGCGAACAAGCCATTTCAGGCATTCAAGAGTTTGCAGAGTATGTGCTTAAATATCCAGATGAGTTGTACTCTCAGTCACCAATACTAAAACAAGATGGTTCGCTGTTTTTCTTAGATAAGCCTAGTCGTCATTCTTTTGAACAAGACAATCGTATTAGCGGCAATATAACCGGATTTGGTAACATTGAGCAATTTTCATTATTGAAAAAGCAAGAAATATCTATGGCCAATGCCTTAACGCCAGCTTTTGTTGCAGCAAAAAAAGTGATTGAAGAGGCTAATTGGTTTTATTATGTTTCTATTGACCAGTTTGCCAATATTTTTCCTTGGATTGGTCGAGATAGCTGGCGTTTCAGTGATCGTATGTTAACAAATACGCATGCTAAAAAAATAAAGCAGTTAGGTTTTGATGATAATAAGGTCATTTGGTCTGCTCCCTATATTGACTCTGCTGGTACAGGTATGAATGCTTCATTAGGGATTGGTGTTTACCGAAATAAGCAAATGTTAGGTGCTGTTGTAATTGATATTAGCTTAGCTCACTTGCAACAAAGTCTTCCAGCATTAGAAACAGAAGATCAAGGTCTTGTGTTATTTAATCAAAATAGCGATATTTTGATTTTTAAGCAAAAGGGTAAAGATCCGCTTAGCTATCGAGCATCATGGCAAAAATTATTACCCAAAAGTCTGCACTATCTTAGTCAAGAAAGTTTAGAACGGCTAGCTGACTCAGCGCACATAGGTGATTGGTTAGTTGAAAAACAAACCTTGCCTATAAACGGTTGGACCTTACTAAAATATCAGCCTTATTCGCACTTTATTCTCCCATTGCGTAGTCATTTTATTTTTATGTTTACTATCTTATTAATTGGTTTACTCGCTTTTTTAATGTTGGTAAATGCAATGACTAGGCGTAGCTTTATTAAACCGACTCATGACTTTATCAGTCATATAGAGTATTGCGCGCAGGGGGATCCAGGTAAAGTTAAAGCTAATGCAGATTGGTTACATTGGTTTGTATTAGTTGAAGATATTTTTACTCAAAATCGTAGTTTATTATTGCAATTAAAAGATCAAAACGAAGTGCTTGATAGCCGAGTATTAGAAAAAACCCAAGCATTGCAAGAGAGTAGTGCTAAGCATCAACGTGACTATGTGCTATTACGCTCAGTGATGAATGCTATTCCTGAGTTGATAATATTTAATGACCCGCAAGGGAAATTGATGGGTTGTAATCAAGCATTTGAGCAGTTAAGTGGTCGTTTAGAAAGTGAAATATTGGGCTTTCAAGCAAGTAAATTTATGCCCAAAGCGTTGGCATATGAAATTAACGCCTTAAATGAAGAGTTTACTCATGAGTATCCGCAGCAAGCTTTGATCGAAGCAGGAGAAGAAAGCTACCAAGGTTTTTGTAATCAGTTTACCAATGATCAAGCGGAAATACTTGGTACGATAACTATTTTACAAGACGTAACAGAGCGACAAGCAACACAAACAGCGTTAGAGAATGCTAAAAATCAGGCGGAATATGCAAATCAAGTGAAAATTCAATTCTTGGCTAATATGAGTCACGAAATCAGAACACCAATAAATGCAATGCAAGGAATGATGGATTTATTGACCAGAACTCTTTTAGACTCACGTCAGCAACATTATTTAACTAATGCACAAACCGCCGCATTTTCTTTACTTCATCTTATTGATGAATTGCTTGATTTATCTAAAATTGAAGCCGGTAAGATGATGATTATTAAGGATGTTGTTGATTTACCGGTAACCATTGATAAAGCATTAAAACTTAATGCTGCAAGTGTTTATGCTAAAAAGTTAGATTTGCACATGGAGTTAGCACCGAATGTGCCGAACTTATTGATGAGCGATGAAATGCGTTTAGTGCAAGTGTTATCAAATTTATTAAATAATGCTATCAAATTTACTGAGCAGGGCAAAATTTCTTTACTTATTGATACGATTGGCTTGAGCGAAACTAATGCATTAATACGATTTAAAGTGATAGATACAGGGATTGGCATAGCTAAGGAAAAACAAGGGCATTTGTTTGAGGCATTTTCTCAAGCCGATATATCAATGACCAGAAAATATGGTGGTTCAGGTCTGGGGTTATCAATTTGTCAGCAAATAGTTAAATTGCTAGGTGGTGAAATAACCTTGAAAAGTGATTTGGGTGCAGGGTGCGAATTTAGTTTTGTTCTGCCTTTTTCTTTACCTAATGAAGATCTTAAACAAGAAGTGAATTTGCAAAATGCTATAAGCATTAATATTGATACCGTTCATATATGTGTGATAAAGCAAAAAGTATCCACTAGTTGTATTGAAACAATTGAAAGCTTGTCTTGGCATTATCATCAGTTTGATGACTTAGTTGCTTTAGGGCAAAAGTATGGGGATGCAAAACAAACAAACGCTAAAGTGGTCTTATTAATTAGTGAAGAAACTTTCTTGCAGCAAAAACTTACACTAGATAGAACTGAAATTGATAAACTTAAATCGATCGATTTAATAGGACTTTGTCAGCCTTCTATGCAAGAGCTAAGTAGTGATGTTTGCCATCAATTAGATGAAATGAATGCCTCTTATATTTTACTAGATACGCCTTTATATCGTTATTCATTAGATCAAATTGCGAGAGTACTGACTCAACCCTTAGAAGCAAAAGACATGATTGCTTTGACTCAGAGCGATAAACTAAGCAATAGCCCTAACATTTTACCTGTAGAAGAATCCGAACAGAGCAAAGGTGATTTATTAAATGTGAAAGTGCTACTTGTAGAAGATAATTTGGTTAATCAACTGGTTGCGAAAGAGTTGTTAATGAGTATGAAAGCAAAAGTGATCATTGCTGATAATGGTCAACGAGCGCTAGACTCACTTGATGAGCAGTCTTTTGATATAGTGCTAATGGACATACAAATGCCCATTATGGATGGCTTAACGGCAACAAAGGAAATTCGAAAACAAGACAAGTATCAAAATTTACCTATTATAGCTATGACAGCTCATGCCCGAGAAGAAGATAAACAACGCAGCTTAGCTGCAGGAATGAACCTGCATATGGCTAAGCCAGTTACGGCTAAATTATTATTAACAAGTATTTTGCAAGCGTTAGAGCTGTAAAGTATTTGATTAATTGAAATTTAGCTAAGTTTTTTAGAAAAAAGTCGTTCTAATTTATTAATCGTTTCTTTGATATTTTTAACATCAGTTGGTGCAATAAAAATAGTATCGTCACCGGCGATTGTACCAAGTACACCGTCGCTTTTACTTAAGCTGTCAAGTAATCGGGCAATTAATTGTGCTGCACCAGGACTCGTTTGAATAATGATCATTACATCATTATGTTCAATTTCTAATACCAATTGCTTTAAAGGGCTTTGCGCTGTCGGCACACCAAGCTCAGCAGGTAAGCAATAAACCATCTCTTGTCGTGCATTACGGGTTCTCACCGCACCAAACTTACTTAACATGCGCGATATTTTTGATTGGCTGATATTATCAAAGCCCTGTGCTTTTAAGGCATCTACTATTTCGCCTTGAGAGCCAAATTGTTCCTGCTTTAAAAGATCTTTAAATGCTTGTACTAATGCTTCTTGTTTTTGTTGACCATTCATTGTTTGATATCAAAACCTTTCTTAAAAGATAAGTAATAATGTTTTAGTTATACTAAAGTTGAGTTTTTTCAATTGGCTATTATACGCTATCATATAGGCTATAAGTTAATATTAATTGTATTATTGTCGACTATACTATATCTTTTGCGCAGCAAATTTTTACGTATTTACTCAAATTTTTTTGTTAAAATGAAACAAAGGTCAATAGACCTTAATTTAACCCCTATTTAAATCTCGGAGAGATCACATGAAAGTAGCAGTTTTAGGCGCCGCAGGCGGCATCGGTCAAGCATTATCTTTACTATTAAAAACTCAATTGCCAGCAGGCTCTGAGTTATCACTTTATGATGTAGCTCCTGTTGTTCCAGGTGTTGCGGTAGATTTATCTCATATCCCTACCGATGTTAAAGTTGCAGGTTTTGGCCGTGATGATTTAAATGCTGCTTTAGCTGATGCTGATATTGTATTAATTCCAGCAGGTATGCCACGTAAACCAGGTATGGATCGTGCTGATTTATTCAATGTAAATGCAGGCATTATCAAAGTACTAGCTGAAGGCATTGTTGCAGCTTGTCCTAAAGCATTAGTAGGCATTATTACTAACCCAGTAAACGGCACTGTACCAATTGTTGCTGAAGTATTTAAAAAAGCCGGTACTTATGATGCAAGTCGTGTATTTGGTATTACTACGTTAGATGTTATTCGCTCAGAAGCTTTTATTGCTGAATTAAAAGGTTTAAATGTAGCCGATGTTAAAGTGCCAGTAATTGGTGGTCATTCAGGTACTACAATTTTACCATTACTTTCTCAAGTGGAAGGCGCTACGTTCTCTGATGAAGAAGTTGCGGCTTTAACACCTCGTATTCAAAATGCTGGTACTGAAGTTGTTAACGCTAAAGCGGGTGGTGGTTCAGCTACTTTATCAATGGGCGCTGCTGCAGCTCGTTTTTGTATGTCTTTAGTGAAAGGTTTACAAGGTGAAGACGTTGTTGATTATGCTTATGTTGCTGTTGAAGATGGTGATGCGCCATACTTTGCTCACCCAGTACGTTTAGGCGTTAACGGTGTTAGCGAAATTCTATCTTATGGTGACTTAAGTGCTTTTGAGAAAAAAGCCAAAGAAGAGATGCTTGAAACGTTGAAAAAAGATATCCAAGAAGGTATCGATTATATGGCTAGTTAAAGACAAGCCAAGAGTCATAAAAGTTTCGAGTTGCGAATTTCGCCAAATTGCAATAAAAGGTGAATTCGTAACTCGCGACTATATACTCGTAACCTTTTTACTTCACTCCCTTTGAAATAAGAAATTCAGTATATTCTTTATCTGTTCTCATTATATGATTGGTTAACCAACGTTTGAGAAACAGCATTAAATCAGCACTGATTGTCCCTTGAGGATTCTCCATAAACTTTTCTTTTAGTTCTACCACCTGGGCTATGAGTTCGTTATGCTGCCTTTTATGCTCTTGAGAATTCGGGTAACCATACTCAGCAAACATATTTTCTTCATAGGCAAAATGCTTTTGAGTATAGGCCGCTAAGCCCGTGAAAATCTTTCCTAATAACTCATTTGAGCTACCTGTTAGCATGGCCTCATTGAGTGCATTAATCATATTGATTAGTTTTTTGTGCTGTTCATCAATACTTTCTATACCAACACTTAGTTGAACAGTCCATTCTATTAGTGGCATATTAGCTTCCTAGAATAATAATTTATCTGCTGTTTAAGTTAGTTGTAGTCGAAGCAATACACAAGCTAAAGGACAGGTAATGCTGTGCTAGATCAAAGAATTTTACCTTAAGCTTTCGGCCCATAGGCTCTCCGAAGGACTCCGGTAAGCGGTATTAAAGTATTTGGCTCAGGGCAGGTGTTAGAGCCGGTGAATTGATATTATTGTTATTTCCCCCAAGGGTTTGATGGTGTAGACGAACGCTCACGCGTTTTTTTAGCGCGTTTTTGTCTAAGGTTTTCAGCATCATCAAAGCTCAACTCTGCAGGCTCACCCGGCTTTTGATCTGCGGGCACAATACGATCACGTGGCGGTAACTCAAACTGACTATCATCTGCACGTGGTAAGCTTTTATATTGATATAAATAAAAAGCTTCAACTTTATCTTTTGCCCAGTCGGTTTTTTTTAAAAACTTAACACTCGACTTAATACTTGGGTTGGTTTTAAAGCAATTAAGGGCTAAATAAGCATTTAATATTTCAAAGCCATAGTGATCAACTAATTCTGTTAGCACTTGTTCTAAACCAATACCGTGCAGTGGGTTATTTTCGTAGATGTTGTCTGGGCTCATAATGTTGTCACCTCTGAATTCACGTAACCTTGTCTGTTTAAGCTGAACGATTAGCGGCAATATGCGCTAATGCAATCAGTGCTTGTTTGTAGTCAGACTCAGGTAATATTGATAATGCATTAATTGCTTTATCTGCTTCGATTTCTGCTTTTTTCTGGGTATAAACTAATGCACCCGTTTTTTTCATTGCGTCAAGAATTTCGGCTAAATGCTCCATGCCATTACCGTGTTCTATAGCATTTCTAACTAATTGCTTTTGCTCAATAGTACCATGAGCCATAGTGTAAAGCAGCGGTAGGGTTGGTTTACCTTCGGCTAGATCATCACCAACATTCTTACCCATTTCTTTCGCATCAGCGGTGTAATCCATAATGTCATCAACTAACTGAAATGCCGTGCCCAAATACTTTCCATAATCGGCCATGGCTGTCTCGATTGCACTATCTTGGTTGGTAATAACGGCGGCAAGGCGAGTCGCAGCTTCAAAAAGCTTAGCTGTTTTGCAGTAAATAACCTGCAGGTAACTTTCTTCGGTAGTATCTGGATCATTACAGTTCATTAACTGCAATACTTCACCTTCCGCAACTATATTTGTAGCGTCAGACAAAATGTCCATAATGCGCATGTCACCCAATTTGGTCATCATTTGGAAAGAACGCGTATAAAGAAAATCGCCGACTAACACACTGGCACTGTTACCAAATAAAGCATTGGCGGTTTCACGACCTCGACGCATGTTTGATTCATCAACTACATCATCATGTAATAAAGTAGCCGTGTGAATAAACTCAATAATGGCAGCAATGGTGCAATGCTTATCGTTTAGTGAGTCAGTATTGGCACCATTTAACGCTCGTGCAGCAAGTACAGTAAGCATAGGACGCATGCGCTTACCTCCCGCATTAACAATATAAATACCTAATTGATTGATTAAAGCGACATCTGAGTGTAATTGTCCGTAGATAAGATCATTAACCTTGGTCATATCTTTTTGAGAGAGTGCTTGAATTGCTTTTATATCCACTTTACTTATTTTCCACTTTTTATGGCTATGTGGTTTAAATTTAACCACTATTTAGATGGGGCTTTAGACATTAAATTCTACACTAAAATAACTGACAATAAAGAAAGAAAGGCATTTATAGATGCTTTGTTACTAATTTATTTAGTTAATTTATCAAACGGAGTAAAAACTTTATAAATGATCGCATTTATACTTGCCCTTGGGTATTTCTTCGCGTAGAATTCGCGCCCTATATTTTTAAATTTAGCGTCATATAACTTTTAGCAAAGATGGCGCAGTACGGAGTAGCTATGTACGCGGTATTCCAAAGCGGTGGTAAACAGCATCGTGTAACCGAAGGACAAACAGTTCGCCTAGAAAAGCTTGAGCTTGAAGTAGGCGCAGCAGTAGAATTTGATAACGTTTTAATGATCGCCGATGGCGAGAACATCAATGTAGGCGCGCCTTACGTTGCTGGCGGTAAAGTAGTGGCTGAGGTTGTAAACCAAGGTCGTGCTGATAAAATTACTATTGTAAAATTCAAACGTCGTAAGCATTCACGCAAACAAGCGGGCCATCGTCAATGGTTCACTGAAGTGAAGATTACTGGTATTAACGGCTAATTAGGAGCATTTTGACATGGCACATAAGAAAGCTGCAGGTAGTACACGAAATGGTCGTGATTCAGAAGCAAAACGTTTAGGTGTTAAACGTTTTGGTGGCGAATCAGTTTTAGCGGGTAACATCATTGTTCGTCAACGTGGAACTCGTTTCCATGCTGGAACTAACATGGGTATCGGCAAAGACCACACTTTATTCGCATTAACTGACGGTAAAGTTCAGTTTGATGTTAAAGGTCCAAAAAGTCGTAAGTTTGTTAGCATTATCGCTGACTAAGCTTAGATTCGATTTTCTAAAAACCTCGCATCAAGCGAGGTTTTTTTTTGATTGTTTTTTAGTAATGTTTTTATCTTGTTGTTGAGGCGTTTTTTTTATAAAAATCGTTTATACTTACAACATATAAACTACAAAACATTAGGGTTGTGTAAAGCACCATGAAATTTGTTGATGAAGTTGAGATCAGAGTTGAAGCGGGTGACGGTGGTAACGGCTGTCTCAGTTTCCGTAAAGAAAAATTTATTGAATATGGCGGACCAAATGGTGGTGACGGCGGTGACGGCGGCGATGTTTATCTTATTGCTGACGAAGGCCTGAATACGCTAATCGATTACCGTTTTGAACGCTTTCATCGTGCTAAGCGTGGCCAAAATGGTCAGCCTCAAAACTGTACCGGTAAAGGCTCTGACGATTTAGTCTTGAAAGTACCTGTTGGCACCCGCATTGTTGATGTTGATACGGGTGAACTACTCGGTGACTTAACCCATAAAGATCAAAGGTTATTAGTGGCTAAAGGCGGCTGGCATGGTTTAGGTAACTTACGTTTTAAAAGTAGTACTAACCGTACACCTCGTCAAAAAACTGATGGTACACCGGGCGAAATTCGTAATCTTAAACTTGAGTTATTGTTACTAGCCGATGTAGGTTTATTAGGTTTGCCCAATGCGGGTAAATCAACACTTATTCGTAGTGTTTCAGCGGCAAAACCCAAAGTAGCTGATTATCCATTTACCACACTAGTTCCAAACTTAGGTGTGGTACGCTTAGATACTCAGCGTAGTTTTGTTATTGCCGATATTCCAGGCATCATTGAAGGTGCTGCTGATGGCGCAGGTTTAGGAACTCAGTTTCTAAAGCATCTCGAACGTTGTCGTATTTTACTACACGTGATTGATATTTTACCTGTTGATGGCTCAGATCCGCTTGAAAATGCTAAAACTATTATCGGTGAATTAGAGCAGCATAATGCCAAGCTTGCTGGTAAACCTCGCTGGGTTGTCTTTAATAAGCTTGATTTAGTGCTTGAAGACGAGGCAGAAGAAATTACTAGCCGTATTTTAGAAGGGTTAGGTTGGGAAGGCGAATCACATAGCATTTCAGCCTTTAGCAAAGCAGGCACAAAAGAGTTATCTCAAAAGGTCATGACCTTTATCGAACAACTTCCACCTGAAGAAGAGGAAGTGCTTGATGGTAAAACTGTTGAGTTTAAATGGGATAGTTATCATGAGGATGCCATGACTGGCGATGGTTTAGATGATGATTTGGATGACGACGATTGGAATGAAGACGATTACGATGTAGAAGTCGAATATCGCCCTTAATTTTTATTGTTTATTTTACTTTATTGATGTTAGGCAGTAATTTATTCTCTACAGATAGTGAATAAATTACTGTCTTTTTTGTTACTGCATACCTAGGAATTTCCAATGACCATTCTTTCTATGATAGTTGCCACCGCCGATAATAATATTATTGGCAAAGATAACGATATGCCGTGGCATTTACCGGCAGACTTGGCTTACTTTAAAAAGGTAACGCTGGGTAAACCTATTATTATGGGAAGGAAAACTTATGAGTCTATTGGCCGACCATTACCAGGGCGTCGCAATATTGTAATCTCGCGTGATGAAACCTATATACCTAAAGGAAAGGGTGCCGCGATAGGTGTTGATGTTGTTACTTCTGTTGAACAAGCATTAAGCTTAGTTGATGGCTCTGATGGAAACGAGGCTGTTGATGAAATTATGGTGATTGGCGGCGGTGCTATTTATCAGCACTGTTTACCTAACGCAGATCGTTTATATGTTACTCATATCAAAGCTGCTATTGACGGTGATACACAATTCCCCAATTACGATGATGGTAATTGGCGAAAAACTGATAGTGAATTACGACAAAGTGATGACAAAAATGCTTATGATTTAGATTTTTGTGTGTATCAGCGAGTTGTTGATGAGTCATAACTTTTTCTTGAATAACCCCAATTACAATCGTAACTCTTTAGCGTTAGCGATATTAATTTTTGGTATTTGTTCTGCCTTGTATGTGAATTTCTTTGTTGAGGCAACGAAAATTGGTTCAGCTTATCATTATGGATTATGGTCACTGCTCCCGGCATTTATCACTATTCTGCTGGCTTGGTTAACAAGAGAGCCATTAACTGCGCTGTTAACGGGCATTGCTGTTGGCGCCTTTATGATGGGGCAATATGATCTGACCGATCAAATATTGATCCCCGCTATGGCTCAAACGGGAACCGCAGGGTTGTTGTTACTTTATTTATGGCTGTTAGGTGGTTTGTTAGGTATTTGGTCAAAAACAGGAGCGGCACAAGCTTTTGCTAACTATATGACTAAGCACTTTGTTCGTGGTCAACGCTCAGCCAAATTAGTGACTTGGTTTTTAGGCATCTTGTTTTTTCAAGGCGGCACTATGAGTACGGTACTTGTTGGTACTACGGTACGACCTTTGGCTGATAAAGCAGGTATTAGCCATGAAGAAATGAGTTACATTGTTGATTCAACCGCTTCTCCCATCGCTATTGTTATCGCTTTTAATGCATGGCCTGCCTACGTACAAGCCTTAATATATGTACCCGGAGTTGCATTTTTAGCAACGGAAGCTGATCGCATTGCCTTTTTCTTCTCTGCAGTACCTTTTAGTTTTTATGGCATTATTGCAGTAATTGGTACTTTGCTACTTAGTTTAGACATCACTACGTTTTCTGGTAAACGAATTCGTGATGCACATCATCGAGTGGCGACAACAGGTGAATTAGATGCGCCAGATGCTAAGCCATTAAGTGCTAAAGAGTTGCAAACTTGTGATGTTCCACAAGGCTATCAAGCTCATGTGCTTGAATTTATTCTGCCGCTAGTCAGTTTAATCACTATTGCAGTACTCACTTTTGTTTTTTATGGTTCACCGAAAATCAATTGGGCATTTGGTGTCGCATTGTTACTCAGTGCTTTTATTGCACTAGCAAAAGGCATGTCACTAAATAATATCATTGATGGTTTTGGTAACGGTTTAAAAGGTGTTGTACTCGCTTCGGTCATTCTAGTGCTCGCGGTAACTATTGGCGCTATCAGTAAACAAATTGGTGGTGGTTTATATTTAGTGTCGCTACTTAGTGAGCAACTACCTTATTGGCTCTTGCCTGTTATTTTACAATTTATGTCAATGTTAATTGCATTTTCTACAGGCACAAGTTGGGGCACTTTTGCCATTGCTTTTCCGCTAGCAATGCCATTGGCTTGGGCTATCGCACAAAGTGCAGGCATTGATAATCCTGAATTATTTATGATGGTGTGTTTTGCTACGGTACTAAATGGTAGTGTTTATGGTGATCAATGTTCGCCTATTTCAGATACAACCATATTAAGTTCGATGACAACTGGTTGTGACATGATGGATCATGTTAAATCACAAATTGTGCCTGCTACTTATGCGGCAGGTTTAGCTGCTGTGCTTTGGACTTTAACCGTGATGTTTTTCGTTTAATAGCCACTTTTCATTTAATAGATAGTTTTCGAGCAACAGAAGTATTTATTTGCAGAAAAATACTTGTTAAAATCATCAATGACCTATCTAAACTAAGATGATTTAATGGCAACTATCGTATTTTCACCCAACTTACTTGAAAAGTCTTTTACTGCTAATGAGTGGAAAAAAGGGCTGCGTTTATTTAACAGTAACAATGTTATTAATTGCGTTCTTGATGACAAAACTGTTCGTGGTGTTGTACAAAGTGAACGTAATTATAAAGATAAATATTTTACTCGCATTGAATATAATGAAAAAGATGGCGATGTAGATTCCTTTTGTAATTGTTATGTTGGTTATGATTGCAAGCATGGCGCTGCGCTAGCGCATCAGTTTATTCTTAATACATTGAAAGCATCTGCCGATAACTCCTCTAAAGGTCTCGGTGCAGAGCAAACATTTAACCAAACCCGAACTAATGCCTCTTCAACAAGTCTAGTTAATAGCTGGCTCAATAACTTTCAAACGGAAAAACTTTCTCACTTTAGCTCTGCTAGAGCATTTTTGTATTTTTTAAAGCACAGCCGCTTTGAAGAAGAGGGCTATTTATCAGTTGAAATTAAATCTTCACGCGCTAAAAAGAATGGCGGTTGGAGTAAAGCACTCAATAATGAATATATATCAACCTCGCTAATAGCCAGTGAAATTGCCAGTGCCGACGATATTAGTGCACTTACCGGCATCACAAGAAATAACCATAACTATCGCCACAATATTACTACCTATGAACTATTTGAGCATGTTATTAATACGCAAAGGTGTTATTGGCAAGAAGAACATGACCTTGATCATCCGATAATATTAGCAGAGCCGATAGCCGCAAAATGGCAATGGGTCAAAGTAGAAGAAGACTTGCAAACCTTAAAATTACAACTTGAACACGCAGATGAAAATATTCAAATTATTAAAGCTCAACCACTTTGTTATTACAATAATCGCAATAACAGCTTTGGTAAGATAGAGACTAATACTCAATGTAAATTTGAAGCAGAATTACTGCAAGCGCCTATTTTGAATGAAGAACAGTTACCTTGGGTTATCAGTAAACTTAAATTGTCATTGGGTGAAAGCGCGAAAAACTTTCCTTCGCCAACACTGTCAGCTGAGATAGAAATAACCAAGCCTGTGGTACATTTACATTTTAACACGCCCATTGGTCAACAAGGACAAACGGGTAATGTACAAGTAAGCTTTGGTTATGGTGAGCATCTTATTAGCCCATACGATGATAATCCTAAGGTGAAAACGTCGTCAGTTGAAGCTAACATCTATCGAGATAAAATAGCTGAATATGAAGCGATAGAGCTGCTCAAGTCACATCGTTTTACGGAGCTTTCAAGAGGATATTTTCATCGAAAAATCCCTGATTTTATCCTGATGTTACAAGGACGCCTGTTTTGGCACACCTTTTTACATCAAACCGTACCCTTATTAAAAAAACAAGGTTGGCAAGTAAGTTTTGATGATAATTTTTATTATAAAGAATTGTCGACTAATAATGTTTTTGAAGCTGAAATTAACCATGACGAAGATAGCCATGATTTTTTCTCTCTGGGCTTAAATTTAGAAATTGATGGTAAAAAAATGCCAGCGTTTCCTATTTTATATAGCGCGATTCAACAGTTACCCAAATCGGTCTTATTGCAAAGAGAGCTCAATAGCGACATACCGCTCGATGCGCCTATTTTCATTGATCTTGAAGACGGTGAGTTTATCGCCCTAAGTTACCAAAGTGTGCAGCCTCTTTTAGCACAGTTTGTTGAGCTATTTATGCCGGGTGCACTGAGGAAGGATGGTTCTTTAGAGCTTTCACGCTTTAATTCGCATCAAACATTAGCTGCTTTAGACGACCAAGGCGTTATGGCTACGGGAGCCAATCAATTAAGGAAGCTGGCGGATAAGTTAAAAAACTTCGAGACTATTACACAAATAAAAGTACCTAAAGCATTAAAGGCTGAATTACGTACTTATCAACAACAAGGGCTGAATTGGTTACAATTTTTACGAGAATATCAGCTCAATGGCATTCTTGCTGATGATATGGGATTAGGAAAAACCATTCAAACCTTGGCTCATTTGTTAGTAGAAAAGCAGCAAGGTCGTTTAACAAAACCGGTGCTTATTGTTGCGCCTACCAGCGTTATTTTTAACTGGGCAAATGAAATAGAGAAGTTTACCCCTGATCTTTCTTTTAAAGTCTTACATGGCATTAAGCGAAAAGCATTTCTTGAAACGGATGATAGTTTTGAGCATGTCGATATTGTTATTACTAGTTATGCGTTAGTTGTTAAAGACTTAGACTATTATCGCGAAAAGAGGTTTTACTACCTTATTTTAGATGAAGCGCATTATATTAAAAATACCAAAACAAAACTCTACCAAGCATTCTTGGAATTAAAATCTGAGCATAAATTGTGTTTAACAGGTACACCGATGGAAAATCATTTAGGTGAGTTTTGGGCGCAGTTTAACTTTTTATTACCGGGATTTTTAGGCGGGCAAAAACAATTTACTAAATTATTTAGAACACCGATAGAAAAACATGGCGACCAAGATCGCAAACGAGTACTTAATCAACGCATAAAACCATTTATTTTACGTCGCACTAAAGACAAAATTGCCACAGAATTGCCGGCTAAAACTGTGATAGTGCAAAAATTACGCATTGAGGGTAAACAAGCCGAGCTTTATGAATCGGTGCGCTTAGCAATGGATGTGCGCTTAAAAGATGTAATCGCTAGTAAGGGTTTAAAACGTAGTCAAATTGAAATACTTGATGCGCTATTAAAGCTGCGTCAAGTGTGTAATCACCCGCAGTTGCTTGCTAAAAATATTAACCAATCAGCTAAGCTTGATTATTTAATGGAAACATTACCT
>JAPYOP010000014.1:0-39032 GCA_029938115.1 Colwellia sp. | reverse complement strand
TGCTAAAAATATTAACCAATCAGCTAAGCTTGATTATTTAATGGAAACATTACCTGAGCAAATTGATGAAGGCCGTAAGGTTTTAATCTTCTCCCAATTTACGAGTATGTTATCGCTTATTGAAGCAGAATTGAAAGATGAAGGCATAGACTTTGTTAAATTAACCGGCTCAACAACTAATCGCCAAGCGGTAGTTGACAAGTTTCAACAAGGTGAAGTACCGGTCTTTTTAATTAGCTTGAAGGCGGGCGGCGTTGGTTTAAATTTAACGGCGGCGGATACGGTTATTCACTTTGATCCTTGGTGGAATCCAGCAGTTGAAAATCAAGCGACCGATAGAGCACATAGAATTGGGCAAGATAAGCCAATCTTTGTTTACAAATTGATTATTGAAAATTCAATTGAAGAAAAAATTCAGCAGATACAAAAAAATAAAGCGGCACTAGCTAATGCTTTATTGTCAGAAGAGGTTAGTGATACCAAGTTAAGTTTAACGGATGATGTTTTAACGAGTTTGTTGTCACCTTTGAATTGATTTTATAAAACAACAAAACAATAAAACAAAGAACTTTTTGCCCACAGATTAACGCGGATTTTCACAGATGAAAGCCCACACAATAAAAAGTAGTTAATGTTCTAATCAGCGTTAATCTGCGTGAATTCGCGGGCAAAGTTTCACATCGCTTTGTGTTAATTCATTGATCTTCGGTGGACTAAAACAAAAAAACGGATCTTTTTTGCCCGCGGGCAGAGTTTTACATCGCTTAGTATCTAGCTAAATAATTACAGCTTCATTAGCAATATTTTTATTGGCTGATCACAAAATCTAAAATACCCATTGCAGCTTTGCGACCTTGATCAACTGCGGTAACTACCAAGTCTGAGCCAAGCACCATATCGCCACCAGCAAAAATGTTTTGCTTGCTAGTTTGCAAAGCAAAGTCACTGTTATCAACAGCAATTACGCGGCCACGTGAGTCAAGTTTAACACCGGCTTCAACCATCCATTGTGGTGGGCTTGGTAAGAAACCAAAAGCGATAACTACTGCGTCAGCTTCCATAACAAACTCACTGCCTTCAATTGGTTCAGGGTTACGTCTGCCATTTGCATCAGGTTCGCCAAGTTGAGTTTTAACAAAATTAACGCCAATTGAATTTCCGTTATTATCGACGGCAATATCTAGCGGTTGTATGTTAAAAGCAAAATTTACACCTTCTTCTTTAGCATTTTGTACTTCACGTGGTGAGCCGGGCATATTGGCTTCATCACGACGATAAGCACAAGTTACTGTCGTAGCGCCTTGGCGAATTGAAGTTCGCACACAATCCATGGCGGTATCACCACCACCTAGAACAATAACTTTTTTGTCTTTAAAACTAACAAAAGGCTTAACTTGGTTAGATTGCTTAGTCGTAATACCCATCAAATTTTGAGTATTACCAATTAAAAAATCTAAAGCATTATAAACACCGGTGGCCTTTTCATTTTCAAAGCCGCCGCTCATATCTTTGTAAGTACCAAGCCCTAGAAATACAGCATCAAATTCATCACTGATATCAGTAAAACTGATATCAACACCGACATTAATATTTAAACGGAACTCAATGCCCATGCCTTCGAATATTTCACGACGTTTTTGAATCACATCTTTTTCTAGCTTGAAAGATGGAATGCCAAAGGTTAATAAACCGCCAATTTGTGCGTGTCTGTCATATACCACAGCATCTACACCGTTACGTATTAAGACATCAGCACAAGATAGACCAGCAGGGCCTGCACCTATAATGGCAACACGCTTACCTGTTTTGATAACACCCGATAAGTCAGGTTTCCAACCTTGGGCAAATGCGGTATCGGTAATATGCTTTTCAATATTACCAATAGTGACCGCGCCGAAATCATCATTCAACGTACAGGCTGATTCACATAATTTATCTTGTGGGCAAACACGGCCACACATTTCAGGTAAGCTATTAGTTTGATGACATAAATCGGCAGCTTCAAAAATACGACCTTCAGCAACTAGCTCTAGCCACTGTGGAATATAATTATGAACAGGGCACTTCCATTCACAATAAGGGTTACCACACTCTAAACAGCGATCGGCTTGGCCTTCGCTTTGTTCATTACTTAATGGCTGGTAAATTTCAACAAAGTTTATTTTTCGTTCACTGATTGCTTTTTTAGCCGGGTCGATTCGTTTTACATCAATAAATTGATAAACATTTTTACTCATTATTTATATTCCTTATCAACTATTGTGCTTGCACGCGTAATTCAGCACTTGAACGGCTACGATGACCTAGTAGGGTTTTAACATCAGTTGCGGTTGGCTTAATTAACTTGAATAGTGGTGCGTATTTGTCAAAGTCATGTAATATTTCTTGCGCACGTAAGCTGTCTGTTTCTTCAAAATGATGATTAATAATGCCACGTAAATGTTCTTGATGAATGGCAAAATCGTCAACAGATAACATCTCGATAGATTCTGTATTTAAACGAATATCTAGATCACCACGCTCATCTAGTACATAAGCAAAACCGCCGGTCATACCTGCGCCAAAATTAACGCCAATATCACCTAAAATAGTAACAACACCACCGGTCATGTATTCACATGCATGATCACCAGTACCTTCAATAACGGCATGACAACCAGAGTTACGTACCGCAAAACGTTCACCAGCACGACCACAAGCATACAACTTACCGCCAGTTGCACCGTATAAACAAGTGTTTCCCATGATCATAGTTTTATGACTTACATACTCAACACCTTTTGGTGGCTTAACAGTAATCATACCGCCAGCCATGCCTTTACCGACATAATCATTAGCATCACCGGTTAGGGCAAGGTTCAAACCACCGGCATTCCACACACCAAAACTTTGTCCGGCGGTGCCTGATAAATGCATAGTGATTGGCGCAACAGCCATGCCTTGGTCGCCATGATGACGAGCAATTTCACCTGATAAAGTAGCGCCGACTGAGCGATCTGTATTTTGTATAGTAAATCTAAATTCGCCACCACTGCTATGTGCAACAGCGTCTTGTGCCACGGCTAACATCTCTTTATTTAGTGTGCCTTTATCAAACGGGTTATTATCTTCTGTTTGATGAATAGCAGTATGATCTGCTGCTATAACAGGAGCAATAATAGGTGATAAATCTAGTTTCTGCTGTTTGGCACTAATGCCTTCAATTTGTGTTAATAAATCAACGCGACCAATAATCGCGGTTAAACTTTCAACACCCACTCTAGCGAGAATTTCACGGACATCATGAGCAATAAATTTAAAGTAATTCATTACTTGATCTGGCAAGCCTTTAAAGAACTGTTCGCGTAATACTTCGTCTTGTGTAGCAACACCTGTAGCGCAGTTATTTAAGTGACAAATCCGTAAGAATTTACAACCTAGCGCTACCATTGGCGCTGTACCAAAACCAAAGCTTTCAGCACCTAAAATAGCGGCTTTAACAATATCAAGGCCGGTTTTTAAACCGCCATCAACTTGTAAACGCACTTTATGACGTAAGCCATTAGTTACTAAAGCTTGATGGGCTTCAGCTAAACCTAACTCCCACGGACAACCTGCATATTTAACTGAGGTTAATGGGCTAGCTGCAGTGCCACCGTCATAACCTGAAATGGTAATGAAATCAGCATAAGCTTTTGCAACACCAGCGGCGATTGTGCCGACACCTGGGCCAGAAACGAGTTTTACTGAAATAACGGCTCTAGGGTTAACCTGCTTTAAATCGAAAATTAGCTGAGCTAAATCTTCAATAGAATATATATCATGATGAGGTGGCGGTGAAATCAACGTCACACCTGGTACTGAATAACGTAGTTTAGCAATTAACGGAGATACTTTATCTCCGGGTAATTGACCACCTTCACCGGGTTTTGCACCTTGAGCGACTTTAATTTGTAATACGTCAGCATTGACTAAGTAATGTGGGGTTACACCAAAACGACCTGAGGCAATTTGCTTGATACGTGAGTTTTTCACCGTACCAAAACGGCGCTCATCTTCACCACCTTCACCTGAATTTGAACTGCCACCTAAACGATTCATGGCAATAGCTAAAGCTTCATGAGCTTCAGGACTTAAGGCGCCAATAGACATAGCTGCAGAATCAAAGCGTTTGAACATTTCACTATCACTTTCAACTTGTGAAATATCAATAGCTTCACAATCGTCTTTTAATGCGAGTAAATCACGCAACATTGCTGCAGGACGGTTATTTACTTCATCGGCATATTTACGATAATCATTATAATCACCACTTTGTACTGCGCGTTGCAAGTAGGTAACTACGTCAGGATTATAAGCATGATATTCTTCACCGTGTACATATTTTAACAAACCACCATGACGCATTTTTTGGTGTGGTAAGAAAGCCTTGCGGGCAAGGTTAATATTATCTTGTTCAATATCATTAAAATCAGCGCCTTGAATACGGCTTGGTAAGTCACTAAAACATAGTTTCATTATGTTGTCGTTTAAGCCGATAACTTCAAATAATCCTGCACAGCGATAACTGGCGATAGTTGAAATGCCCATTTTAGAGAGTATTTTTAGCAAGCCTTTATTAATACCTTCACGATAATTAACAACCGCATCACGAGCACTTAACTTAATTTGCCCTTGCTCAACTAATTGCTCAATAGTTTCCATCGCTAAGTATGGGTATATAGCCGTTGCACCTAAACCAAGAAGTACAGCATATTGATGTGAGTCACGAACAGAGGCCGTTTCTACAATAATGTTAGAATCACAACGCAGTTGTTCATCAACTAAACGTTTTTGTACAGCGCCGACAGCCATAGCCGCAGGGATGACTAATAAACCTTGGTGAATTTGTCTATCAGATAACACTAAAATAACAGTGTTTTTGTTACGTACTAAATCCGTCGCTTCATCACATAAGCGAATAATTGCCGCTTCTAGGCCTTCTTCTGGATCATAAGTTAAGGTTAAAGTATCAGAGCGGTAATGTTCAGGGTCTAATTCACGTAACTGTTTCAAACCGGTATACATTAATACCGGTGTTGAAAACGACATGCGATCAGCATGGCCAGACGTTTCATTAAATACGTTGTGCTCACGACCAATACAGGTACCGAGTGACATCACATAACGTTCACGTAATGGATCTATAGGCGGGTTAGTTACTTGGGCAAATTGCTGACGGAAATAATCAAATAAAGTACGAGGCTTACTTGATAATACTGCCATTGGTGTATCATCACCCATAGAACCTGTCGCTTCTTGACCATTCTCTGCTAATGTTTTAATGACTTGCTGAATTTCTTCATAGCTGTAATTAAACATTTTATGGTATTGGCTCATTTCTGCATCAGAAAAAATGCGTATGCCAATTTGGTTTGCTTCCAACTGATCAAATGGTATTAAACGGCGAATGTTTTTATCTAACCATTCACGGTATGGATGGCGCTCTTTTAAATCTTTGTCTATATCATTTGAAGTAAATAATTTACCGGTATAAGTGTCAATAGCTAGCATTTCACCAGGACCAACACGACCTTTACTTACAACTTCATCTTCGCCGTAATCCCAAATACCTACTTCAGATGCAAGGGTAATAAAACCATTGCGCGTAATAACATAACGGGCAGGACGAAGGCCGTTTCTATCTAAGTTACAGGCAACGTGACGACCATTGGTCATTACTACACCTGCAGGCCCATCCCATGGTTCCATATGCATAGAGTTGAATTCATAAAATGCGCGTAAATCATCATCCATCAATGTGCTGTTTTGCCATGCAGGAGGCATTAATAAACGCATGGCGCGGTATAAGTCCATACCACCAGCAAGAAACAACTCAAGCATATTATCTAATGAAGAGGAGTCAGATCCGGTTTGACCAATAAATGGCGCAGCATCTTGCAAATCAGGTAATAACGGTGATTTAAAGCGGTAAGTTCGGGCACGTGACCATTGGCGGTTACCATTAATAGTATTGATTTCACCATTGTGAGCAAGATAACGGAATGGTTGTGCTAAATGCCATTGTGGTGATGTATTGGTTGAAAAGCGCTGATGGAAAACACAAATGGCACTTTGCATTCTAATATCAGCAAGATCTAAATAAAAGTTAGCTAGATCTTTAGGCATCATTAAGCCTTTATAGATAGTAACTAAACATGACAAACTTGCGACATAAAAGACATCATCAGTGATGCGTTTTTCAGCACGACGCCGTGCCATATATAAGCGTCGCTCTAAATCACGGTTACGCCATCCTGGAGGAGCATCAACAAATACTTGCTCAATAGTCGGCATGTTATTAATGGCGGCATCACCTAGTACGGATGTGTCAATAGGGACTGTACGCCAGCCGATAAGAGTCAAACTTTCTTCAGCAAATTCTTCTTCTAAAATTTTCTTGGATAAAGCTGCCGCAACCGGATCTGGGTTTAGAAATATCATGCCAACAGCGTATTTTTTACCTAGCTTCCAACCGTTATCTTCGGCAACAGCGCGGAAAAAACTATCAGGTTTTTGCAATAATAAGCCACAACCATCGCCTGTTTTACCATCAGCAGCAATACCACCACGATGTTGCATGCGATCTAGGGCTGAAATAGCGGTCTTAATTAGTTTATGGCTGGTTTCACCATGTTGATGGGCTATTAAACCAAAACCACAATTTTCGCGTTGAACGCTATGATCATAAAGCTGCATTACTGTCTCCTAATAAAAAGCCACTTGGTTAGCAGAATAAAAAAGAATAAAGGGTAGAAAAAAGTGCATAACTATCCTGTTTTGTTCCAAGATGGATTGCTTACATTACTCATTTATAGGGGAAAGGTCAATAAAAATAGAGCATTTGCTCGTAACTTTTTTACATAAATGTATGCGAATATTTAACCCTGTTTTAAGGGGGTTGTTATAACTCATTGATTGTACTGTATTTAGGTTTTTTGTATGATTGCTGTTTTTAAAGGTATTTCTATTTTATGAAAGTTTACTACATTTTTCGTATCATTATAAAACATGGGAATAGCAGGTATTTATTCAATTTATATACAAAGTACGCTATTGAGTGATGAATAAAGTAATATCTTGGAAAGTCATATCGCGAGTTGTGCTATTACTATGAAATGATTAGTTTGTAAAAAATGGGAGTAGAAATGTAGAGTTACGAGCGGTAAGGAACTTAGTCACTCGTAACTATTAACTGACACTATTTATGGTTGATAACCACCGATAATGCCTTTAGTGGTAACACTTACTGCATCGTGAGCGTGCAATGATTCAAGATGGTTTATTTTGAGCCAGAAATCATCAAATTCAGTATTATGATTCATACTGTACTGTAAGCGACGTGCTGCATCTTCACAGAACATGAGGTTTTGTCCATTAAGGCGAGCAAACTCTTGTTCATCTTCTCGTTTAACCGCTGCTTGTACAGGGGTTTTTAACGAGCCTTCAACTAAGTCAACTAAATCAGTAATAGGGAAGTCGCTAACATTATTGCTAAGTTTTACCTTCACTTCAGCAACAGAACGTTGTGAATGTGGTGTTGCTACAATACCTTCTGTTGTGCCAAGCCATTCATTAACGGTATCTAAGTCAAAATTATCATCGTTGAATTTCTTCTGAAATGCTTTCTGAATCAACTGTCTAGCTAAGGCAGCAGAACAAGGGCAAGTAGATGAGTAAGGCACATCAACAGCCATTTCAATGGCAAGTTTTCCCTGATTAAAGTGACCAGTTAAGCTAACTGGATAGGCTTTCCAGCCTTCTTTGCCACTAATTAAAGACTTTCTACGCAGGTGATACTCAAAACTAAAAACAACTTTTGCTTGATCACTTAAATCACTATGACTACTAATAAAGCCATTTAATAAAGTAACTAAACTTTGATAGTTTAGTACATTACTAGTTGATAATTCGTCAAGAAGTAAATAGAGGCGTGACATATGAATGCCTTTAGCCTGTGCTTCTTTTAAGTTTACAAAGGCATCAACATGAGCTGAAACCATGCGCTCATTTTCGCCTTTTGAGGCTACCATTATTGGCATTTCGATGTTGCTCATACCAACCCAGTCAAGCGTTCCCTCTGTTTGGGCTGTGGTATGGTTGGCAATATCAGGCATTGATGTCGGCATCATTGTCGGCATTAGAACTCCGCTTTAAGCTATAGTTACTTAACTAAGGCTGCGCGATGATAGCTAAAAAACCGCACAACAAGTATATTCAAGGGCGCACATTCTATCTTATTTTTTAATTATGATCATTATTGTTATGATGAGAGTTGCGAAAAATAACTAAATACTGGTAATAGATAAGTTAAATGGTCTTAATATCTAGTGGAATAAGTATTAGTTGTGCTGGTGTTTATATTAAATATGATAAACTTGTCGCTAATTTTAGGTTAGGTGAAATTTACTTGTGCATAAAAACAATGAGTTAATACAACTCGATAATGAATTACTAGACGGCTATTTACAAAGCCTAGGCAAGGACGTTGTTAGGAAAATGTTCGCTCTGTACTGTCAACAAGTCATTATATATATTGATGATATTGAAAGTTCATTGCTTAATGAAAGTGCACAATTATGGGAAGAACATTGTCATAAAATGAAAGGCGCTGCTGGCAGTGTTGGTTTGACTTCTTTGCATGCACGTTTAAAGTTAATGGAAAAAACAACGGACAATACGAGTGATAAAACCCGTCAGTTAGTCGAACTTAAAATTCATAACAAACAGGCTATTGTTGATTTTAAAAACTGGCTAGAGCGTAGTTAACTTGTATTCATTCACTCAAATAGTGTGGTTACTCTGCTTTTCCTACAAAACGATACCCTTCGCCGTGAATAGTATTGATTAATTCTGGAGTGTCAGTATTTGATTCAAAGTGCTTACGTAGTCTTCTAATCGTTACATCAACTGTTCTATCATTGTTACGTAAATCTCGACCAGTCATCTCTTTGATTAACGCTTGTCTAGAAACAATATTACCTTCATTTTTAATCAATAAACGTAATGCTCTGTATTCACCTCTAGGAATAGGAATGATATCCCTACTTGGGCTAGTCATTTCACGAGAGTTTCCATTTAATGTCCAACCATTAAAGTTAACTATCGCTTGCTCTGATTCACTTTCGGTATGATTTTTACCTATTCTGCTAAGAATGTTACGAGCTCTTATTGTTAATTCTCTAGGATTGAATGGTTTAGTTAAATAATCATCGGCACCAATTTCTAGGCCTAAAATTTTGTCAATATCGCTATCGCGTCCGGTAAGGAAAATTAGCCCTAAACTTTTGTTACTTGCTAATTCTCTACCAAGTAACAGGCCATTTTTTCCTGGAAGATTAATATCCATTATCACCAAGTTTATATCTTGTTGGCTAAGCATTGTGCTCATTGCTTCACCATCAATGGCTTCATAAACTTTATAGCCTTCTGCTTCAAATAAATTACGCAGGTTAAAACGAGTAACGTCTTCATCTTCTACAATAAGAATTTGATAATTGTCCATGTTATTTCCGAAAGTTGTATTGAGGTATTTTAATACTTAGCTACCATGTTAACGAAGTATTAATTAAATAACAATTATATTGCAAAATATCATTGTAATTCATTGTTCTGACACTAGAAAAACAGGGAAAGTTATATTGAATGTTGTACCTTCACCTGTTTTGCTTTCAAAATCGATATGGCCATTCAAAGCTTGTGTTACTAAGTTATAAACTAGATGTAGCCCCAAACCACTGCCTCCACTGCCACGCTTAGTTGTGGTGAAAGGCTCAAAAACTTTAGTTTTAATTTTTTCATCAATACCAATGCCATCATCGTTATAAGTTACATGTAATTGATTACTTAAATAAATTATTGAAATACTTATTGCCCCTTCGTGCCTATTTTCAAATCCGTGGATGATGGAGTTTAAAATAAGATTGATTAATATTTGGTTAATAGGTCCTGGCTTGCTCTCAACAATTAAGATTTCAGGGCAATCAATAGTGATTTTGACGTGCTCTTTTTTCAGTTTAGCTTTAAGTGTTAGCAATACTTCACTAAGTAAGCCTTTCACATTAAATTCAAGGGTGTCAGCACTTGATTGATCAACAGCAACCTTTTTAAAAGTAGAAATTAATTTAGCCGCTCGATCTAAATTTCGGTAAATAATACCAATATTTTCTTCACCCTGAATTAAGAATTTTTTTAGTTGGCTCGATTTTAAAGACTTACCCTCGAATGCCTGCTTTATTTCTTGTAAGCGATCACCCATTAGCGTTGATGCGGTAACGCCTAAACCTATTGGTGTATTTACCTCGTGGGCAATGCCGGCCACCATATCACCTAAAGAAGCCATTTTTTCAGTTTCAACAAGCTGACCTTGAAATTGATGTAACTTTTCTAAAGTTGAAAGTAGCTCCTGATTTGATTCTTTTAATGCATCAGTTCTTGCCGACACTTTGGCTGTTAGTGAATTGTTTTGAAATAAAGTTTGTTGATGCTTTTCATCTTTCTTGTTTAGTAGCTTTTCCGTTCTATTAAGTAGAATATTGATAGTTTGTCCTAAAACATCAAGCTCAATCAGTGACAATTGTTCAATTCGAAGATTATAATTTTTGCTTTGAGTTATTTTTTGAATTGATTCAATCATGGTTTCAATGGGCTGATTGATTCTCTTTTGAATAGCCAATGCTAATAGCATAGAAAAGATCAAACCGGATATCAATAACAACACAGCAATAATATTGAGTTGTCCAACTAACTCAGTAATATATTTTGTATTTGATTGAATATAGAGGTAACCAATTGTTTTTTTGTTTTGTTCTATTTTTACAATTAATTCAATATGGTTTTCTTGGTATTTTATGGTTGATAATTGCTCTATTTGACTAATTTTGTCTGGGATAGATGGATAGTAAATGTTTTTATTAAAACCAGCAAAGTAAGCTGTTTTATCATTGATGTCATTTTTATAAATATGAATATAATTTATGAAATTTGGGGTTACTAATAGCTTAAGTTTATCTTTTAAGCTTTTTGAAACATCTTTCCCTGTTTGAATTAAATAACTAACACTTGCTTGTGATAAAGAGTTAGCCCAAGCAGTAGTGCTTTCTTCTAAGTTTGATTTTTCTTTGACCTCAATAACGTGAATAATACCAACTAAAATAGTTATTAGTATAATAGAGGCAACGCCTAAAATACTGGTAAGCAATAACTTACGGCTAGATGTTAAATTATTTATTGTTTTCATAGCATAACAATCGCTGAAAAAGGTAAATTTAGCAAGTGTGCTTGCTTAATAATTAATTTTACTGTGATAAATACTAAAGCCTTGTTTGATTGTTAAAGTGTTCGTTGTTCCGATATGTTGCTTCATGATAGGACTGTATTGTAAAAAACTGTTTGCGACTATCGTAATGTTGGACTTTGCTGTCATATGCGCTTTAATACCGCGTAAGAAGTTTTCTGTCGCTTCGTAGTTTGTTTTTGTGCCTTGATGAAAGGGTGGGTTAGAAACAATATGTTGATACTTTTCATTTACTTTTGACAAACTATTTGAAGCAAATACTTCGCCGGTTAAGCTATTTAGAGATAACGTTTTTTTAGCCGAAGCTAAAGCTAAAGCGTTAACATCGAGTAAATGTAATTTCGTATCTGTAAATTCCTTACCAATAAAACAACTGATAACACCAGCGCCACAGCCAAAATCTAATACATTACCCTGCATTGTTTTAGGTAAGTTATTTAATAATAAAGCAGTCCCTACATCGAGTTTTTTCTGACTAAAAACACCCGGCAAAGAGGCAATGGTTAGCTCAATATCATTAACGCTAATTTGATAGTTTTTAAACCAGTCTTCAATATTGAATGGCTTATTTATACTTTGAGAATTGACGATACCTGCAAATAATATGCAATGACGAGCGGCATCTACTTTTTGACAGGTATTTAAAAAGTGTTGGGTGAGTTTTGGCGCAGATTGTACTCCACCTTTTTTTTCTCCTACCAAAATTATTTTAGCCTCAGGAAGTAAATAAGGGGCTATCATTGCAAGGGTAAGGGCAAGTTCATCCTTACTTTTAGGAAAATTAACTATCACTAAATCATGTTTTATTTCACTTATATATTCACTTGTAAAACTGGTGGTCACTTTATCATGTTGCAGATTGCTGATGGCCAAATAATCAACATAGTTAGTATTATAACAACTGATGTTAGTGTTCAGGTTATCAGCTAAATAACGTTCAATAAAACCATCATTACTTAAGTTAATAAACAATGGTGTGTTGGCGGATAATAGCTCGCTATTACGCAATAATACTTGACTGATGTTTGAAAGTGACATAAATGAACTGGTAGTGAATAAGATAGAAGATAGTATTCTACGTTATTCGGACTTTAATCAACAATTAGAATTTTTCAATATTGACATATTTACTCTAAAAATGCTTAAATAGTGCCGTCCCTAATTTCGACTTGTGATTTTTAAAATCAAAAGTCTTGCTCTCAATTATTGCTGTTTTAGCAAAAGTGTCGAATTATGAGTCGCCTGAATTTATGTTTTATAAATGATTGCGGCGAATGATGATGGCAATGCCGTTAAAATTTCAACAATGATGAGCAAAGGGGCCAGAAGAGGAGCGTTAACCAGGTAATTATCATTGTGGCTTTATTTTTAAATAGATAGGCCACACAGAGATCAAACTCTGTTAGTGATAATGAGGGGGATTAGCGCCGAGATGAATGTTGATTTGATTTAACGTTTGTCGGTTGTTTACCTAAGAGGTATGTGGGCTGAATCCCAACAACTGTCACTGATATTAAGCTACCTAAGGGGGTTTAATTATTGAGTGGAGAGCTTCTGGCCTTTGCATAAAAGCCAGTGAACATCCTGTTTACACATAAGAACACTAAGGTGTTTTTATTTGGCTCTTAGTAAATGCCTACAAGTTCTCCGAACTAATTTGCTTTGTGTTGTACACAACGCAGTAATTATTGAGTTCGAGAGCAATGAATCTAAAATCATCTATTCATATACCGCCTAGTATTATTGGCGAAAGAAACCTTGGTGCCTATCCTCTGTGGACAGCATTAGTAACCCCATTTCTTAAAAATAACCAAATAGACTTTACTAGTTTAAAACAAATAGCCAGAGCGCAAGCAAAAGCGGGCAATGGTTTGTTATTACTTGGCAGCACCGGCGAAGGTTTAGCTTTAAGTAGTGATGAACAGCTAAGTATTGTTGAGTTTGTTTGTGAACTGCAGCTAAACACGCCTTTGATGGTAGCTGTGGGTGGTTATAATTTAGCAGAGCAAATTAACTGGGTTAATCGTTGTAACACCTTAAATATTGATAGCTATCTACTTGGTACGCCACTTTATGCCAAGCCGGGTGAAGTGGGTCAAACTCAGTGGTTTAAAGCTTTATTAGATGCAGCCAAATTTCCATGCATGCTTTATAACGTGCCATCTCGTAGCGGTGTCGAAATACCTATTGCCACAGTGCAAAACTTACAAAATCATCCAAATTGCTGGGCGATGAAAGAAGCCAGTGGCGATCTCAATAAATTTCTTAATTACCGTAAGCATTGTCCGAATATAGAATTATACAGTGGCGAAGATGCAATGTTGCCCTATTTAGTGCCAGCAGGTGCTGAAGGTTTGGTGTCTGTGTGTGCTAATGCATGGCCTATAGCGACAAAGTCTTATGTAGAACTGTGCTTGGCAGGGCAAACACAGTCACTGTTTCCACTGTGGAATAACGCAGTAGAGGCACTTTTTTGTGTTGCTAATCCCATACCAGTAAAGGTGCTGATGCATCAGCAAAAAGCGATTAGCACAGCAGTGCTACGCCCTCCCTTAACTCATTTAGAGTTAACTGATAGCACAAAATTATTAGCTTTTGATGAAAAAATGAATCAATGGTTAGCACAAACTAACCAAACTTCTTTTAGCAAAGCCTCTTTAATAGAGGCAATTGAAAATCCCCTTAACAAAAGGAATGTCGCATGAACTGGCAAGATGTAATAGCACAATTAGAAAGTGGCGCACTACGCGCAGCAAATCAAGATGAAAATGGTAATTGGCATGCCAACGTTGAAGTTAAACAGGGCATTTTAGCGGCATTTAAAGCCGGTGTTAATATTAGTTTTGACGGGAATTACCAAGGATTTGTTGATAAAGATAATTTACCAGCACGTCAATTCAAGCCAGAAGATGGTGTACGTTTAGTGCCAGGTGGCTCATCAGTTCGAGCTGGCGCCTATGTTGCTGAAGGCGTTATTATTATGCCGCCTGCTTATATTAATGTCGGGGCCTATGTTGATAGTGGCACTATGGTTGACAGCCATGCGTTAATTGGCTCATGTGCTCAAGTTGGCCGCAATGTTCATGTGTCAGCTGCGGTTCAAATTGGTGGCGTATTAGAGCCGGTTGGTGCTAGCCCAGTGATTATTGAAGATGATGCCTTTTTAAGTGCTGGCGTTGTTGTAGTGGAAGGTATTGTCGTGAAAAAAGGGGCGGTATTAGCGCCGGGTGTTTCATTGTCTAAATCAGTACCAGTATATGATTGCGTGAATCAAATGATGCGCGAAAAAGGCGCTGAAATTCCAGAGCGCGCCGTGGTTGTTCCGGGTACTCGTCCTGTTAAAGGTGAGTGGGCACAAGCCCAAGGTTTGAATATGGCCTGTGCTTTAATTGTTAAGTATCGTGATGAGCAGAGTGATGCCTCACTTGAGCTCGAGTCTATTCTTCGTTAATTAATCACCTTGTTACTGTATGGTTAATTATTATATTGAATAAATATTTTATAAAGGTCGTAGCTTGCTGCGACAAAACTAATTTGAAGTTATTTATGAACACTAAACCTACTTGGTTTGACACCAGTATTGAAAGCACTTTATTAGCACATGAATCTTCAGATGATGAGCAAGGTTATTTTGTTTATCAGCTTGATGCATTAAAGGCGCACCTTGCCAAGTTGCAACAGCAAGATGTGATTAAACTGTGGTTTGCAGTAAAAGCTAATCCTTTGTCAAAAATTATACAAACTCTTGATAGTGAAGGGTTTGATTTTGATGTTGCTAGCTCAGGCGAATTAGCACAAGTATTGGCGCAAGGTATTAGCCCAGATCGCATTCTTAATACGGGCCCGGCTAAATCTAAAAAGCAACTTAACGCTTTTATAAAACAAGGGGTTCGGACTTTTGTGGTAGAAAGTTTAAATCAGCTAACGTGGTTGAATGAAGTGATAGCAGAGCAAACTTTAGTCGATAAGCCAACAGTGCTACTAGATAAGCCAACAGTGCTACTAAGAGTACAATTACAATGGCCTGAGGGTGAAAAAAATCCTTTAGGTGGTAATAGCTTAACGCCTTTTGGTTTATCAGTTCAAGAATGGCAAAGTGTACATGTTAGCGACTATCCCAATTTAGATATTTGCGGTTTACACATTTTTCAATGGGGCAATATGCTCAGTAATGAAAAAATGTATTCACTGTGGGGACAAATGGTTTCGCCACTAATAAACCTTGCTGCTGATATTGGTATGGAGTTAAAAATTCTCGACTTAGGTGGTGGTTTAGGCATTGATTACCTTAATGAAGGACGTGGTGAAGCGCAGGGAGGTGGCGATACTTTGTCATGGCAACAAATAATTACTGATTTGGCTGATATTAAAGCTCAAGCAGGTGTTGACGAACTTTGGCTTGAATTGGGCCGGTTTGCGGTGGCCGAGTGTGGATATTATGTTGTGCCTGTAGTTGATAGAAAAATGAATTATGGACAAGATCAATTAGTTTTGGCGGCGGGTATTAATCATATTATTCGTCCTGCTATTACTGAACAGCCATTTCCTGTGACCTTACTTCGTCAATCGAATGCGCCAAGCCAAGTTTTTGATCTTCATGGGCCATTATGTACCAGCATGGATAAACTTGGGCATTTACCTTTACAGAATGATGTCAATGTTGGCGATAAATTAGTCTTTGGTTATTGTGGTGCTTATGGTTTTACTGAAAGTATACCATTTTTCTTGTGCCATCAATTAGCCGCAGAGTATGTTTTTCAAGCAGGTAAGTTGATTGAAATAAGAGCTGCACAAGCGGCTTCCACTTACTTAGCTTAATATAGGTAAATCGTCTGAACGAAGTGATACGCGACAATGTCAATGGGGTAATAATGAATACTTTTAAACGTAATATTTTCAAAAAAAATATCATGCACGTAGGTGAAATGGCCAGTGGCGCAAAACTCACTGTACCGGTTTATTCATATGAGCCGATGTGTAGCTCTGCGCCTAATGTCTACATTCAAGCGAATATGCACGGCGCAGAAGTGCAAGGTAATGCTGTTATTTTTCAGTTGCTTGAACTGTTAAGTGATTGCGATATTCAGGCCAATATTACTTTAGTTCCGTATGCAAATCCGGTTGCTTGTAATCATAAAAATGGCGAGTATACTCTGGGGCGATTTGATCCTATAACAGGAGTTAATTGGAATCGAATGTACCATTTTGATGAGGCGGTTATAGCGCCCTTTGCTCAGCAAAATATTGATGCTACTGAGGAAGAAATAAAAGCTAATTTTCAACAACTTCTATTAGATCAAATTGAGCAAAAATTAGAACATAATATTTGGGGAATAACTACAGGTCAGCGTATTGCTTATCAGTTACAGCAAATGGCGCATCAAGCTGATTTAGTTTTAGATTTGCATACCGGCCCTATTTCTAGCAAGCATTTATATTGCCCTGAATATACTAAGGCGAGTGCTAACTATTTTGACATTCCTCATACTATTTTTATTCCTAATGGCTTTGATGGTGCAATGGATGAGGCCATGTTTTGTCCATGGTGGAGCTTACAACAGGCTTATAAAGAGCTAGGTCGAAGCTTCGTGATGGGTGAGGGCGCTTTTGCTAAAGAAAGCTTTACGGTTGAATTGGGCTCACAAGAGCAAATAGATTTAGCTGTTGCTGAAGAAGATGCCAAAAGTATTCTCGCTTATTTGCAATATAAAGGTGTTATCACCACGAATAACGAGCAAGATTTTAAACCACAAGAAATGACTCGTTACGCATGCTATTTAAAAGACTATAAAGCTTTATATTCGCCAATGGGCGGCATGGTAGATTATTTAGCAGAATTTGGTAAACCCTTGCCCGCGGGAGAGCCGTTAGCGCGTATTTTACGCATGGATAACTATGTCAGTGATAGCAGTGGTGATGGCGATTCATTACATAATATCAGTCTTGATAGATGTGTTATTCCTATTTTACATTTTGCTTCAGCCAGTGTGAATCAAGGCACAGAACTGTACAAAGTATTTCAAGATTATTTTGAGCTCTAATTTTGGTAACAAAAAGCTAAAGCACTTGTAGCAAGAATGAAGATGTTATATTATCACAGTTGATATGACATTGTTCCATAAGCCAAACTTGTTAGAAGCAAATAAAAAACGAGTTGTAATCCCTATAACCATGAATGCTATTGCACTCATGGTTTTTGTGGTGTTATTTTTAACGTCTGCACTTGTTCATGCTGATCATTTAATCGAACAATCACTTAATGTTGAACAGCAAGAATGTTATATCTGCCATCAGGGGTTAGATACACCCGCTGAATTACCCAAAATTCAAACACCTTTTGTTGTTAGTTCATATCTTCGCGTTGCTAAAGCCGTTACCGCAGAGTTTAAGCTTAATAGTTTTATTCAACCTCAGTTAAGAGCTCCGCCTACATTTCAATAAGTTTACTTTATTACTTTGCTTGGTTTTTCTTAGGGTATTGCTCTAAGTCGTTTGCCAAGTAGAATATTTATACTTCTATTGGAATACAATCATGTTTTTAAAAAACATTTGTTCGCCTATTAACTCAGTAGTTAAAAAGCGCGATTTTACGGCTTACTCTTTATTAATTATTAGCTCAATCAGTTTTAGTTCAGCAACATTAGCACAAACAATTTCTGGTCAGGTAATTGATCATCACGGTAAAGCTGTTAGTTTAGCTACGGTAAATATTAATGGTACAGAACAAATAGTTAAAACTAATAAACAGGGGGTTTTTACTTTCTCTAGTTTGGCCGCAGGTAAGTTTGAACTACATGTAAGTGCTAAAAATCATGCACATAAAAATCATCATATTAACCTTGGGAAAAATGACCTTTCAGGGGTGATCATAGAACTATCCCCTTCCGTGATGGAAGTGTTAGATGTGTATGCTACGCCACTACATTCTTCAACTATCGAGTCTGCATTACCTGTCAATGTCATTTCTGGTGACGACTTAAAATTAAAACAAGCGTCTACTTTAGGGGAAACCTTGAAAAATGAAGTGGGTGTGCATTCAAGCTTTTATGGCTCTGTTGCGAGTAGCCCTATTATTCGTGGCTTAGATGGTCCTAGGGTGTTAATCACCCAAAATGGTTTAGACGCAGGAGATGCCTCACGTGTTGGTGCTGACCATGCAGTAGCAACCGAAACCAGTACAGCTACGCAAATTGAAGTGCTTCGTGGTCCTGCTACTTTATTTTATGGTAGTGGTGCTATTGGTGGTGTAGTCAATGTAGTTGATAACCGAGTGCCAACCTCTACAGGTAGCCTCGCTGAATGGTTGTTACAATATAACGATGTCGCGAAAGAAAGTCAGGGATCTTTTTCTTTACAAAATGGTGTGAAAGTCAAAGGAAAAGAGTTTGCTTTCCACTTAGATGGTTTTTGGCGTGATGCCAGTGATTATAAATTACCAGATGATTTTGATGCTCATGGCGATAAAGAAGCGCATTCAGATGAAGATCATGAGGAACAAAATAGTCACCTTGCTAATAGCGCTTCAAAATCTCGCGGTTTTACCTTAGGTTCAAGCTATCTATTTGATCAAGGATTTGTTGGTTTTTCTTACGGCACTATGAATCGTGATTATGGTATCCCAGGTCATGACCATGGCCATGAAGAAGAAAACGAGCCAGAAAGCTGGTCAGAAGGAAATAACGCAGTAGGTACAGCAGCAAAAATGCAGCAAGACAGGTTACAGATTTTAAGTGAAATAAACTACGAAAACAGTTTCATCAAACAACTTGCTACCAAGTTTGCCTACACAGACTACCAACATCAAGAAATTGAAGCCGGGTTAGTTGGCACAACGTTTTCTAATAAAAGCCTTGAGATGAAAGCAGATTTATATCATCAAGAGTATATAGGTTGGAAAGGAGCTTGGACGCTGCATTTCAAAGGCTCTGATTTTGAAGCCATCGGTGAAGAAGCGTTTGCTCCGCCATCAAAAACTGACAGCTTTGCTATTGCTTGGTTAGAAGAGAAACATTTTGGTGACGTGCTTTTACAGCTTGGCGCTAGAATTGAGCGAGTATCAATTGCTGCCAACGATAGTGTTATCGGGGTCTCGGGTCATGAACATAGTCAAGCGCATGAAAGCGTGTCGTTCGAGCAACAACATTTTAATCCCTTTAGTGGCTCTGTTGGTTTAGTTTGGGATTATACCTCAGGCTATAACCTTGGTTTATCATTCGCCGTATCACAAAGAGCACCATCCGCGGCCGAGTTATTTTCATTTGGTCCACATATTGGTACAAGCACGTTTGAAGTAGGGGCTATGTTTGAGCTTTCTTTAGAGAAAGCGATAGAAGACTCATTAGCAGAGGAGAGTGATGAAATGCATGTTGAACTATCATCACATTCACCTGAAGTTGAAACCGCTTATAGTTTCGATTTAACTTGGCGAAAATTTGAAGGTGATTTTGGTTTTGTACTCAGTGCTTTTTATAATCATGTGAAGGATTATTACTATCAACAAGATACCGGCCTTATTTTTAAAGATGAACATGCAGATGAGCATGATGAAACTGGATTGCCGATATTAATTTATCAACAAGAAAACGTTGATATGTATGGTCTTGAAGCTGAATTCGTCTATCAAATCACTAGCCCATTAAAGGTAACACTTTTTGGTGATTATATTCATGCAGAATTAACGGATGGCGGTAATTTACCTCGAATACCACCAATGCGAGTAGGTACTTTGTTAAATTATCAAGCAGATAATTTTGATGGTGAACTGAGCATCAATCACTACTTTGAACAAGATAGTATCGCAGAGTTAGAAACAACGACAGCAGCCTACACATTACTGGATATGAACTTTAATTATTATCTAAATGATTTTGGCTTTGACAGTATTGGCAATGACTTGGTATTTTATTTCAAAGCTAATAACTTAACCGATGAAATTGCGCTTGTTCATTCATCATTTTTAAAAGAGGTTGCGCCATTACCGGGGCGAAACTTTAGTATTGGCATTCGCGGTAGTTTTTAAAGGTTTTTATTCATCTACATACCTTAAAGGAGTCTATTGCTTTGAGTCACTCGCCACTAATAGAAAAATATTTAACACAGTTACAAGCGCTAGCGTTAAGTAAACAGGCTCCCATTTTAGACCTTGCTTGTGGCAGTGGTCGTAATGGCCTTTTCTTAATTGCCAACGATACCCCAGTAATGTTGGCAGATATAAACAGTGAAGCACTAGAACGGGTGAAACAGTCGCTAAATAGCTTAACTGCAGAGCAACAAAAGCTCGCTCAATATTGGCAAGAGGATTTTGAGCAAGTTGGAACGACGCCATTACAAGGTAAAAGCTTTTCTGCAGTGATAGTATTTCGTTATTTACATCGCCCTTTGTTCGATCAAATTAAAACGGCAATAAAACCGGGTGGCATGATCATTTACGAAACCTTTACCGAGCAACAAGCTCAGTTTGGTCGACCTAAACATCCAGATTATTTACTGAGATCAGGTGAACTTGTGGAACTGTTTTCTGATTGGAAAATATTACATAGTTTTGATGGTGTTGTCAGTGCATCTACTAATGACGATTCTAAACAAGCTATTGCACAAATAGTGGCGATAAAGCCTGATTAACATTATCAATATGATTTCCCGAGAATTATTTAAGTGTTAGTATCTCAAATATTTCCATCAACAAGGATGCTTGATCAATATGAAAAAATTATGGAAACCATTATTAGTCGCTAGTTTGTTTTTCTCGGCCTTTTTATTTTATAAATTTAATAATATTCCCGTCACTATAATAGAATATTCGACAGTCCAATCGGTTGAATAAACTTCCCCGCTTGAAAACGACAGTAAAGCCAAAACTAAAAAATTCGCTAACGATGAAATTAAGAAGTTAGCAGGTATTAAAAAACAATGTAGTGAAGGCTTTGCAAACATAAGTGCTGATCTAACGAGTATTCGCAAAAAATTAATAAGTGCTTTAGTGCATGAATTTAAACAAGGAGCTATACCTAGACAGCTTTTGGTTTATTCAAGTCAATATTATGTTTCTCATGGTAATGATTTTTTGACTGATGTGATTGTTTTATTATCAATGTGGGTGAAAATATGACCTAGCGCAATGATAGGTTAACTAAATCATAGATGATTTGTCCGATTGAAATACTTCGATGCCATTAACTATTCGTTGGTGGAAAGTGAGGTTTTCTCCCAATTTGAAAGATAAATAACATAAAAGTGACTATTTAAACCCTGAATTGAGCAAAGTATAAAGTTCAGCCCAACTTTGATTTTCAGTTATTGCATTTTATTTGATCTATATCATTAGTATTTATACTTGATATAGATCAAATAAAACTATGTTTTAGAGTTATTACTCGTTAAAATGCGCTCGTTTTTTTATGCCATTTTAGGAAGTAGTAAAGATGTCACACAGCGAAGATTTTAAAGATAGTACCGGTGCAGGTTCAATTTTGTTAGTAATACTGGCGATGGTGTTATTTCCATTGCTTCCCATGCTAATGGGTTGGTTTACTATATTACGCTAAACAATCCTTGTTAAAGTAGTCAGACAGACTACTTTAATCTAATCCCATCTTTTTCAATTGTCAGCTTGCCGTTCTTCATTAAATTACCTACCGTTGCTTTAAAGGTTTTTTTACTAACCCCTAATGTTCTTTGAATTAACTCGGGTGTGCTTTTATCATGCAGTGGGCTAAAGCCATTGTTTTTCTCTAAATGTGCTAATAATTTATCAGCAAAACTATTTACTTTATTTTTACTGCCGCGCGTTAGGAGTAGATCTAAGCGACCATCTTCACGTACCTGTTTGATATAACCATCAATTTTTTTACCAATGCGCAAAGGTTGAAAAATTTCATTGTCGTACAATAACCCCCAATGCAAATCATTGATTATGGCTTTAAAGCCTAGGTCAGTTTTTCCGCCAATGATTAATTTTACTTTGTCACCTTGTTGATATTCAGCGGGCCAAATATCAATAAACTTATCTAACTTGCTTGATGCGGCAATTCGATCTGTGTGCTGATCAAGATAAATACGGACTAAATAATATTTCCCTTCTTCCATTGCCGTGTGTTGCTGATTATATGGAACGAGTAAATCTTTCGGTAAGCCCCAATCCAAAAAAGCACCCATTTTATTTATTTGCACAACTTTTAGTGAAACAAACTCACCTACTTGGCCTAATGCTTTTTCAGTCGTGGCAACAAGCCTGTCTGCGGAATCATTAAAAAGAAAAACTTCAATACTATTACCAACTTGGCTGTCATCGGGCACAAATCGATTTGGCAATAAAATTTCACCTAATTCACCGCCATTAAGGTAAACACCGTTATCAGTTATTGCAACAATATTGAGAGTATTGTATTTTCCTATTTCTGCATTAGAAATTGAGGCTGATTGTTCGATTGAGTTTGTCATTTATGGCGCCATTTAAAGAGAGTTTGATTCAGGTGCTAGTTTAACCGATTCTTATACGCTTCACTAATTATTTATGTATTGTGGAACTGCTCTGCAGCAATTTTTGTTGCGATATATTCGCTGTGTCTCAAATGCAATAAATCTGCAATTTTTCGAATAATGTGTTCTTCAATATTTGCTAATTCACCATCAGCATAAGCAACTTGCCATAACAGGGTCACAATTTTAATACGCTCATCTAGTGAATAATATTGATTTAGCTTGGAAGTAAATTGATAAAAGTCACTGGCATTCTCACTTAGCTCAAAAGCTTTCTCAAGCATAAAAGTAACCTCTTGCGGTGTTAAATCAAATTGCTTAGTTATAATTGCACTTAATTCATCTTGTTCATTGTCAGTAAAAACACTGTCAGCTCGCATAACTTCACACAGTAATACCGCACATGCTATTTCGACAGAAAGTGAAACTTCAGCTTCGTTTTTGTCCGTGTTGAGTATGGAATTAAAAAAATCACTTATTTTATTAAGCATGATATTTCCCTTTGAGTTCAATTGTTGTAAAAGAGTCTGATTTGCCAATTTTAGTTTTAAAAGTTTAATAAATGGTGAAATAAGCTAACCGACTATTAGATAATTCAGTTTATGATAATTAAAAAAAAAATGCAGATAAAATAATAGTCACTTCAATATTATGATTTAATTGATAAAAATATTATGAAGTTACATCTTTTTGCTGTTTTTTACAAATCGGCGCATATTTTGTAATACATAGTTACAACTTAGTAGTATTTCGTGATGAATTATTCGTTATGATCAGCTACATATCATCAGATTTTTGACTTCAATTATCTGTATTAGCAAATAAATTTATAATCATCACTTGAATTCAAGAGGAATAAAACAGTGGCTCGCAAAAAACAAATTATTATACCTTTCGCCATTTTAGCAGTTGGAATTGTTGCACTTATTGGTTTTTCCGGCATGAAAAAACCACCAGAAGAAAAAGCTAAAGTAGACAATACACCGATAGTAGCTGTTGAAAACATTTCTGTGGCATCAATGATACTTGAAGTTAGTTCTTATGGTGTTGTTAAGCCGAAATATGAAACCACTATAGTTGCGCAAGTAAGTGGTGAGATTGTTGAATTAAGCGATACTTTTGTTCGTGGTGGTTTGGTTAAAAAAGGTCAACTTTTAGCGCGTATTGATCCAAACGATTACCATGCAGCATTGATTGATGCTCAAGCAAATATGGCTTCGGCCAGAGCAGCATTAGAAAAAGAAGTAGCACAAGGAAAAGTAGCAGAACGTGAATGGAAAGTAATCACTAATACATCGCCTACTGAGTTGAGTTTGCGTAAACCACAGCTTGCTCAAGAGTTAGCTCGAGTTAAATCAGCACAAGCATCAGTGTTACGTGCAGAGCGTAATTTGAAACGTACAGAAATTAGAGCGCCTTACGATGCCATGATTGATAATAGAGTTATTGGTTTGGGTTCATTTGTAAGTACCGGTAGTCAAATTGGTAAATTACTCGGCACTGATATTGCTGAAGTTCGCTTGCCAGTTGCAGATAATCAATTGCAGTTTTTAATTGATCAAGGCCGAGATGCAAAAGTTAGATTAATCGGAGTTTATGCTGGTCAGAGCGTAGAATGGATAGCCGATATTGATCGTGATGAGGGCGTTATTGACGAGAAAAGTCGAATGGGTTATTTAGTTGCTCAAATTCAAGACCCTTATCACTTAACCTCGCCAAATGGCATAAACAAAGAGACTCCTTTACGTTTTGGCTCTTATGTTCAAGCTGAAATTATTGGTATTGAAATTGCGAGTGCTAGTATCGTTCCTCGTTATTTAGTGATTAATAACAAGGTAGCCATTTTAGATAATGAGTCAAAACTTCATTACACTGAAGTTGATATTATTCGTCAGCAGGGTGCCAATGTTATTGTTGCCAGTGGCCTGCATGATGGAGACCAATTGATTGTATCTGCATTAGATTACCCTGTTGACGGCATGAAATTAGCGTTAGCAGGCGATGAAATAATTGATGACAACTCATCAGATGATGTTGATGAAAATAGTGAAACTCAAGTCGCTGTCAATGACAATGAAGGGGAGTAACGATGACTTCATCAATTGAAGACAAACCGACTGAGTCAGCAGTAAATAAAATGGCAGTGAAGGATGAAAGCATAGATACCCATAAGGGAATTATTGCTTGGTTTGCTCGCAATAGTATTGCGGCAAACCTATTGATGTTTTTTATTTTAATTGGAGGCGGGTTAACAGCGCTAACGATTAATAAGCAAATGTTTCCTCAATTAGAATTTAATTGGGTTTCATACAGTGCACAATATCCTGGTGCTGCACCTCAAGAGGTAGAAGAGGGAATTACCATTAAGATCGAAGAGGCACTAAAATCAGTGCAAGGTCTTAAACGGGTCATTACTTATTCCAATAGAAATTATTCTAATGGTTGGTTTGAAGTTGAATTAGATTACGATCCACAAGTTGTGCTTGAAGAAGTAAAGTCTGCCATTGATGCAATACCCAGCTTTCCCGATGGTATGGAGCGCATTAAAGTAGAACGAGAAAAGTTTCGACAAGAAGTAATGTATATCAGTTTGTATGGTGACTTAAGTAATGGCGAATTAAAGGAATTAGGTCGTAAAATTCACAATGAAATACAACAGTTGCCCGGTATTAGTATTTCTGAGTTATACAGTGGTTTAGGTTATGAGATTTCCATTGAAGTGGGTAAAGATAAGCTGCGGGAATACGGCTTAAGTTTTAGAGATGTTGCTAACGCGGTACGCAGTTATTCACGTAATATGTCGGCAGGACAAATTCGTGCGACTAATGGTTATATTAACTTACGTGTTGAAAACCAGGCCTACCGAGGTCATGAGTTTGAGCAAATCCCAGTAATTACCCTTGGTGATGGTACTAAAGTATTGTTAGGTGACGTTGCCACCATTATTGATGGCTTTCAAGAGGGTTTACAATACTCTAAATTTAATGGTGAAAATTCAATTACCATTTTTATTGGCGCTTCAGAAAATCAGAGTATTACCAAAATTTCAGATATCATCAATAAGTACGTTGATGATAAGGCTTCTGTATTGCCTCAAGGTGTAAAATTAGAAACATGGGTTGATTTGACTTATTACCTTAACGGCCGCTTAAATATGATGCTAGACAACATGAAAAGTGGTGCTGTTTTAGTGTTTTTGATGTTGGCATTGTTTTTACGAGTGCGCTTGGCTTTCTGGGTAATGATGGGTTTACCAGTTTGTTTCTTAGGCACCTTGCTATTTATGCCAATGGAATTTATTGGCGTCACCATCAATGTTATTAGTTTATTTGCCTTTATTTTAGTCTTAGGTATCGTCGTTGACGACGCCATTGTTATGGGAGAAAGTGCCCATGATGAAATAGAAGAGCACGGACACAGTACTGACAATGTTATTCGTGGCGTAAAACGAGTTGCCATGCCCGCTACTTTTGGAGTACTAACCACTATTGCTGTGTTTCTTCCTTTCCTTTTTGGTGAAGGTCCATCTTCTGCTTTTGGTAAAGCCATTGGCGGGGTGGTGATTTTGTGTTTGATATTCTCTCTGATAGAATCGAAACTAATATTACCTGCGCATTTAGTTAAAATGAAGGTGAAAAAGTTTAATCCTAAAAACCCACTGGATAGACTGCGGGGTTGGATTGATACCAAGCTAAAGAACTTTATCCAAAATATTTATCGCCCAGGATTAGTGATATGCATTGAATATCGTTATGCCGTGTTGATGTTTTTCATTAGTTTGATGCTACTTAGCGCCGGTTTATTTGGTGGTGGTTTAGTGCGTTATGTTGGCCAACCTAAAATTCCACACGATTTTCCACGCATTAGTGTTGAAATGAATGTTGATGCCTCTGAAAAATCAACCTTGCAAACGCTATTAAATATTGAAGGTATTATTAATAAAATAGATCAGGATATTAAAAAAGAATATGGAAGTTCAATGATTTCTGATATGCAGGTAGATTTACGTAGCAGAACCAATGGTCAAGTAATGGTTAAGCTAGTTATACCTAAAGAAAGAGCAATGAATACTTTTGAGCTAGCCGATCTTTGGCGTAAAGCTATTCCAAATTATCCTGGGGTTAAAACCTTAACCATTAGTGATAATTTCTTTGGCGGTGGGCGCGATGATGGTGACATTGCTTTTAGACTAGAAAGTCAAGATGACGCACAACTATTAGCCGCAGCCAAAGCATTAAAAATTAAACTTAATAGCCTCAAAGGGGTTGGTGATGTTAATGATTCTCGTCAAACCAGCGCGAAAGAAGTGCAATTTGAGCTAAAGCCTTTAGCCTATAGTTTAGGTCTAACGCTGGCGGATATCGCTTCACAGGTAAGTTATAGTTTTTATGGTTTAGAAGCACAACGTATTTTACGTGATAGTGAAGAAGTTAAAGTGATGGTGCGCTATCCATTAGCGCAACGCAGCAGTGTGGGTCATGTTGATGATGTAATGATTCAAGCCCCGAATGGTGCTGAGTTACCCTTATCTGAATTAGCAGTAATAACGTTAACAGATGGCGTGACTCGAATTCGTCGTGAAAATGGCAACCGTACCATTAATGTTTGGGCGAGTGTTGATGCCGAGCAGGTAGAACCATTCGAAGTCGCTAAAGATATTAGAGATAACTATATCCCTAAATTATTAAGACAATACCCTTTAGTGAAAAGTGAATTATCAGGTCGTATTCAAGAAGAAATGGATGGCGCCGCAGAGCAGTTCCGTGATTTGATGATTTCGTTCATGATTATATTTTCACTATTGGCGATTCCATTAAAGTCTTATTCACAAGCCATTATGATAATGACAGTGATCCCTTTTGGGATCATCGGAGCGGTATTTGGTCATTTACTCTTAGGAATGGATTTAAGTGTGTTATCTATGTTTGGTATTGCTGCCGCATCAGGTGTTGTGGTCAATGATTCTCTGGTGATGGTAGATTTTGTGAACCGAGCTAGAAAGCGAGGTGAGCGTTTAAAAGATGCAGTAATTCATGCCGGTACTAAGCGTTTTCGCGCCATTATGTTAACGTCAATAACCACTTTTATTGGTTTAGTACCAATCATCTTTTTTGAAACAAGTGCTCAAGCACAAATTGTGATACCGATGGCTATATCCTTATCTTTTGGTGTATTGTTCGCGACTATTGTAACGCTTATATTTATCCCTAGCCTATATCTTATTATTGAAGATGTACGCGTATTGTTCAGACGTTTGATTAATTTTATTAAACGAACGATTTTTGGTAATGAAGAAGCGGATATCACAAAGGCTTAACCAAAAGAATGATCATCTAGCTAATTTTTTGCTTATTGTACATTTTTGAAACAAAAACCACTGCATTGTCAGTGGTTTTTTTATGGCTTTATCGCTAACCTTAGGGCATAGGTATTTTTAATAGGATGATCTACATGAATCAGTTGAGTAAATTAACTCTTTGCAGTTTATTGGTACTGTTATCTCAAGCGACTTTTGCTCAAAAACATAGCTCTCAAAGTTATAGTCCTCAAAGTTATAGTGCTCAAGAACCTGGAGTAGCATCTAACAAAATCTTTCAATTAAATGAAAGCACTGGTGTCTTGTTTACAGATATAAGTGAACTACGAGCATTATTACTTAATGATGATTCGTCAAAAATTATTGCGCTTCCCTTACCTAATGGCAAGTTAGTTAACTTTAAACTAACACCTACAAGTGTAATGGCAGATGAGCTTGCCTTAAAATATCCAAATATTAGAACTTTTATCGGTATTTCCCTTGATGGTTCAAATCATACTGGCCGTTTTGATATTACGCCTAATGGCTTTCATGGTATGTTTTATTATCATGGTGAGCGTGTTTTTGTTGAACCGAAAAATATTTATATTAAACTTGAAAAAAGCATTCCAACACAAAAAATCAGCAGAATTTTTGATAGCTTAAGCAACGAGTATAAAAGTTACTTTAGTCATGATAACCACTTAACGAGTAGGTTAGCTCATAAGTTTCATCAACCAAAAAATATTCCTCAGCAGCGTTCATCTCTGACGGGCTCAGTTGCCAATAATATCAACGAAACTGCCAATAGTAGTGCCGCTGAAAGTAGTATCAAAACCTATCGTATTGCAATTTCTGCTGCAGCAGAGTACACCGCGTTTAATGGCGGCACAGTTGATAGCGCTATGGCTGAAATTGTTACTCTGGTGAATCGTTTAAATCAGGTTTATCAACGTGATTTGGCTATAAAACTAGAATTGGTGGCTAATAATGATTTGTTGGTTTTTACTGATGCAGACTTAGATCCCTTCGATAATACCAGTGATGATGGTGGAATAAATACTGGTGTTATTGATGGTGTTATTGGCAGTGATAGTTATGATATAGGTCATGTAGTAAATACAGACGGCGGAGGCTTGGCTGTACTGGGTGGTGTTTGCCATTCATTATATAAAGGTGATGGCATAACCGGAAGCCCTAATCCCGCAAATGATGCATTTTATATTGATTATGTCGCACATGAAATAGGCCACCAGTTTGGTGCTGAACATACCTTTAACGGCACCGCTGGTGCTTGTTTAGGAAACCGTTCAGCAGAATCCGCCTATGAGGTAGGTAGTGGTTCAACTATTATGGCCTATGCCGGTATTTGCGATGATCAAAATTTACAGTTTAATTCTGATGCTTTTTTTCATGCTAGATCGATAGATCAAATAAACCAGTATACGCAAAATAGTACCGGCAGTACTTGTGGCTCAGTTACTGGTGCAAGCAACAATACAGCAATTGTTAGCGCAGGTTTAGATTATACAATTCCAGCGAGGACACCTTTTAAACTATCAGGTGGAGCCGAAGATCTTGACAGTGTTAGTTTAAGTTATAGTTGGCAGCAATTTGATTTAGGCAATGAAAGTTCATCTCTTGCACAGCAGGTTGATGATGGCAGTCGACCATTATTTCGTGCTTTTCTTCCAAGTAATAATGCTAGCCGGTATTTTCCAAAATTATCTGATGTGCTAAATAAAACCACTAGCATTGGCGAGTCATTGCCAACGACTAGTAGAGAGTTGAATTTTAGATTGATGGTCTTAGACAATGAGGGTGGTGTTAGTTTTGGTGAAGTGAAACTTACCGTTGTCGACACATCAGAAGCCTTTGCGCTAACTTCTCCCATTTCAGATGATGTATGGACCGCGAGCAGTAACAACATAAATTGGCAAGTGGCTGAAACTAATATGACACCTATTAATTGCTCTACTGTAGATGTTTTGTTATCAAAAGATGGTGGCGAAAATTTTGATGTGAATTTAGCCCAATCTGTTGCCAATAATGGTAGTCACGAAATTTCTATTGACTCTTTTTGTGCGAGTGAAATAAATACTACCCAAGCGAGATTAAAGCTTGTTTGTAACAACAATATTTTCTTTGCTATAAACGATGGTGATTTTAGTATTGATAAAGCATTAGTTGCTGCTGACATTGCTATTACAAGTCAACCGACGTTATCGCTTACTCAAGGGGAAAGCATCGAGCTAGTTAGTACTCAGTTTACTTATGCATGTGAAACGGCTGATTCAATTGCTATTCAAAGTGGTGATAATTATTCTTTTGCCGGCACAACCATTACGCCTAATAGTGATTTTTCAGGCACGCTTTCGGTGAATATTGTTGCTAAAAAAGACAGTGTTAGTAGTGCTGCGTTTGCTGCGAATATCACTGTTGAAGCAAAGCCTGAGCCGGTACCTATTCCTGAACCACCCGCAGCTAAATCTTCAGGTAGTATGGCTTGGTTATTATTGTTTGTGTTTATATTGCCTTGGCGCGCGTGGTTTTTAAATAGAATCAAACAAGCGTGAATCATTTTGTACTAAAGAGTGGGATGTAGTAATGAAATTTTTCAGCTTAATATTGTTGTTATCATTAAGTGCTAGTTGTTCGTATATTACTAGCTCTGGAGAGGTTAATATAGGTGAAGATAATGCTAAGCAATTGGTTTTAAACAAAGCTGATTCAACGCCTTTGCTAAAGGAAAAGGTACACAAGGCAATCGTGTTAGCTACTCAGCAAAAAGATTATCGTTTGTTGGTTACTTCAGGGCGGAGCACAAGTATTCCGGGTATCACAGGTAATAATCTTCAAGTTGTTACTTCTCTTTGTGGTAAAAAATATAGCGCAGGAACAGGTGATGTACTAACTTCTGAACAACAACGGGAAGCGCGGGAAAAGTTAGTTGATTTTATGGGGCAATACAATCAGCAAATGTTAATTATTTGCCAAGAGAAATTGACTAGAAAGTAAAGTCACAAATACTTGCCTCAGCAAAGGTGAGGCAAGTATCATCTTCTAACTTGTCAGTTTAGGGGACTTTTTAGTAAGCTATGTTAGTAGCCTATGCCAACATTACGGTATTGTAGTTTGCCTGCATAAGTTTTTATCTCTAACAGGGCGAACTTGCTGACATTATAATTTACTTGATTAAACTGCACTGTCATCGCAATAGGTATGCCTTGAACGATAGTGCTATTCACGGCAGAATAGCTTTTTAACTGTTTACCGCCGATACTTATATATTTAGTGGGGTATTCCATACCATTGGCATCAATAGCTCTAGATTTACTACGGTACAATCCTATTTTTTGATCGACATACTGATTCAATGCAATCAATTTACAGGTAACAATATCCGCATTACGATGACAACTGTTTAGTGTGTAAACGACACCTTGTAGGCTAATGCTTCTGTTGTTTTGAGCAACACTCTGCATGCTTGGGTTGGTGTGTACTACAACTACTTGTTGAATGGGAACAACAACTTTTTTCACCGGTTTTTTTATCTTAGCTGCTGTTTCTTGATACACAATCGTGTCATCAATAACGTCACTACGATTTGATTTATTTGTTGTAGGTGCTGCGTTTTCAAAGCTGGCAATTAATTCTTTTGATAAAACCTTAGCGAACTGTTCACCAATTTTTTCTACCGCTTTATCTCTAGCCATACCTTCATCACTAGAGGTACCTTTCGCTTTTTGCTTAAATTTTCGTAGTACCACATCACCACTTTTTAGTGTCACTGTAGCACTGGCGATGGTATAGAATAACTCGTTACGTGCAACGCCTCGCCATTTTATCCTATATGTTAAATGAAAATCAGCATTCTGGTTATTAACTCGTAAACCTTGATCGGTAATAGCTTCAACAATTTTCTCTTGTAAATCTTGATCCTTTTTACTAAATACCCCAAAGGTGATGCTATTAAATACCTGTTCAGTTTTTACTAACAATGTTTGAGCGTACGCAGGTAGCATCGCTTTCGCTTGGCGTAAATTAACTAATTGCTCATTGTATTGCTTACGCTTTAATAATAACTTTTTAACTTGTATTGCTTGCGCCAGTTTTTGTCCTGCAGCATTGGCTAAATCAATTGTGATTAGCGATAATTCATTATCGACAGTAGCTAGTAACTGCCTAAGCTCAAAAATAGCCTCGTTTTTATTAAAAGAAGCTAACGCATAAGCAGTAGAAGTGCTTCTATCAAGATAACTATCAACAATTTTTAATCCGGCAAGCTGCATTTCAGGTACGGAATTAGTGATTGCTTCGTCAAAATGAAAGCTCATTTTTCCATTATCTGAGCTTTGGTTTACTTTTGTTATGGCAGCCACATCTATTCGAATTGATTTAGCTAATTCAACTCTGGCTGATTCGCTAGCACTTTTTATCGCATAACTATCTTCAGAATAGATAGTAGAGCTACCTACACCGTAAATCAGGCTAGCTGATTGAGGCAGTTTCACTACCCAATCAGGTTTTGCATTACTATTTGAATTATCTTTTGATATATCGCCTGAGCTTGTTTGTAATCCCGATGCCGTTGTTTGGCATGCGCTAAGAGCAAACACCAGTGCGATAACACTGGCGGATACTTTTAAAAATGGTTTAGAAACCAAAACTTGAGCGCTCTTGGTATTTTTTAATTTTCTTCTGTCCATTCCAAACTTCTCTATTTGTTGTCATATCAATTAGTGATAAATCAATTTGATAAGACGTTACACGTTTTCCGTCTAACTGGTCAACATTTGAGTTAATAGAGCCTGTTAACGCGTAGTCAGCACCCAATTCTTCACCCATTTCATTTTGAGAGTCTAAACTGGCGTTGAATTCTTGATCTGCTCTTTCTGCTCTTACTTCGTTACGTACATCACTATTAGCAACAAAGTCAGCCCGACCACTGCGTAAGATAGCGCGTTTTAAGTCATTCAAAAAAGTGTCTACAGCAATTTGTTCATGTGACTTATTACGAACTCGCTGAATGATAATTGCAGGATTAGTGCCTTCCTTTTTCAAATGCTTATCTATCCATGGGAAACCTAACATGTCATTAATCATTGCTTCTGCAACAAGCTGAGAGTCTTTATCATTCCATTTGTCAGTTAGCGCAATTTCTTCACCACTGTCTACTCTAGACACTTTAGTCGATTGACAAGCTGATAAGATAAATAAACTCATTAGCATAAGAGTCATTACGCGAACTTTAGATAGTGTGTTTTTCATTGTAGGATCCTTTTCTATACGAATGTTATTGAATTTAATGAGTTAGCTTATAATAGCTTACTTCAAATTAAACCTTAATATTCATAGTGTCCAAATAACTTGTACACTATGAATAATAAGGTGAGTTTGTACTAATTAGATTTTATTCAGTGCTTGTTTGCTGAGTTTCTCCTGCTGCATTGACAACAGGTTCAGGTTTTGGCAATCGAGAGAGTGTACGTGTATGCCACAATTTTGGTCTAAGCTTTGTTGTTTTCACTGTTTGAGTTTGCTCTAACACTAGACCGGAAGATAAAGTCGTTTTTAACACTACTTCGTGTTCTCCTGGGGCTAATGTTACACGGGCAAACTTTATCGCACCTGGCAATGTAGTCCAATTACGAATGTCAGCACCACCTGTTGCTGCGTTTAATACGGATAAACCCATGCTCGCAATGGCTCCCCATTGTCCTGCGGCTGCGGCCGTTTTTTCTGCAAGAATAGCTTTAGTTATTTCTCTTGCTAATGCGAGCTGAATATTAGTATTGGCAACGTTTAATTGCTCTTGCAAAGCAATGCGGGCAATACTATTACCTTGATGTAATTCTGAGCGCAGTTGACCATCTACGTACAGTTCTGACCTATTGAATGTTTTTTTCATACTAGGGTAATACGAAACAGATACTCGTGATGGTGTTGATAAAGCACTGATTAAGCCTAATTCAACAGCTCTACCCCATAAAGGACCTAGCGGCATACGCTTAGTAACATCAGCCAGTATTATTGCTTCAATATCACCAGAAGCATAATTTCTCATAGTGGAAAATAAGTCATTATCGGCATAAAGCATTTTGAACCAATTTAATTGATCTTGGCGTTCTTTAACTGTCCCAGTTGGTACAGGAGTTAATACTAATGACTGAGTTGAAGCATCCGCTGTTAACATCATATTAAGTTCTTTTTTCTGAGGAGCAAAACCTAAATGCTGAATAACAATTAATTCTGATGATTTACCATCAACAGCTTTTAATAAACTGCTCTGCTTGGCTGATAAATGTTTTTTGGTTATTTCTTGTATTTCAGAGTCATAACCTCCGGCAATTTTCATCACGCGTGCGGTAGCAAACCAAACTTGAGCCGAGCCCTTTTTTCCTAACTTATAATTTTCAGCAAAACCATTTTCATAGGCGTTCGCTGATTTTTTGTATTCAATTCGAGCGGCATCTAAATCACCACTCATCTCATACATCATTCCGGATAAATAATGGGCAAAAGCATCATCTTTATACGCTAGTTCCTCACTGTCTATACGTTGACCTAAAGCTTCGGATAGGAAACCTAGCAGTCTTTCCATTGGTGATTTATCTTCATCTGATTTTTCTTGATAACCACCCGTTGTTGCTGTTAATTCAGTTAACCTATTCCCTAAACGTCGTACTTCGACTAAAGCTTTGTCTAGTTCCTTTTCGTCAAAACCATTATTAGAGTCAGCGAGTTTTAAATAATTTAATGTTTTGTAATAACCAACAAAAGTTTGTTCAAAGTTAAGCCCTTTGTAGGTAGAAAAGCTTGCGCCAGTAACTGACTGTAAACCAACATCTGAAATGCTAGTGGTATATAACTCTTCACTTATACTTTCAGCTTGATCAAATAATTGATTACTTTTTTGATAGTTACCTTGCAAATGGGCGAGCATGCCCATTTCTAGATAATGTAAAAGCTTATTCTTTCCATCGGCCTCTACCGATTCGACTATAACTTGTTCTGCATGTGTATAATTTCCATCACGTACAAGTTCTCGGTGATCTACACTCGGTTTCGATGTAGAGACACAACCACTAAGAATCATGCTAACAACAATTGCACTGGTAATTTTTTTCATTTTTAAACATCCTATTTATTATTACTTCAGTTTAGGCCGAAAGTATTACAAAACTGTAACATTTATACTGTAGCACCAAATTGTAAATGTACAATAATTTAATAGAGTTATAGATAAATTTGTTAGTATTAAGACTAGAATTAATCTATGATAAATATTCCCAAGTAATTAACTTGATGTTTCGCAAGGATTGAAGCCTCTTTTATGAAAGGTAAAATAGCTAGACTACTGTTAGGATTATGGTTGTTAACATACGCCAGTATTGGGTTTGCTATAGATAGCACGCCTTGTTGGCTCAGTAATCCCATCACTGAAAGTCAAATTGGTTTTATCGGAGCGGCTAACCCCTTTAGTAGTAAAATTAATGGTTCCTTAATTGCTAGTAGAAAACGTGCGCTAGTAAGCCTTACCAATTATTACAATTTCAAACTTGATCTTACAAAAATAGATGTTAAGAAAAATCAAGTTATACTTGCTAATGGAACAAGCATTACCTTTTCGAATCCCTACACAAATCGCCAAGCACTTTACAGTTATGCCACTATTCAAGCTGATGGTGAAAATTCTAAGCAGAAGCAATGGCTAAATCAACAATGCCCTATACAAAGCTGTGATTTTAAAATGTGCCAACCTTTGTGGTTGTGTAATGATGAAATATTAGCAGATAGCTTTAATGAAGGCTCACAAAAGTACGCTGTAATTCATGGCGTTAGCCAAATAACAGCTAATCCGGCCAAACAGTTTACTAGTACAAAGCGCAATGCCCAAGAATTACTGAAATACATTATAAAGTCTGATGTGAAAGATCTTAACTATAGTGTTAAATCAACAGGAAAGTATCAATCTTGGGGGTATTCGGAGCACAGTGGGTCAGTTGAAGGGCTAGGGGATGCGATTAAAATATTGAATACCCATAGTTGTCAAACACCCAACTATTTGTTTGCTCGTTACGTATATTTTACCCCCTCTTTAATTGATGTAAAATCAAAGTCTTATTCCCAGTGGTTGAGATCTCCTAATTTAGGCAAGCAAACCGGTGTCGTCGGAATTTTTGATGGCATAGTTGCCGATGGCCGTTTTAGTAGCGCGATTAAACTTGCTATTAAGGATGGTTTGATTGAATTAGCAAAAACAAAAAAAATTACCATAGATCATGATTATCAGTTGAAATATCAAAATGGGGCATACTCTTTATCCAAAACAAGCATGGCAACGGATGCAATTGTAAGCGCACAATTACAAGATATTAAAATTATTGAAGAAAATAATAAATTAGTTATTTATGCATGGTTACTTGAAAACGAAGACGTTTAAGTTGTAATGAAAAAATCATTTAAAAATAAAAGAATTATTGGTAATAGTGAAGTAATTTACTTATAACTAGTATTGTAAAATTGATTAACATAAAAGGAAATAACATGAAAACACAAAAGCTTATCATTGTTGCAGCAATGACTACAATTCTAGCCGCATGTGGTTCAACAGCTAAAAAAGCTGAGCCAGAAGTAAAAGAAACTAACAGCCTAACCGCGAATATTCCTTCATGGGTGTTAAATCCTGTTGTTGAAGACGGCATCGCGGCTACAGACTGTGTTAAGTTTTCGGGCAATTTATCAATTGATCAAAAAATGGCAACAGCTAATGGTCGCTTGGCTTTAGCGCAACAAATTGAGACACGTGTTGAAGGTTTAGATAAAACCTATGCTAATCGCACAGACTCAAACGATGAAATGACCACTGGCTCTAGTTTCAGCTCTGTTTCAAAACAATTAACTAAGCAAACATTGTCTGGCTCGCGTGTCATTAAAACAGATATTGTTGAAATAGCAGGTAAGCAGCATTTTTGCGTATTAACGACGCTTAGCCCATCGGCAACCAAAGAGTTATTTGCCGCGATAGTTAAACAAAGCAATCGTTCAGTTAACCCACAAGATGAAAAATTCTTATATCAAGAGTTTAAAGCTCATAAAGCTGAAAAAGATCTTGAAAAAGAAATACATCGTTTAACTAACTAAAGTGCAAGAGGTAGCAGTATCTACCTCTGTGATTTTATTTTTTGATTGCTATTCACCAAATAATTGGTGAATAGCTCTTTTTATTTGTTTGAAAACTAAGAATATATATGGATGATTCCCTTAAAGACGTGGTCGATGATCTTGTCGAAAATAGCTTAGAAGAGCACGCACCACCACCGCCTTCATTTTGGAAAAAATTACAAACTTCGATAATGATGGTTGCTGCAATAATGATTACAGCAGGTCAATTCAATGACACCAAAGATATATTCTTGAGTATCTATGAAACCACATTAACTAATTTCACTCATAGTATTGAGTATGATTTGATTGAAAAGGTACATGTTGGCAGCAGCATGGACTATGTTAAGTCGCTTGTTGGAGAACCTCATGTACTAAAACGCTCTAAGTTAAATAATAAGTTACAGTTTCACTATTATAGTAAAGCCAAATATACATTAACGCTTATTTCCTCTGACGATCGTTTAGTCGGCTATAGTGTTTTTACTCTCAAAGACGGTTTCTCACCAAATATTCCTTTCTCTGAAGATCTTGGTGAAAAGACTTTGGCTCAAGCACATAAAGAAACAGGTGTTTATAGCTATGATATTGGTAATTTACTTTACTATATTGAATCGCAAGATTTAGGCAAACAGCAGATGTTTCTAACGTTAGTTAGAGGCTATGTGGAATACGGTGCTATTGCCCAAGAAAGTCAAGTTGATGAAAATTACAAAAAACAACTTGCCAAATTAATTGAAAATTTAGATGAAAAAGCGACTTTTGCTGAAGATGAACAAGCATTAGTAGCACCATTAAAAAAAGTTAGACAAGCAGTATTTCCTAATTTTTATGCCATTACTGAATTAGAGCCAGTGATTATTGCAGAAGCTCTGTTAACTCGTTATGAGTTTCAACTATTCACTAAAAGTTAAGCTAAATCACCTTAAGGATATGTTATGAAGATTAGCACTGTTACTTTAGCTATTTTACTATCAATTTCTGCGCAAACATTTGCAAACACAAATGAAGTTCCTCCAGAAGATGATCCTTTTGCCGAATTAGATCAAGCCATAGAGGCTCTTGAATATGAAGGCAGTGATGCTGAAATGGAAGAGTTTGAACAATGGAAGAAAGAGTACCTTGCCGAATATCAAACTTTTAGACAAGAGCACTTTCAAAAAGTGGATGACATTAGAGATAACTTAATTAGTTTGTGGGGGGATGCAGAAGTATCTACACAAGAAGAGTTGGTTGAATACAGTGAAGATAAAAGTGTAAAAACAGTTTTAGATTTTGAAAAAAATGAAATTCGCATTAGTGTACTACACGATGCAACAGAAGTTGTTAATGCTGACGATGTGGTTGCCGCACTTAATGAACAAGCAAATAGAGATAAAGCGTTAGAGCAGCTTGTAGGTAAAAAAATCGATAAACTAGTGGTAGAACAATTAGTTAAAAGTGCAGAGGCTAAAGAGTCTCGGGCAGAAATTGCCAATGATAAAATGGCTGTTTTAAATAAAGAGATTAAACTTATCGAGCAGCAAGGCCAGGCGCAAAAAAATCAAATAGAAAAGGTTATAGATCAACTTGAAGTTGATGATAAAAAACAAGTGGTTGCAAGTGTTAATGTTCAAGAACAAATAGAGCAAGAAAAAATCGAACAAGTAAGGGTAGAAAAAAGTATAGCTGAACAAAAGGCACAAATTGAAAAAGAAACTCAAAAAAGAATAGCTGCATTACAAGCGCAAACCGCAAAACTTGACAATAACAAAGCAAAAAAAGAGGCTTTAAAAA
>JAPYOP010000146.1 GCA_029938115.1 Colwellia sp. | reverse complement strand
GTGTTGAGTGTTCTATTGAGCAACTAATATACTCTATTTCCTTTAAGAGCAGTGAAGATAAGATGGAGATTAGTTAACAACTCACATGGGTTAATATGAATTAATTATGTTCACTATTTTTTCAGCTGCTTGGTTTGCCCAAATACTATATGAAAGTTTCGATGGGTGGATGCCATCTTTAGCTAAATACTCTGGCTCAAATGGGAAATCAAACGTGATTATTGAATAATTATTTTTGCCTTTTGATGCGCTTATCATTAACTCATTAAGCCTTTTAGAGCGTATGCCTAACCACCATCTAAGCGGCGAAGGTATTGCTGTGAATTTATGCATTGGCGGCACACTAGTCATTAATATAGTAGGTGCACCAAACTTAGTGTTTAATAGTTCGACAATGGTGCTTAAATTCGTCACCCAATCATTTGCTGGTGTTAGATGAGTAACATCATTAACGCCAACAGAAACTAAAACATAATCAAATGATTGTGCAGGTAAAGAGGTAAGCTCTTTTATAATGTCTATTGAAGTGTAACCAGTGTTAGCAATTAAGCTCCAATTGACTGTGTGTTTAACGGCAAGTTTTTCAGCTAATTGACTTACCAAAGCCTCACTCTGTTCATCAACACCAACACCAGCGGCAGCCGAATCGCCAATGATTAATAAATTTAGTTCATTGCCGTTACCACAACAACCAGAGCGTTCACCATGTGCCTCTGGTAGTCTTAATACAGTTAATTTCACCCATAAAGCTTGCATCAATAATAACGGCATTATTAATACTGTAGTGGCGTAATGAGGTACTTGTGAAAGCTTTACTCTTAACTTCAATGGCATAACCTATATTGCTCGTTTAGTTACTATCTGATTAGCGTAGTTTAATTTGCACCCGGTTGCATCGACTTGGCTAGTATTACAGCTAATTAACTAGCTAATAAAAAAAACGGTCATTAACACCCCCCTAGAACCAAAATAGGCAGAAAGAGGGGGGCGTTTATATGTACAGATCTACCTTGGGAAAATTATCAAAATTTTTAGTTTGCCGTATACCTGCCGTTTCAACTATCATCAAATCACAATGAAAACGTAGGTTTTGTAAATCTTGGTAGCCAGAAGAATACTTATCACATACATTAAAGCGATGACTCATTACCTTTATCATTGAATTTTTTTGTTCTGGTCTATTTTTAGGTTACTATTTGTATAAGTAAGCAAAAAAACAAAATAAGAACAATAAAGAAGAGTAAACCATGGAAGAAATTGATTACTCATTACCATCAGGTACACAAATAGCTGAATTTCGTATTATCGATATTTTAGGTGTTGGTGGTTTTGGCATTACATATAAAGCCGAAGATACCCGTTTAAATCGTTTAGTCGCCATTAAAGAGTTCTTGCCAGTAGAGCTTGCAGCTAGAGGCAGTGATAGCAAAACGGTAATGCCGCGCACCAATGTCAGCGAGGATTACCAATACGGCTTAAATAAGTTCTTAGATGAAGCGCGTACCTTAGCCAGTTTCAATCATCCTAACATTGTCAAAATACTTACATTTCTAGAAGAAAATGGTACGGCTTATTTAGTGATGGAATACGTTGAGGGCGAGGCGTTAGACGAACACTTAAAGAAGATTCACTTTAACGGCAACATGGCTGAAAGCCGCATTCGCGAAATCATCGAGCCGTTGTTAAAAGGTTTAGCGCAAGTTCACAAAGCGGGGTTATTACACCGCGACATAAAACCGGGCAATATTTACCTTCAAAGCTCAAGCGACGCCAGCAATGATCATGGCAATAACCCTATGCTTATCGATTTTGGTGCGGCACGACAAAGTGTGGGTGAAAAATCTAAGTCTATCAGCGCCATTATCAGCCAGGGTTATGCGCCACCCGAGCAATAGTGGAAAACAAGGCCCTTATACCGATATTTACGCCGTCGGTGCGGTGATGTACTACTTGGTAACCGGAGATAAACCTGTAGATAGCATCGACAGGAATCATGACATTAGTGAAGATGAGCCAGACCCACTCACGCCAATAGAAAAAGGCCGCGGTTATAGCGATGCCTTAATTAATGCCATTACTCAGTCCATGGTATTGAGAGTAAATAACCGTACCCAACATGTTGACGCATTACAAAAACTCCTTGTAGGTAAAAAAGCATTTCATGAGCAAAGCAGTTCGCATCAAAGTACGCAAGGTAGTACCGACGATAAAACGTTGAAAATAGACAGAACGGTAGAAAGTGAATTAAAACCAACCAAGCCAGCACAAGCAAAAACTACAGCCAAAGAAAGCGACCCTCAGCAAAGCAAAAAGCCTTTTGTTTGGTTACTTATGTTCATTGCTTTTAGCGCAGTAGGCTATTTTGGCTACCAAGGTTATCAGCAGAAATTGATTGATGCCGCGTTGGCAGCAGAGAATAATTTAAAAGCGCAGCAGCGTTTTCAAGAAAAGCAATTACAAGCAAAAAAAGCACAAGAGGAAAAAGAAAAGGCGCTGGTAGTCGCCACATTAAAAGAGCAACAGCGTTTAGCTAAAGTAGCGGCAGACAAGAAAACAAAAGAGCAAGCATCGGCTAAACCTAAACCAACACCGAAAAAGAAACAAATCAGCGTAGCCCAAATTCAAGAAAATAAAAAACAAGCCTTTATGGTTAAACATAATATCGGTTATTCAGAATCTAATGAAGTACCCTTTTGGGTAACGACACCTATTTGTGAAGACGCGCCTTGTTATGCCTTAGTGATGAAATATGATCAAAACAAAAATTGGTATCAGCAAGTATCAAAGTGTGCCGTTGAAGCGGTGATTGATATAGCTCGATTAAATGAAGTTCGTATAGGAGGTTTATATAAAACAGAGGACGTACGCGCTGGTGATGATTCTTCTTTTATCAATGATTATACGAGTGTTTCCAAACAAGTGAGTGACCAAGTATTTAACAATATAACCATTAAGTCTTTAGTTAAATCCTATGAAAAATATGCGGTTGATAAAGATGGAGAAACAACAGGCTCAACGTTTGAGATGGTAGCGGAAATGATGTTGCCTAGCCCTTTTAATCACACCATAAAAAGCTCTACTCAAACAATTGAGAGTACTGATAAGGTTGATACCATCACTCAAAATCAAAATTACGTTGAACAATTTGACCCGCTGAAACTAAGCCAATTATTGAATGTTTTTAAAGACTCCGGCATTAACGTACTTAAAATAGCAGAGCTTAAAGACAAACAAATGGTGGCTTGTCTTTTGTCTGTTAACATTAGCCTCGCGGCGCAGGGAAGAGGGAAGTAATATTATGTTAAGATTAAAACAATATTTTTTGATCGTTACGTTGAATATATTTAATTTGGTGTTGTCTCTCCCCATTTTTGCTGTAGAAACGCCAATGGGTGACATACCCCAATGGGTACTTAATCCTGTAATTGAAGACGGTATTGCCGCATCAGGTTGTGTGGTGCTTAAAGACGATGTGTTAGTTGCTAGCCGCCAAGCACAAGCACAAACAATGTTGGCAATAGCGGAGCAACTTGAGGGGGATGGGGAGGGAGGAGTTGAAGCCATAGATACATCCAAAGAAGATAAATCATTTTCAGCAATAACAAAACAATTTACCCAGCAGAAATTAATTTCGGTTAGACAGTTGAAATGGGCCATGGTAAATATCGCTGATCAAAAGCATGTTTGTGTATTGATGGGTGTATCCGGCATTTGGTCATCATCTCTTTATATTTCTCAGCCAGATAAGAGTAAGGTAGTTAAAAAAAACAAAGTACCCAGAGTGTTGTAGTGAGTGACAGTTTTAGCTCATATTCGCCGGATGGAAGTTTTACACTGATAACAAAGTTGTTGCAAACAACTCTGTTCAGCCACAAAACATTATTAAAGCATCTCCAACCAAACAGCCTATAAAGGTAGTACAGCAGCCAAAGTTCGAATGTGATGGTAGACAGCATTGCTCACAAATGACCTCTTGCGCTGAGGCTAAGTACTTTATACAACATTGCCCTAACACAAAAATGGACGGTGATCATGATGGTGTACCTTGTGAAAGGCAGTGGTGTAATTAACCAGAAGATTTAAAGCAACAGATGTATTTATTGAATAGTTAGATGCTGCAATGACTGAGGTGATTGATGGACGAACAAAAACGAATAGCGATAGCGAAAAACTACGCGCTATACTAAGAGCAAGAAAAAATAAAGCCTTTACCCTAAAAGCGAACCCAAGCAGCGACAGCAGCATTTATTGATAAGGTGTTAATATTAGATGAAGAAGCCCACCAAGCAGCAACGCCAAGCGAAAACAAGAGCGATGCTACTGGCAAAGCAGAAGGAGATAAAATCCCTATTAGAAAAACAGAGCAACAGCGAGAGCAGTGAAAAGCTGACCCCGCGTGAGAAAATAAGAGCAATCCTACTCTCAAGGAAAAAGAAGCGTTTAGCCTTACTCGAAGAAGCGAATAAACAACGACAGTTGAGCTTATTTGACTAACAAATTGTGCACTTAATAGATTAAAGCTTATATCAAACAATGAAGCGTTTAAGGTGATAATTATTGAGGTTGACCGTGTGAGCAGCAGTGCTGAAGTAAGTTATCCACTTGTTATAATAACGAAAGGAGTAACCTGTGCATAAATCAATCGACGAAAAAAAATTAAAAATAATTAGTCGACTGTTAGATATGCGTTAGATAGATACAAAAAAGCCACATTCAACGTTATTTAAACATTAATATGTGGCTGATTTATAGTACTTAATTTGGTCGGAGTAGCAAGATTCGAACTTGCGACCTCACGTCCCCCAGACGCACGCGC
>JAPYOP010000145.1 GCA_029938115.1 Colwellia sp. | reverse complement strand
AATCCACCAAGTACAGCCTGTATTATTGAATTTTTATTGCTCATCTTTTATTTACCCTGCTTTAATGCACGTTTGGTAAACAGGCTATCTTTAACTGTTGAGGTATAATCGACATCGCTAAATTGAAATATAGTTTTGTGTCCGGTCTTGTGATTGTTAATCGTAAGGACATGGCGAGTAATGATATTATCGACATTGCGAATATCAGTCATTGCTAAGGTTTTAAGCGGCTTATTTTTCAAATCCCAATAATCCGCTTTAACAACGACCAATGTAGCGGTATCTACCCAAATGAGAGTACGCGCATAACCTAGATCTTTAGCAATACTTTTATCTTTGGGCATGCCTTGTAGTACTACAGTGTCAAAGGTTTCATTAGATTTAAGAGTCATTTTTTCGCTTCGCAAAACACTAAAATCATAGTCTGTTAACTCTAATTTTCCCTCTAACATAATGTCTTCATAGGTAAAGTCGGTGCCAAGAAAGTAGTCACCTCGATCTGAAGATGATATACGACGTACTTTTCGCATTGCAGGCAAATATAACCATTGATCGTCGTCTTTGGCTGTGTCCTTATAGTCAAAGGTTAAAAAAGCGGTGCCCTTGACGTTGGTCGGCTTTTTGTAAAATAAAACCGTTCGTTTTTCTTGGTCATAATATTTACGATAGGCTTGAGTTTCACGCACTCTGGTTTTGCCGCGTTTATCAATCATCGTCATTGTTAGTTTTCGAGTCACTTGTTTGCCATCATCAACATTATTCACTTTATTGACGATATCTCTCGCTTCCTCTGTGCTTGCTGCATGTGCCTGTTGGTTAAAGGCAAAATAACTAGCGCTGGCAATTAAAGTAATTAACGCTAAAGAGCGCAGTGCTCTTGCATAGTTTGGTTTAGCTGTTTTATTCATGCTCGGTGTATTCATACTTGGGATGTTAATGTCTTGAATGTTCATAATTGATTGCTCCGAAGAAGTAAGTTGGTTAGCGATAAATGCAGGCTTTGTTGCCTTGATCAATGCAGGCAATAAGCTCATGCTGGCGAAGAAGCTGGTAGTAACTGAAATAAAGACAATGGTGCCAAAGTTAGTGAGTGGTACGACTTGGCTTGATATGAGCACACCAAACCCTAAGGCAATGGCGATGTAATTAAAAAACAGCGCACGACCAGTTAAAGGGTAAAGCTCTGCTAAAGCCTTATCCCAGTCACCATTTGTTGATTTGAATGTGCTGCGTAAACGTTCAATAGTATGAATGGCAAAATCTACCCCTAAACCAATGGCTACTGAGGCAAACATTGATGTACCAACACCCAGTTTGATGTTGAACAACACCATAGCTGCATAGACCAATAAAATTGAGCTAATAACGGGGATAATCGCATAACTTGCCGCAAAGAATGATCTAAATAATAAAGCGGATACTAACCAAACCAGCAATAATGAAATGGCTAAGCCAACAAAATGACTTTCTCCCAAATCTTTGATCCAGTGATAGTTAAGGTTGACTCTACCGCTCAGCGTAGCGCTACTGTCAGTGTCGTTGAACTCTTCCAATATGTAACGTTGCAGGGTTTCTATAGCAACTTTAGTATCTTGGTAACCACCTTTATTAAATTGAACCCTCATGTTGGCAACACGGTAGTCATAATCAATTTCTTCTTCAAAATCTGTCGGATCAGATGAAGCCGAATAAATTAAAAAATATTGCGCAATTAATGCTTTGTCATTAGGTAATTTATACTCGCTTTTATCACCACCGCTAAGTGAACGATTCATCTGCTTGAGGTAATCAACAATCGATGTTGCACCTTTTACATTGGGTAACGTTAAAGCAAAGCTCTGCAAGGCTTGTATTTTATTAAGCACTGTGGGGTCAAATAGACCTTCTGCTTCATTTGTTTCAATAACAATATCTAAATTATTGCTACCATTTAAATAATGATTAATGGCTTTATCTGCTTTATACAAAGCCTCTGAGCTATGAAAGGTTTCAATTCTGTCTTCATCGACTGTTAAGTTAGTTGCAGCAAACAAGCCTGTCAGCATGATAATGCCAAAAAACAAAATAACCTTTTTATGATGCTTTAATGTGACTTGGCCAAATTGCACCATGAGTTCAGAAAACTTATCACGTTTACCTTGTTTTGCCTGTCTAACCATAGCGCTACTGGCATTAGGTTTTATAATGGCCATTGCTGCGGGTAAAAAGATAAGTGAATAGAGCCATGCGATAGCCACACCGATAGCGGTAAATAAACCAAAATATTTAAATGGAGGCATGTATGCGGCAAAATATAACCCCATAAAGCCTGCAACAGTAGTTAATGTAGTGAGGGTAATTGGACGCCACATCTCAACCAGTGTTTCAACAATCAATTGTTTCTTATCATCAAGCGGGCGTCTTGCTTGTAAATCAAAGTAATGACTAAAAATATGCATAGAATCCGCTACTGAAATACCAATTAATATGACAGGTAAAGCGTTAGTAATAACGAAGAAAGGTACGTCAACAAGTGCCATGATCCCTAAAGTCATTAACACCGAGGCGGCAATAATCACGTTAGCCAATAAGGCAGGACTAAAGCGACGAAACGCTAATAAAATGACAAGTGTGATGACTAAACCTGCAATTGGGTTAAGCTTTTGTGCATCCGCATCAATATAACTACCTAAATAACCCGATACTGCTCCTTCTCCCGCAACATGAATTTCATCACCTAGTGATTTAGGCGCTTGGGCTATCAGTTCCAGTACTTGCTGATAGGTCTCTTCTACTTCATTTTCATCGATTAATTCAGCAACAATTAAAGTCGCCTTTTTATTATCTGCTACAATACTACCCATATATAATGGAAAATCAGAGACTTGTTTCCATATGTTATCAGCACTAACTTGTTCGTCTGATAGCTCATCAAAAAATGGCATAACTTCCATGCCTTCTTCAGTACCGCTAATGTTATTTTCTGTAGCCAGACTGGTAATTCGGTCGCTATTAATATTGTCTAAAGTACTTAATTGTTCGCTGAGCCATTCCACCAACGCTAATGAATTAGGGTTAAACACTCCGTTTTCATGGTTGTTGATGATGGCTATAACCATAGGGTCGCTCAAACCAAATTGCTCCTTTACTTTGTTCTTATAAACAAGCGCAGGGTTATCGTCAGCTAAAAAAGCATCTGAGCGAGTATCTTTAGATAAAGTAGGCAAAGCACTCAGCAATGCGGCCATTATCATGAGGCTGATAAAAACCAGAGTTTTAGGGTATGTCACTATTATCCGAGCAATAGCACTTGCGCGGGATAGGTTATCGATACTAGGAGTTGAGTTATTCATGTGTATTTTCTCAATGTAGACTGCTTATATAGACAGGGAATGGATTAAGCTTCACCTTGCAAGATGGCTTTCACCACTTGCTCAGGTCGGTCCAACGAAGAAAAATGACCACAATCTTTAATGGTGATTAATGTTGCGCCTTTAATCAGCTCTTTGTTGCTATGACGCTCGGCAGTAGCCGACCAATCATGATCTGAATAAACTAAGGTCACAGGCACTTTGATGTTCGGGTATTGCTTCTGTCCTTCTGTCCAACTATTCCAGTTTAAGAAAATAGAGCGAAAGGCTTTGGCATAACCTTTTCTATTGCCAATTTGGCTAAATTCATCAACTAAATTAGCAGGTAAATTACTGTTATTTTCAAAACCGCCCTCAAGTACTTGCTTCAAAACATCACGCTTTTCAGCATTGGAAATTACCCAACCGATAAAAGGTAGGCGAATTCCAGTAAAAAGAATTTTCCCGAGCGTTGAGCTTCGGTCTAAACCATTGCTATTGACGTAATCAGCAGGGTTTAATGCGATAACTCTATTTATCGAAATCTTTGCTTGAGCAGCGATTCCGAGTGAAATTGAACCGCCAACAGACTCACCAATTAAAATTACGTTTTCGAGTTTTAACGTCTTGATTAGCTCGGTTACATGGTGAATGAATAATGGTTTATCATGTACTTGATTGGTAATATCTGAATAGCCATGACCCGGCAAGTCCAATGCATAAACGGTATAGTGCTTAGCTAATTCAGGGATTATTTTGCTGAAATAATCGAGTTGAGTACGAAGGGTATGAATAAGGACTAGCGGTTCACCTTGTCCCATTTTCAGGTATCTCATTTTTAGTCCTGCTGAATCAACAGTATTGATGTTGGCATTTTCTGCCCAAAGTGGGGTTTGGTTTGATGTTGAGTTTGCTAATTTTAATGTTGCAGTTGTCATTACTCATTCCTTATTAATATGCATATACATACGTTGAATTAAAAATTTAAATAGATATCATCGTTTCTAAATAAAGTTGGGTTTTACTAAACCAAGTTTGTGTTGATATATTCCAAAGCCAAGCTTGAGTATTAGGATAGGGCTCTAATGGCATTTCAGTTTTATCGGCAAAGATAAAAAATGCAGCTAAACTAATATCAGCAATTGAAATTACATCTGTAGCAACAAATTTATTTTCTTTCAGAAAGCCTTCTAAAGAACTAACTGCTTTAGAAAATTTAGTCATTTGTTCAACATCAACCTCCTGTGTTCCAAAGTCCCAAAATGGCATAACCACTTTGCGATGTGCTAATGGCCCAACACCCGAATTAAAGTAATTAGATTGCCAAAATAAAACTCGTAACACTTTTGCTTGTTCAGTTAAGTCACTAGGCCACAAAGTAGATTGATGCTTAGCAGCAATGTATTGCAATATTGCATTAGACTCGTTCAGTAATAACTCACCTTCTTGCAAAACTGGTACTTTTCCTTCGGGGTTTATAGCTAAAAAATTGTCACTACGCTGCTCTCCTTTATTAAGCGCTATTACTTGAAGTTCAGGTACTATCTCTAGTGCGTTACAAAGTAATAGTACTTTTATGTTGTTGACCGTCAGCGGGTTGATATAAAGTTTCATTGTTTG
>JAPYOP010000058.1 GCA_029938115.1 Colwellia sp. | reverse complement strand
ATCATTTTGAAGAAGTTTACCCTGATACATTCGCGACTATGTTTCAATTTTATTGTCAGTACACTCCAAGACTGACTCTAAAATAAAAATACTTTTTTACTTTTTCTATACTTTCATTTATACAAACAATCAACTTGTACAAATTCATCACAAAAATCATCGTATTAGTTTATCTTTTTATATACGTGGATTGGATTCGAAATAGACGAAATATCAGATACAAGCACACCCCGTAATTAGCAGCATCTCTGCGTGCATATCACGGGGTGAGGACATCAAAGAATATACAATAACCCCCCTCTGTAATCGATCCTTAGAACGTTTAATAAATCAGCCTGCTGACTAATTATTAGCGTTGGCCATGGCTTCAAACTGTTGCGTTAAAAAATTCTCGGTGATTTTAAGGCTAGCGATAATGCTATCGTTATATAAAAATTGCGCCTTAAGCCGTGCTTCTGTTGCTGAGATTCTGGCATCAAAATTCTCTTTATCTTCGGCAAGGGTTTTATTCTGCGTATCCAGTGTTGAAAACTTACCAGCTAAAATCCCGCTATTAGGATCCAAAAAATCCTGCAGTAAATCTTTAAGCTGGTCAGCAATACCAGCAATATAAGTAACACTACCTCGCTCACCTAATGAACCACCGGTAACTTTCATTCGTATACCACTGGCGTCATCTATTTCACCATCCTGTTTTTTACCCACTTCACCAATGCCTTGGCCCACGGTAAAACCGTAAGCCGTGGCGGCATCATTTGACACATCAGTAATGAGCACACTAGACCCAGTGCCAGTACTGGTAGAAATAATACCTATAGTGCCATAAGCACTGGACGCCACATCATCGGTATAATCTACTTTTACGCTTAATTCTTCGGCATCAATTAAGGCATTGTCATTAATGGCTGTTTGCACAGCAGTGGCCAGAGCAGCCCCTGTTAAGTACGCCCCTTGCGCTACGCTAATAACGGCTTCAAAACCATCTAGCTCAATAGTAAATGTATCGTTGGTGGCATCGATGGTTAGCGGTGGTGTTAATATTGCCGACTGCTGATTAGTCACATAATAACCATTGGTTGCGGCTGAATTACCATTTTGCGCCGTTAAGTATTGACCACTACCTTTTGCCTCAACTCCATTAATAGTGCCCGCAACATCTAAGCCCGTCTGCACATCATTTTCAGTACCATCGGGTGGATGTATGCCTAAAAACGAAATAGCCGCTGCATTAACATTATCAAACGCCACTGTATTGTCATGACCACCAATGTTAAAAATAAGCTGGCCTTTATCACTCACACTATCATATTCGTATTCAACATTTGCTGTAATGTCACTGCCAAAAGTTATCTTATTGTCCATGCCTAATGCATCATAACCAGCACTATAAACGGTATTTGCGCCCGGCAAGCCCAATGTGGCCTGTGCATTGGCATCGGCCGATTGTACTTCTATAGTGGCGGACGAACCAAACATTGCAGAAGTTTTTATACCATTTTTAGAGACCGTCTCAAATACTATTTGGTCACTACTATCTAACTTTACAACAATGTCACCTACCGTAAACTGACCGTTATTTAAAATTGATAAATCCAGCGCTTGCTGAACAGCGGTTAATGAATCGGTTTTATCACCGGTACTGGCATCGGTATTTACATCCACGCTTAAGGTAATACCATCGACCACTAGATCAAATGTGGCATTATTGCCCCCACTAAAGTCAATACCACCGCCGATTACTGCACCACCGGTGGTAAAGGCACCACGTCCATCGTCAACCACTTGAATAAATTGCTCATGGTTTTGAGTATCGGTGGTTAACAGTAAACCATTACCAGGCCCTAACGAGGCTGTTACCGCATCAGCCCCGATAAAGACCGCGTCTAATTTTGCTTGAATATCCGTAATATTATTGCCGCTGTCAGCATCTAATAAAATAGTTTGCTCTGTGCCGTTTATATTTAAAACAAAACCCGCGTTGCTGGTGATAAAGTCAATATTAGTAGAAATATCACGAGTCCCTTCGGTGGTGACAGCGCCACTAATGAGAGGCGTCAAATTGGCATCACCTCCAACTGCATCACGAATATCCGCATTAATTTGTGCTTCTAATGCGGTGGCTAAGTCAGCGCCTGTTAAATAAGTACCGGCTGGTAAGTTAACGGTATTGGCGCTGGTAGTACCATCAATTACCACGTTAAAATCCACCACTGAACCAAAGGTTAAACCTGGGTCTTTACCGTTAATTTGTGCGCCTTCAGTAGCACTTAAGCCTAAAAGGATATCACTGGTGGCGACACCCACTGCAGTAATTTCTATGCTATCTGTGGCGCTGGGATTACTGGTTTTAAATACTAACTTATCATCATTGTTAAAACTGGCGGTGACACTGCCATTTAATGCGGTGGCATCTATAGCTGTTTGAATAGCTTGCAATGTGTCTTTACGATCACCAAAAACACTGTCACCATTTAAATCTAGGCCGTCGGCGTTTAAATTTACAGTTACAGCTTCTGCCCCGCCGCCATTTAAACTGATAGAAAAAGTAGCATTAGATGTATTAAAATTAATACCCTCACTGCTGTCAATAATCTGGCTACTGGGTACACTCGAAGTACCGTAACCATTAAAGTATTCGCTATTTAATGTGGCTAGCGCAATTGCATCAAACTCACCCTCACCTAAATCAGCAAAACCTAGACTATTAGCTGTATTGGTATCCACTGATGAAAAGGAAACTTCCGAACTGGAACCATAACTATTTGATAATATATTAAAAGATTGATCAATCGCATCAAATGACACACTGCTGCTAAAACCACGGGACGTAAAGTCGCCAGCACTATTTATTTGTAGTTGAATCTCTGCAGCAAGCTCATCACCTGTACCGTAACTTCCTTGGGTTAAGGTGATGGCTGCACTCTTGCCATTTAGATTTAGGCTAAAATTGTCATTCGCATCATTAATGACGACTGGAGCTATAAAATCTAAAATACTAACACTACCTCCCTGATAATTACCTTGCGTGGCTAACTGGGTAATTACAATGTCGTAATTTCCGGGATTAGTATTAATAGACTCATTTAAGAATTTAATATTGTTATCGGTAGTACTGCCTTTTTCGGCAAAAACCCCCACTACATCCTCACGGCTTTCGTTTAAACCCTCTACAAATTTAAGCGAATCAAATTTAAGTTTAAAGCTATCATTTTGATCACTATAAATTCCTAACTCACTGAACGAACGGAAATTGGTACCGGTTATGCCCGTAACAGTGCTGGTCATAATGTTTTTAATTTGAGTGTTTATTGAACGAAGCGTGCTGTCCCCCATTAAAAGAGCGCCAATACTATCGTCCGCATTAAAATTTGTTAAGTCTTTATATAGGTCTTGAAATGCATTGAAGCTAGTAACCATGTCGTTTACTTTTTCACTAATGCCTGCAATATCCGCCGCGACAGTAATGGAAATTTCGGTGCCAGCATCTGCACTGACTAAATTCAGGGTTACCCCATCAATGAGTTCGGTGACTTCGTTACTGGAGCGAGTAACCGCCAAGCCATTCACACTTAACAGTGCATCTTCACCTTTTTGAGTTTGGGTTAAGTTTGTGGCGGGGGTGTCTTGATTTTTGTTGTAAGCAAACGCCGACACGCCACTGGTGGCTAGCGCACCTGTTTCATCTTTGGTGACAATTTCCATGCTCATGTCTTCGCCAGTCTCGATGGACGTCATTTGCAAAACGTAACCGGTACCGTCATTTACTAAACTCGCCTTCACACCAAAATCTGCATCATTAATGGCGTCTCTTAATCCACTTAAACTGTTATTACCACTGGTTAGGGTAATGGTTTTTGTGGCAGCATCGGGATTAACAGTAAAGGTATCGTAAGCACCTCCTGGGTTTGTATAGGTGGTAGTACCTGACCTGAAGGTAAGAGTAGAGCCTACCGTACCCACTGAATCTGATACGGTGGTAAATGACTTAGATACTAAAGAATGCGCCTTGGCGATACGCTGAACATCTACTGCATAGGTACCTGCTGGAGCGGATGTATTCGCTGTTGCCGTTAATATAGAGTCGTCAGATGAGGTAGCGGTGGTGGCTCCAATAATAGCACTGTCGGATAACGCTACAATTGCCTCACTAAAATCGTAAAGCTTACTTTGCACATCACCATAAGCCGAAATTTTAGCATCGATTATATCTTGCTGAGTATTTAGGCGCAGTTCACCCGCTGCCTTATCAGCATTAATAATACTATCAACCAAATCACTGGTCAGTAACTCGGAACCTATTCCAAGAGACTCTATTGCAGCCATGGGGACCCTCCAGCACTCTTTATTAGTTTTAACACTATTAATACTAAATCAATATTTGTGCCATATAATCCCTCATATTTAAGCAGCACATAATAAAAAACCCGATACAGTTTATAACGACCATACCGGGTAATACTTTAGCTTGCATTTAAACTAACTTAAGCTATTAAGTTGTTAGCTCTTATGTATGTGCATTTACGCTAACAAATTAACAGCTGTATCCATTCAACCGTTAAACTTGTGCGCTAAACAATAGCGAAGGCTCTTCACTATTTAATCTTTTGGCTAGCTCTAAGGCAGCCTCATCTGGAATCTGCCTTACAAGTTTAGCAGTTATACTGTCATAGACTTTTATAACTGTTTTGCCACTTTCTTCATCAATTTGGAAGTCTAAATTACGCTGAGTTTTTTGCACAAACTCATTTAATTTAGACACCGCCTCTTTTACCTCTTTATCTTCAACCTTGGTTTCAACTGTTTGTGCAATGGGTGGTAATTCCTTGCCGCCCACTTGAACAAATATTTCCGCTTCTGGCTGTACCTTTTCCTCTTTAGGTACTTGAGTGTGAGGCAATGACGAAGGCAATCTAACAGCAGGTTTCACTGCTGTCTCTTGCACTTTTAGATCATTCATAATACACCTCTCATTAAATTAGTTGACCAGCTTACGCTGCTGACAGGAGAGTGAATTCTCTCCTGTCAGTTACTAATTTATCCGAGTAATGAAAGTACCTGCTGAGGTCCCTGGTTAGCCTGCGCCAAGATCGAGATACCCGCTTGTTGCAGTACCTGAGTCCTTGACAGCTCGGCTGTTTCTGCCGCGAAGTCAGCATCTTGAATTCGTGAGTTTGCAGCCGCTAAGTTCTCACTTGTTATGGCTAAGTTACTCACCGTAGATTCCATTCGGTTTTGGATCGCACCCAGTACCGCCCTTTGGCTAGCGATAGCCCCTATGGCGTTATCTATGGCTGTAAGTGCTGATGTAGCGCCTTCAAAGGTTGAAATATCAATCTCTGTGAGGAACTGGCCATCTACTGCACCACCATAACTACCTGCCGTTAAACCAAGCGCTTGCAGCTCATCTGCACCGTTAGCACCGGATGTTAATGTAAACTCACCCGCAGACTCCAGTCTAATGGTGCCGTAGGTGGTTTGGTAAGTCGCGCTTTCAGAGCTAATGCCTGTGTTTGCGGTTGCTTGCGCATTCCCAAAGCTCGACTCACCTATACCCTGTACGGCAGCATCTAATCCAAACAGCGCCCCAATTGACGCATCCGCACCGGATTGATCATCAATGGCAATCGATACATTACGACCATCCTCTGCCACCATGGTTAATGACACACCATTATCGGTTGCTACGACTCCTGACTTACCCGAGATAGAGTTGATAACGGAAAGAGCATCAGATTTAGCACGATCGGTATCAATACCGCCTGAGCCATCATCTTGCATAGTAACCGTACCCGCAGAATAGCCATTAATATAAATTTCGGCGCTATCCCCGACTTCAAACTGGGTTAACAGGGTTGCGTTATTATTGGTGCCATCGCCGCCAACCACTTCTGTTGAGTTGATGGTTGCCGTTACACCTGTTTCTTCGGCCACCTTATTAATTGCGGCAGCCACTGCAATGGCTGAAAGATCTTTGGAGCTCGATAATATCCGGGTATTGTCCGATGCGAACTCAGCAGAGGCTTTATCGGCAGATGTTTCAGCAGCACCAATACTCACATCGTTAATCAAAATATCACCATCTTTCATGCCATTTACACCATCAAAAGATGTAGAGCTTGAAGTACCAGTGAACAGCTCACCCGCAGTTGTTGCGGCCAGTGTTACCTCTATTTTTTCCCCACTACCGGATGCATATGCAAGCGACCCCGAGAGTGCTTGCTCGGTGGAGCCAACGATATTGTTGGTGGTTTTTTGCTGTAATCCTCGACCATCTGCTGCGGTAACAATACCCAGTTCACCACCGGAGTAATTGCGAATATTTAATACCATCTCACCCGCGCTGTTTAGTGTTGCCGAAACATCAATATTCTCTGCCGCAAAAGAGGTATTATTAAATGAATCTACTAATTCTTTCATATCAACACCACCACCTGCTGCTGAGGCACTTCCATCTGGATCCAGCACGGCAACGGCCTGCCCTGTGGTTGAGGCAGTGCCTCGCTCACCCAGCCATATTGTATCGCCTGCGTCTAGGTTGTTTGCATCAAAGATTAAGGTAATGTCTTCCCAAGCGTTAATCTGGTCTGTTGCGGCAGGGCCGTAAGCCACATTAATTTGCTCGGCAATATCATTAACAGTAGAGCCCGCTGCGGCGGTTAATGAAGTTAAGGCCGTACCATCAACAGAAATATTAATTTCATTAGAGCCTGTTGTACTCAGCGCCTGGTTACCAAAATCAGTACCCACGAAATCATTACCTGCCATTAAGTCACCACCCGCAGCGGTGGTTTCCACGTTCAGAGTAACTGGATTTGCACCCGTTGCTTGGTACGCCACGACCCCAACAAGAGTACTGTTAGGCCTAGCACCTGCCGTCGCTAATATCGCAGTAAGAGCACCACCGGCAGAAATCGTAATGGTCGCATCAGTACTGCGACCAATGCCAAACATAACATCCTGTTTATTATCAACCGTCACTGTAATACCGTCTTTAGCCTGATTAAGCTCGGCGGTGACAATGACGTTACCCGCACCAAAGGTCGCATTGTTGATAGCATCGGTTAAATACTCTAAACGATCCGAGACATCTGAATAACCATTACCAGCACTGTCACCCGCCAACGCAATAGCTGCACTGCCCATGAATAACGTACTACCAGCACCGGTTGAATTATAATCATTTATAGTAAATGTTATACGTTCATAAGCCTCGAGGTTCGCAACCCCAGCACTAATAACCGAAGCCGCTGAAGCAACTGATTGGTCAGATAACATTTCAAAACTTGTAATCGTGCCAGCCTCGTCTGCAATAACATCGTAAACAAAGCCAATAGAGCTTGCTGCAACATCAGATGTCGCCAGGGTAGCCCCGCCCGCGCCCAAAGTACCACCTGAAATCAATGTTGCAGTATCGCCTACGTCCGCTACAACATTATCTAATGAGCTTGCATCCGATAACGTTGTGGCTGCGAGTGAGCTTTTTAGAACACTGCCGTCGCTGACACTGGAGGCTACGCCGCGATCGTAAGTCCCTTTTACTAAGCCTGCATTGGTTAGATCACCTTTACCGGTACCATTACCACCGTCAATTCTTACTTCACCCACAGCAGCGTCTGCCACCAGTGTATAACCACCTTCGAAGGTGCCAGTAGCCGCGGTTCCCGCAGCTAAATCAACACCTATACCGGTAGAGGCTTTGGTTAATGTACTAGCAAACGTAATTTGAATATTGCGACCATCTTCTGCGACTAACTGCACACCACCTGTATCTGAGTCAGAGTTAATGGCCATAACACCCGTTTGCTCAGATACGGCATTAATAGCCTCGGCGACAGCCGCTCGTGTACCACTTGTTGATGTGGTGGTGGTCAAAGCAATGGCTACGCCGTTTAATGTTAAGTTGCCCGAAGTAGCAGCCCCGGTCATTTCTGCACCGGAAACCACATTGTCATTAACCGATGCGGTAACACCCGTTTCTTCTGAATGACGGTTAATAGCTTCAACTTTAGCTATAGCTGATGCCGAAGCGTTGTTGGTGGACGATGTATCGTCACCTGCCTTTGAGGCTGCAATAGAAATATCATTAATAAGTAAATCGCCATTGGCCAGCGCATTCGAATTGCCCACCGCTGACACGCCTGCTGTCGCCGCTGAACCCAATTTCTCGGCGGTTAATTCTGAAATTGACACCTCTAGGGTTTGACCCGCATTTGCGCCAATTTGAAAGGTTGCATTAAAAGAACCATCTAATAACTTACGACCGTTAAAGTCAGTTTCGTCTGCTGTACGCGATACTTCAGATAACAGCTGTGCTACTTCCGACTGCAGTGCATCCCTATCTACATCAGAGTTGGTCGCATTGGCAGACTGAACGGCCAGTTCTCGTATACGTTGTAAGTTGTCATTCATGGAGCCCAACGCCCCCTCGGCCGTTTGCGCCAAAGAAATACCATCACCTGCGTTTCGAACAGCGACATTCAAGCCTCGGATTTGAGAGTTAAATCGAGTTGAAATAGCCAAACCCGCCGCATCATCCTTAGCACTGTTAATCCGTAAACCAGAAGACAAACGCTGCAAAGCTGTTTGGTTTGCCGCTTGTGATTTGTTTAAGTTTCTTTGAGCATTCAAAGACGCGATATTGGTATTAATTATTTGAGGCATATGAGCTCTCCATCTCTATCAACAAATAAGATCAGCCTACTGGCGACCCTGTCATATTAAGTTCACGTTTAAGTTAACGGCTTGTTAGTAATTTACTTAAACATAAATATTATAATTAACAGCTTAAAAACATATTCGAAAAAAATAGCCTTTAAAATCATATAGTTGAATGGAGTATAGTTAATTTAATGGTAGCAACAAAGAAAGAGAAGTTGCAGGATCAAGGCATGGATATTGCTTTTGATAATCTTAAATGTCTCTAATATAACGGTATAGCATGAATAGCCAAGCCACTATCTCCCCGGTAAAAGATAAAATAAGCCAGCGCTATGAAGCTAATATGCAATTTTTTAAACAACACCTACCGTATATACACAAACAAATTATAAGCAATGAAGAGCCATCAAGCCTAACACTTGACGCTAAGACTCTTAGGTTAAATAAAGTCATCAATGGAAAAACAATATACCCAGAAGGGGCCGTTGAAGCGGCACAGAAAGAAGTAAGTCACTTTATAAACCGCATGAACCGCATTGAATATCGGCCAAGACCAACAGACATTAACATTGGCTTCCTAATAAAAGACAAGCCATTTTTAAGAACCATAAACAAGTATGCGCATAACATATCCAAGTCAAAAAAAAGGCTACCTTCACATGCGGACCTTGCCATATTTGGCTGTGGACTTGGTTACCATATTGAAATGTTATGCAATAAGGAGATATTTCACCATATCACCATTATTGAGAATGATATTAGGAATTTCAAAGAATCCTTATACACTATAAATTGGGCTTCTATCATGATGTCCATGAAAGACAAAAGACAAATGACCCTCATTATCAATGATGACGATAGAGGACAGCTGGATTATTACAACCACATAAAAGTACATTTACATAAGCTGTTCCCTTCAAGCGTTGTTTCGATGCTCGTATATAACCATATTGGGTCAAACGATGACTACTCAGATGTAAAAAGAATAATAAATGAACACTCATTTTATACCAAGGTAATTTACGAACGCCTTGGTCCTGATACACAAAGATTAATGAACGCTAACGAAAACTGTCGATTAAAAAGAAAGATTTTAAATTTAGATGATTCAACAATTAACGCTAAGGATACGAAAATAGCCATAATAGGGGCAGGCCCATCGATAGATGATTATCGAGCCACACTAAAGAAAAACAGAGATAAATTTATTATTATTTCGGCTGGTAGCAGCCTAGGATCATTACTAAAACATGGAATAACTCCTGATTACCATGTGGAATTAGAGTTTTTAAATGTTGCCACAAGTTTATTAGAATACGTAAATAATGATTACTCGCTTAAAGATATTACACTCATTCACAGTCTAGAAGGTAACCCTGGCTATGCATCTTTATTCAAAGATTCATACATGTTTTCACAAGAAACCACTGAACTTATAAACCATATAGAATCAAAGCACGTTTTGAAAAGGGGTGGGCTAACCTGTACAAATGGAGCAGCTGCAATAGCGAGCAGACTGAGCAGTGCAGACATATACTTTTTTGGGCTAGATTATGCTTACACACGAAAACAACACCACGAAGTTGACAACATTACAAATAAACGGAACTTACCAATAGAGTTAACCGATCTTGAGGAGGCAGGGAAATCACTAGAATCTGTTAATTTGAGTATATCAACAATGGACGTACACGGAAATAAGGTTGGGAGTACACCATCATTAAATTCGGCAAGACTATTAATGGAATCACTTATAGCCGAATCAGAAAATAATTTTTATAACTGTTCAAATGGTGCAAAAATCAATGGATCTAAACACCTCAACATTAACCAGCTAGAAGAAACACTTAACTCATTAAAAGTAATTAAAAAAAACAATAAAGTTAAACTTTGTTTCAACCATTTAGACTATTATCACATACATCAAAGTACAATCGAATTACTTGAAGTATCATTTACAGTAGTCGATCAAATAATTCCAATTGTGGAGAGTGCCGTTGAATTAGAAAATAAAGAAGCTTGCAAACTAATTGATAAAATAATAAAAGGCATTGAATTTGAAACAAAAGACAGACAAGGTCAATTCCGAAGCATTATGTCTTTAAACAGAATGCCTCTATTACTGCTTTACCTATTAATAAACTATAGCAGCGAGGAAGATTCTCCTGAGATAATAAAATACTGGTTAATGGACTACAAATCATATTATAAATTTGTAAAAGAGAAAATAATGAAAGTACTAAAGGGGAAGGACCATTACCTAAAAGAAGAGTGGTTGGAGTAAAAGATATAAACCCTTCACCCACCCACTTATTACTGGAGTTAGAATGAACATCAACCAGGTTAAGATAAATATTGAAGAACTTTACAATACAAATATAAACTATTTAAAATCACACAAAAAACATCTTTATGAACACATAATTGAGTCTACAGATAATATTTCACTTACTATCGATACAAATACACTTACACTAAATAAAGCTATTGATGGAAAAACAATATATAAAGAAGGCGCTCTAATATCTGCAAAAAATGAAGTGACGGCCTTCATCGAAAAAATGAATAAAATAAATTACAAACCTGCTCCTTCAAGTATTAACGTTAAGGATATAATTAAAAAAAATGCTTTCATTAAAACAGCAAAGCATTATTCAAGATACTATGACAAGTGTAGCCAATTAACCCCAGACAAGGGTGACCTGATAATATTTGGTATAGGACTTGGCCACCACATTCAATTACTAAATGAACTAAATATTTTTGATAACATAATAGTAATAGAAAACAACATAAATAACTTAAAGGAAAGCCTTTATTGCACAAACTGGAAGGAGCTATTAGATAAAAACATCTCACTCATTGTAAATTCGAATGTCGAAAAATTTGACATTGAGTTAACAGAATTTATGAATAGATCATACCCATCTATAATAGTGTCGACACTAACATACAATCATCTAGAAAGCATAACTCCTACAAATGAATATGCGAATGTGAAAGAAAAAATTTATAACTATTGCGTTTTCAAACAGGTGGCAGTTGAATGTGCAGGTCCCGATTCACAAAGACTATTAAATTCAAATTATAATATTTCACTCAACAAAAAAATACTAGATCTAGATAAAACAACTCTAGGTAACAACAATACAAACACAATAATTGTGGGAGCAGGGCCATCACTCGATCACTACATAGATATTATAAAAAAATACAGAAATAAACTATTTGTAATTTCAGCTGGCAGCAGCTTAATCTCTCTTTTAAAATCAAACATACAGCCCGACATACACTTTGAACTTGAGTTCCAAAACCTAGCAGCGTTAAATTTAGAGCACGTAAACCACTCATTTAGTTTAAAAGATACGACATTGATATGTAGTTTATCCAGCAACCCAAAACTATCTAACTTTTTTAAAGAAACCCACTACTTCATTCAAGCTGCGTCTGAAATATCCAAGCACCTTCCAATTAGCTCAATATTAGATCATGGTGGCATTAGTTGTACTAACGGTGCAACAGCATTTGCAAGCAGAATATCCAAAGGAACTATATACCTTGTGGGGTTGGATTTTGCTTATACCAATAACGCCCATCACGCAAAAGATAATATAAGCTACCAAAAAGATTTAAAAGGTCATTTGAAGATTTTAGAGGAAAAAGAAACCGGTATACCAGGAGCAAGTATAAAGGTATTGGATGTCTACAAAAATATTGTTATGACAACGCCTTTATTGCACGCGGCAAAGGAGGTAATGCAAAATCTAACTTCTATTAAAAAAAATAAATTCATTAATTGCTCATTTGGTGCAGAAATATCAAATTCGATTCACCATACACCAAATCAACTAATTGAAAAAATGGAGATGTCTGACAACGAAAATACAAAAATCAACTATTTTTTTAATGACATATCAGAATTCGACACAAAAATACAAACGCACAACATGTATGATAAAAGCTTTACTGTGTGCTACACAATACAAAATACAATTGAAAAAAATCTAACTAACTCCAACATTAATTTCTCAAAATTAGTAAAGTCAATACTAAACTCGATTGAATCGGACTTTTCAAACAATCATTTACAATACCGAAATATCATGTCGTTTATTCGATTACCGCTATTATCTTTATATATAATTTCTAACTACACAGATAATTCATACAGGAATGACATCATAAACACTTGGCTAAACGATTACACCGATTATTTAAAAGATGTAAAAACAACTATAAACACCTATTTAGAAAAAAATGAGTTCCCTTCTACAGAAGACTGGATTGAAACAAATAAATAACTTATATAACTTACATTTCTTATACATAATTTATCAGTAAAATTTTTCTAAAAAATGAGAATACAAAATTCATGACCACTCCAGTATCGAATGGCAAGAAAACACAATCACTGTCGTCAAAAAATATTAGTTTTTTTGAAACAGAGCTCCCTGATCTAGCGCGTGCCTTGAAGCAGATTAAGCCAAATCGATATCAATTGAGCATCCAACGAGCCACAGGAAATATAGACCTTAAAGTTATGGGGGAATCACTCTATTTTGGTGATATGCGCGCTTACGCGGTAAAAGAAGTAGATGCCTTTACCAGGGCAAACCCTGAATCAGGCACCTACCATACAGTTAACCCCTCGCGGATTGAATCTTATTATGGTAACCGCCTATTTACTAAATCTATTAGAGAATCCATAACAAGCTCTCCCTTAGATCTCAATACTTTTAAGGGGTACGAAATCCCCCATGAACTACCAGTACTGCTCACTTTCGGTGTTGGCCTGCATATCGAAGAGTTATTAAAGAGACAAAAAATACGTCACCTAGTGATTGTAGAATCTGACATAGAAAAACTCTTTGTTTCACTATTTTATATTGACTGGAAAAAAATATGGGAATACTTCTCTAGTTCAAATAATCGTTCAATTAAATTTATATACCAAGATGCACAATGTATAGAGACTCACTATAAAGAAATAAGGAACGCATTGGTTAGCTTAACGCCAATGTACCCCTTATGTGCATTTATTTATAACCACCTCGCAAATACATTTTACTTACCACTGATAGAAAGACTTAAAAGTGAATTACAATTGATTTTTGAGGCCTGGGGATATTTTGACGATGAAATTAATCAACAAAACAATGCTTTACACAACTTATTTAGAGGAAGCGGGTCATTACTAAAAAATAAATGCAAATCTAGTAGTTTTTCAGATGCTCAAGTCTGTATCGTAGGTAGTGGAAGATCACTTGACAAACGAATAGAAGATTTGAAAAAAATACAGAGTAGCTGTTTAATTTTTTCTTGTGGAACAGCCATAAACTCTTTGTATAAGTACGGAATTACCCCAGATTTCCATATAGAATTAGAGTCACATTTAGCTACATGGACTAGTTCAATAAAAATAATAGCAGATAAAGATCCGTCTTATTTGAAAAAAATAACAATATTAGCATCACTGCAAACCCACCCCAAAACATGCAGTGCGTTTTCAAATTGTATATTTTTCATAAAAGACTCAACAGCATTAAATAAAATGTTTTCAAATATTGATCAGGCCGTAAAACATGCCACCCCTACCTGCACCAATTCAGGTGTTGCCTTAGCTATGCATTTAGGTATACCAAGAATAATGTTATTTGGCTGCGATTATGGCTTCAAAAGCAAGAACGAACATCACGCAAAAGGCACAGTGTATTATGAAAAAGAAGCAACCAAGTTTATAAAGGATGAAGTTAATAAACAAGAAAATAGAAATGATTTCATAAAAATAAAGTCTATTAATGGAAAATATATACTAACAACCATAGATTATTTTTCTGCATTAAAATGCCTTGAATACGCTATCAGCGATTATGAAGGTGAGATCATTAACTGCTCAGAAGGGGCCAAAATAGATAATTCACAGTATTATTCAACTGAACAACTGAATTTAAAAATTCAAGGAACACACAACAAACAGATGTATCTAGATAATATAAAAAATCATACCCGTAAAATTATCAATGAAAATGAATTACGATTAGAAGTATCAAAACTAAATAATTTTATGAAAGAAATACATAAAAAGATAGACAGTAGTTTGAAGTTACATGGACCAATAAATAATATAGATAACGCCATAGAGCTCACTTCAAGCCTGATAAAAGACTTAAAGGACATTGAAAATAATTATGGCTCTTTAGTATTTTTATTGAGAGGAAGTGTTTGGCATTTTCTATATCTATTATTGTCTCATGGAATGGCTATAGACAAGTCAAATAGAGCTGAATTTATGGCTACTTGGAAGAAACAATTTAAGGATTTTTTACATAATTGTGTTAGCGAGGTTGAATCAGTCACCAATAAAACTTACCCAGATGAAGCCGACCCTTGGTTATGGGACGCTGTGCACTAATATTAGAGATATCTATTCTCAGACTGTATATATGAGAGCTAAGTATAGAGCTATAATTAATGCTCAAGTGTCGATGCTAGGACTGATTTTATTACAGATAGGTACATTCTACACTCCTAAGCCTGATGCACTACTATAGGTTAGTCTCGTTCCTTCGCTGCCTTTTGTTAATATTGATTATTATGGTATTCAACTATACTGATTCAGCAATACTATCAATAAACATTTCGTTTAATTTTTTGGCTAGCCATATGTAATATTGATCATTTCCGTGAAACCAGTCGGATCGACCTTCAGTCACCTTTAATGACACATAGCTCTCACCATTTGATATTTCATTTTCAAATACATCTGCTGCGTTATAGAATTCAATACCCTCTTCCTGTAAGGCACACCCTAATGCCACATGATATCTATTAATCACTTTGGATAATTCTTTTGACTCAGGAAAGTATTTGCTAAATGGCGGATCTGATATAACAATTACTTGATGGCCATTACTGATAAACCCTTTAAGTATGCTAAATTGGTCGGTAAGATTCTCGTTAAAAAACTCATTAAAATCAGAGTTTTCAATTTCTATTTCATTAAACTTTTGGTGTTTTTCAAAATACCACAATACAAATTTTCCAGCATGAATGTGAAGTTGAACACCTATATTTGCAATAATAATTGAATTTTCTATATTTAGTTCTAGGTTAGACAGATTCCTGTATGTATTTAACCATAACGCCCTTGATTCTGGGCATTCTAACGGTACAAAATATTCTATATCGCAAAGCGCATATTTATGATCTGAAAATCCAGACCCGTTCATAATAATACCTCCACAGTGAGTTACATCTATCTCATTAAATGCCCTAGACAACTTTCCCATATGACTATCACCAACAAGTGTCAGCGTAATCAAATTATTATTTTTAGTTTCATTATCTAATTTATGAAACGCTTCTATTAATTCATCTTCACAAACTATTTCGTTAAACGAGTCATCATTGTTATCTTTAATTTTCACCTTATCATTAATATCTTTCGTTTTTAAGTGATCAGCGAAGACTGATCTAAAATGCCCCATTACATACTCCACAGCTTTTGGAGTAACTGTTCTCAAGTTATCTTCAAATCTAAAATCACCTTTAAGCGGGGATGTAATAACCTCATAAGAAGGAAAGTATTCAAAGTCAGATGAGTTTTCAGCTAAAAAACCTGCGACTGATCGCAAAGTTGATTTTGAGTATTGACTAGCCACTAAAACATGGTTTTCAGTTGCTGTAGCGGTCAGGGGTACAGGTGAAACTGTTAATACAATTTTTATGTCAGGATTTATCTCTTTTAGCCGTATAGAAAGTTTTTCAAGGTCAGATTTTATGTCATCAAATGTAAAATTATAAAAACTATATACTGAGCTATCAAATTCTCCACAAACCACACCGGGACATACTGGATAAAACACACCTCTTTTATCTTTCCACGATTCAGTTAAACCAAGAGTAAAAATTAACAAATCAGTATTTTTTATTGTTGATATAATTTCACAGGTCGCATTAATTCTTGCTGCTTGAAGGTCAGATTTAGAGTTAAATCCAGATAAATTGAAATTTGGCCTTAACAAATCATAATACCGATTATCAAACAGATATACATTATATTGCATATAATTAGGATTTTCTATCTGGCTAACATCAAGCCACTGCAGTAAACATCTTGGGGTATATATATTCCCAAAGGCGAAACTTGAAACACTATTTGTTTCGATTTTACTTTGGTTAAATTTAAAACCATTCTCAACCAACCATTTTCCAACATGCTGAGAAAAGCATGATCCGACTGATGATATTCTTGGATCTTTTTTTCCAATTTTTATTTCATGGATAAGTGAGAACAATTCCTTTTCTAGACATACAGATTCAACAGCTGTTTTCCAGAACGATTTATCACTTTTATTGTTATATGGTGTTTCTATTTTTTTATTCATTGTTTATAGCCTAAAAATGTAATTCCGATCAAAATTTATCAATAATGCAAAACCTTGTAACAGTATAGTATTAACCATCAAGTAATTTACAAATCTGAGTTATCAATCAGAATAACTCTAACTTTATCTGTAGAACCATCCCTTACAACTGGCATTTAATATAAAACATCAAGATTGAAGATCAGACATATCATCTTAAAGCTAATATATGTAGCGATCATAAAAATGACTATAAAACGGCTTAACTTTAAACATTCTGCCGCTATAGAAATTATTAAAAATACGTTATAATTTGGTATACTTGCTTAATAAAAACCAATTAATATCATCTTGTGGAAATACAGGGTCTCGATGATACAAAAATCCATAATCAATTAACCTAAGGTCGCTGTATATATCGAGCATCTCACCGGCAAAATCTCGTTTAAATAAACGATCCTGGTGCCCATGATAGTCAATTGAAACGGGCATAGGATTATAATACTCTGCCACTAGTATATATTTTCTAGATAGATCATATAAATTTGAGTACACAACATCTAAAAAATCAGGATTAATATGAATCATTACTCCCTTTGTGAAAGTTAAATCGTACTTATCTTCAATCTTCAAATCAAGAATAGAACTAACAATGGTTGTTGCTCCACCCCACTTCTCAACCTCAGATAAAGCTAATTCATTGATATCAACACCCGTTAAATCAATTTCTTGATTCAAAGCCTTAATAGCCTTTAAATTCATACCGGCATTACAGCCAAGTTCTAAAACAGATTTTATTCCCCCCATGGTCGATAACACTTTAGAGAAAAATGATATATTTGATGATAATAATGTTAAATCTATATTACGGTCTATGTACCTCTCACCAAACTCCCCTTTCCAGAATTTTTCTTGATCTGTCTCCATTTCATACTCCCTATTTTCTTTCATGCTTTAAAGTCCATTCGCCTAATTCATTTTTTTCAAAAATATCATAATTGACAAATGAATCCATGATTTCATTGTATTCACTTTCTTCTATTTCAATATATTTGCAAAATTCAACTACGTTATCTGGATTTACCTTTCCATCAGTTTCTTTAGCAATTATCAATGAGTCTTCTCTTGTAATTCTTCCATTTCTTAATTCAATATTGAGTTGATCAGTTGCACGACCATAACCAAATTTTAAATATTTAATACGTTCGCGAATATCGATATATTTCATATCACAATTTTCATAATCAACCCATGACCCGGCAGGAGCACAAGGCAATGATCTCCAGCCTTCTTTACGGATTAACTCAGTATGAATCGATGCATCCCATTTAAAATATTGCCCATAAAAAGTACCTAAAACCTCTGAACGATGCATTTTTTCATCAGCTGGAAACTGCAACATTGCTAAATCTTGCAAAGATATGTCATCGTCAACCATATCCTCTTCTCTTAACCCTCGCATTAAACCAAACTCTTGCCTCCAAGCTCTATCCATTACTAAGTTATCTCTGCTAGCTTCAGGGCCACCGTATTCAAATTGTGGATTTTCTCCGAAAATAACTAAAGGAATATTAAAATTTACGGCAAAATGAAAAGGAACAGTATAAATACCAACATGGTTAACCCAATAATGATCTCCTATAATTTCAAAGCCTTTCTTTACCAATGCTTTCACAATATTTGGGTTCAATGTGAAGTGCACATGATCGACTCCTATTTCTCTAAGCACTTCAAGATTATGTACACCTGTTGGTGTTTGATCAAATTGATCAAACGTAACAGCTAAAGGGTTCATACCATGTATTTTTTTCATTGCATAAACCTGCCAGGTACTATCCTTCCCGCCACTTACTGGAACCAAACAATCATACTTACCTTTGGCATTTTTCTTAGCCTCTTCCAAAATAGCTTTAAACTGATCTTTTCTTTTATCCCAGTTAATTGCATCTTCAAAGCCATGCTTTCGATCTGCGGATTTACAAGCATCACAAACTCCATCAGCATCAAAGAATAAATCTGGTTTTGTTTCCGGGAAAAGGCACCTCCTGCAATAAACTATTTCGCTCATAAAAGTCTCACCTCAATCCCTTTACTGTTCATGAATTCTTTTAGACTTATAATACTCTCACCGATCCAATGAAAAATACTTCCAGCAGAAACCGCGCTTGCACCTGCATTTATGGCCAAAACACAGTCTTCTTTTGAGCCACAACCCCCTGTCGCTACAACAGGCACATTTACCGAAGAGCTAATATCTGAAATTAATTCAAGGTCATAACCTTTCATCAAACCATCATTATCTATGGAATTTAATATTATTTCGCCTGCTCCTTTTTCTACTGCCAGAATAGCAGCATCAATAGCACTATATTGTGTTAGTTCAGTGCCATTATTTTTAACCGCTATATAGTTTCCATTTACTCGTTTGACATCTAAGGAAAACACCACAGACTGATTACCATAAATTTTTGCTATTTGTGAAATTAATAATTGGTTCGTATAAAAACTACTATTAATTAAAACTTTGTCGGCGCCAGACCGAAATAGTTGTTCGGCGTCTTCTAGCGACGATACGCCTCCGCCAATGGTAATTGGCATTACACACTGTGATGCTAAACGCTTAATAAGCGGAAAATTAATCCGGCCCATCTGGCTAGCCTCAATATCAACAATGACCATTTCATCTGCCATACGCGTCGAAAACACCTTAATACTTGTTACGGCGTCACCAACTATCCTTGCATTTTCGAAGTTAATTGTTTTAACAACAGAACTCCCTTTAAGTAATAATATCGGGATAATTCGTGTTTTTAACATTATTATAACCACCTATTTACAAGTCAATAAAATTCCTTATTAACTTAATTCCAGCCTCTTGACTTTTTTCTGGATGGAATTGATAACCAAGAATATTGTCTTTTTTAAATCCTGAAATTATATTTTCATTACAATAATTACAGGTAAAATGAGGTATATTTTCGTCTAAAACCGCATAAAAACTATGAACGAAATAGAATGATGTACCCGGTTTAATATTCATGTTTTCAAGAAGTCTATATTCTCCCTGGTCACAAACATCATTCCACCCCATATGAGGAACCCGGTAGCCTTCTATAGAGTTAAATGGCACGACACAGCCTTTTACCAACCCTAACCCAGGAGTTCGACCTCCTTCTTCACCAAATTCAAAAAGTAGTTGCATGCCAATGCAAATACCTAAAAGGCAACCTCCTTGTTCAGCATGTTTCTTTAAGTATTCAGTAAACCCCAATGAATCTAGTTTTTCTTTAATAGCATTAAAAGAACCAACTCCAGGCAAGACAATTTTATCTATACCATTTAAATCACAAGGTTTTTTCGCGATAATTATTTCGCATTTAACTTTTTTAAATGCATTTATAACCGAGAATATGTTTCCCGCATTAAAATCAATTATTGCAATTTTTTCAATCATAAATTTTTCATTCCAAACATAGATAGATTAAATACACCAACATATTTTTCTAATCTATATCGCTCCATGTAACAGGATTACCTTTTTCAACGTTTCGTGTGAGACTTTTCCCTATGATTTCGTCATAATATCTTGGATGCAATCCATACCCGGGCCGAATACTTCGTATTATTGTTGCATCTATCTTATCGCCAATTGATGCATCCGTTGAAAAATATAGAGAGCGCCTAAATCCGGAATTTTCATTCTCTGATTTTTTTCTATCATAGTTTATGCTACCTAGGGATTGCCATGCCTCTTTTGTATATCGACATAAATCGGAGAGCTCTTGAGGCTCTAATGAAAACGACGAGTCTGGACCAATATTTTTTCGACTATTGGTAAAATGTTTTTCAATGAAACAAGCTCCGAGTGCAACAGCCGAAATAGATGCGGTGATTCCCAAGGTATGATCAGACAACCCACTCACTACTGTAAAGCGATTAGCCATATCAGGAATAACTTTTAAGTTTGACTCAGAAATAGGTGCTGGGTAAGAACTAATACAATGCAATAAAATTAAGTCAGAGCAGCCGTTTTCCCTTGCTACATCGATGGCCTCTTGGATTTCATTTACATTGGCAAGCCCAGTTGAAATTATCATCGGCTTTCCCGTTTGCGCAACATACTTAATTAAGGGTAAATCGACTATCTCAAATGAAGCAATTTTATAGGCTGGAGTATTTAAATCTTCAAGTAAGTCCACTGCCGTTTCATCAAATGGTGAACTAAAGCAGGTAATTCCCAAATCCCTTGCATGACCAAATAACTCTTCATGCCACTCAAATGGAGTATGAGCTTCTTTATATAATTCATATAAAGAGTATTTATCCCATATTCCACCTTTTATGATGAAATCGGGTTTATTTGAATTAATAGTGAGCGTATCTGGAGTGTACGTTTGTAACTTTACAGCATCTGCCCCTGCATTCTTAGCCGCTGTAATTAAATTAAGGGCATTTTCAATACTACCATTATGATTGGCTGAAATTTCAGCCACTACAAATGGTGGCTGGCCTTCACCTATTAAACGGCCGTTAATGGATACATGCCTCATGATTCTACCCATTGATACCGTGTATTACTTATTTTTTTAAAATCAAGCTTTTGAAATAACACGCTCGAAGCTATATTGGTTTCAGCTACCTCAGCCTCAATTATATTGAAATGACTTAAAGTTTTAAGTTGTTTAATAGCCGCATTTGCTAAACCCAATTTTCTAAATGATTGTGAAATCAACACTGAAACTTCTTCCGATTTTTCTTGTTCATCTAATCTTACATAACCACAATTATTATTATTAAATACTATTAACCACATTCGCCGTTTAGAATTTTTTAAAGAATCTTTAAACCAAATTTTATGCTCTTTTATGCTAGGTATAGCTGGATCTCCACTGTACTGTCGATTACCTATTTCGCATTGCCAGGTATAAAGTAAATCTTCATGTCTGGTATCCATTTCATGAAGACTAATATTAACGGGTAAATCTAAAACAGCATTAGCCACTCTTAAAGCCCCCAGACCATCACAGATCTTAAATGCTTGATTTGAAACTTTATGCCACCTCATTAAATCAATCTCAGATAGTAATACATCTATATTTTTTCGGAGTTCCTCACGGCTAGAAAGTATCATGGCACCAATTTTAGCCAACTGCTGTGCAATGTTATTTTGATTACTGGCAACAATTACGCCAATCGTAGGCAATCCCATACAACACCTCTCCCAAGATGATGTACCCACACTACCAATGGCAACATCTACATTAAGCATAAGCTCTGCGACTTGCTGTTCATCTATATGTAAATTAAGGTTAGTAAACCTCTTCTCAGCTGAAATCAACTCTTGCAAATATTGACTGCTTGAACTAATCAAGATATGAACATCCCCTTGATAACTGCTTTCAACTAAGTGAAAAAAAGTTTCAATGGACAAATTTTGTGAATCGGTTCCTCCAAAGTTGATTAAAACTGACTGTATTTCAGTGGTGCCTTTTCTCTTTTTAATAGAGGCTTGCCTAAGATCATAAAAATCAGGCCGCAATAAGCAATAATCAACGCCTAGTATTAACTTACAATTTGGATTACTTATCTTGAGATAATCATCTGGCAAGCGACCATAGCTACTATCTAATAGGTAATTACAATGATGTCTACGATTAGCCAAATCATCTATCACCATTATCTTACCCACATTATCAAGAAGATCATTTTCCCATCGACTATCTAATGAATAATGATCCACGACCAACAACTCGACATTAATATTTTCAATGGCTTTTATGCTTCTTTTAGCATCTTCAAATGAGCAATCAAAGGTACCTTCGATCTCTTTTAATTGATAATTTTTACTACTCATAACACTACCAATGAAATCACTGACTTTTAAACAAATAAATAAAATTCTGAAACCAGAACTACAAAATAATTCAGCTAGGGTTAAGCATCTCATTAAGTGACCAAGACCAATATCGGAATTACCATCAGCTCGAAAAACTATGTATGATTTTTCTATCATGTATTTCTATTTATGACCTCATACATTAGTTCTGAAAAATCCCAATCTTCCTGTGTATCTATGTCTTGCACTCTCATTCTAGGGATTATTATGGGAAGTGATTTCCCAGATAAAATTGGCTTATCCTGTAACCAAGCGGCTGTTCTTCCAAAATAAAATTGACCAACATCGTGATAACATGTATCTAGATCTTGACTACGAATATAATTGTATTCAGGATTTTTCATTTTTATCATGCCAGATTCATTCAAGTGAAGACTTCGTTGAACTGGGTATGGATAAGTCGTTACTGGTAAACAGTAATCTGCATTTGAATGTTGGATTTTTTCATAGGCTAGTTTAAGGTCATTTACCATAATAAACGGAGCTGCGGCATAAATGCAGCACACATAATCAATATCACTAACACCTGAATGTAATAACGCCTCAATAGTATGTTTAACAACTGGAACGGTTGTTGTTTGATCGCATGATAAGTCTGCAGGACGAATAAATGGAACTTCAGCCCCATATTCTAACGCTATACCTGATATTTCTTCATCATCGGTGGATACGATAATTCGATCGAATAACTTAGAATTAATGGCTGCTTCAATTGAATATGAAATCATAGGTTTATCAAAGAACAACTTAATATTCTTCCTTGGTATTCTTTTACTTCCACCACGGGCAGGTATTATTGCCACATTCATGAACAAACCTCATTAACAGTCTTAATCACATTATCTTGATCTGCTTCTGACATACCATGATAAATAGGAATGCTAATACACTTTTCATAATACACCTCGGCTTTAGGACATAACCCATTTTTAAACCCTAAACCTTCATAATATGGATTCTGATAAATAGGACGATAATGTACATTCACACCTAAACCTTTTTCACGAAATCTATCGAATATTATCTTTCTATCTAATCTTTTAATATTTATCTGTATAATATAAAGATGCCAAGACGGCTCTGAATAATTCATTTTAAATGGTGTTTTTATATTTATACAGGATAATTCTTTTTCATATTTATTGAATATTTCTGTCCTTTTATTAACAAAATAATCAAGACTATTTAATTGTGACAATCCTAATGCTGCTTGCATATCTGTCATTCTATAATTGTAACCAAGCTCTATTTGTTCGTAATACCAAGAATCTACAGACTGGCATTTCATAAACTCTTTATCTCGAGTCACACCATGTGATCGATATAGTTTAATTTTGTGAGAAAGTTTTTCTGAATTAGTAATAGCCATGCCACCTTCTCCAGTGGTGATTATTTTTACAGGGTGAAAACTAAAAATAGTTATATCACTGAATTCGCAATTACCCACTGGTTTATTTTTATATCTACTACCAATCCCATGAGATGCATCTTCTATTATTGAAAACCCATATTTTATAGATAATTTATGGATCGCCTCCATATCGCAGCTTTGGCCAGCCATATGCACAACAATGACTACATCTGGAAGTGCTTTATTATTAATAGTGTTCATTTCTAATTTTTTTTGAAGGGACAAGGTAGAAATGTTGATAGTTTTATCATCTATATCTATAAAATCTACGTTAGCTCCACAGTATAAAGCACAGTTTGAAGAGGCAACAAACGAAATTGCGGAGGTCCATACAAGTGAACCTTTTTTTACTCCTAATGAAAGACAAGAAATATGTAATGCCGATGTCGCACTATTAGTTGCTATACCGTAGTTCGCATCACAATACTGAGCAACAGCCTGTTCAAATAGTGGCACTACGGGCCCTTGGGTAAGGAAATCTGATTTTAAAACATCAATTACCGCATCAATATCTTCTTGAGAGATATCTTGTTTTCCATAAGGAATCATGCATCTGCTTCTTCTAATAATTTAACGGTCTCAATAACAGATAGGAACCAATCATTTGTACCTGAATCATATGAGAATCCCTGATTAACTGGCTTACCTTCTTCCCCTAGGTTATTGGAAATATAATTTACTACACCATCATAAAAACTAATGGCTGGTGCTATAACGTAATGATCATCAAATTCGATGGTTCGATAGCTATCATCTCGTGGGCACATTTTTTCGTGTAATTTTTCACCGGGCCGAATACCAATTTCTTTTAGATCAATATTTGGTGCAATTGCTTTTGCCAAGTCGGTCATAGTGACTGAGGGGATTTTTGGGACAAAAATCTCACCGCCCTTCATACGGGAAAAATTTTTAATCACAAAATCTACCCCTTGTTGTAGGGTGATCCAAAAACGAGTCATATTTAAATCTGTTATGGGTAAACTTGTAGCCCCCTCTGAAATTAGTTTTCTAAAAAATGGCACCACAGAGCCCCTAGAACCCACTACATTGCCATAACGGACTACTGAAAAACGTGGCACTTCACCGCCCACCATATTATTTGCAGCAACAAATAATTTATCGCTACACAGCTTAGTCGCACCATATAAATTAACGGGGTTGGCGGCTTTATCGGTGGATAACGCGATGACTTTTTTTACATCATTTTGAATGGCTGCATGAATAACGTTCTCGGCCCCATTAATGTTGGTTTTAATGCACTCAGTAGGATTATATTCAGCTGCTGGCACATGTTTCATGGCAGCAGCATGAATAATATAGTCCACACCATTGCATGCCTGCATTAAACGATCACGATCACGTACATCTCCAATAAAATAACGCATAGGCTCTTGGTCAAATACCTGCTGCATTTCATATTGCTTAAGTTCATCACGGGAAAATATGATGATTTTTTTTGGCTTGTATCGGTCTAACAATGTTTGTGTATATTGCTTACCGAAAGATCCGGTACCGCCTGTAATCAGTATTGTTTGACCATCAAACATGTTTGGCCTCCGGTTTTTCTGGGGTGTCAATTTACTATCGACAGGTTTAATTAATACTTAAGTAACGCAATAAATGAACCAAGTTAGGGGATTATCAATATATTGATAGAGTTACAGACTTGGCATAAGGATTATTAGGATTCGGCCACAGGTGGCCTAGGGAATTGCTCTCTGCATTGCCTTCATAAGAGCCATCCATGGCTCGATCCCACAGGTGAATATTCACTATATACTTAGCGTTATAAGCTATTAAAAAGTGACAACCGGTTAATTTGAGTAAAGCTTTGCTGGGACGCTTCTAATAAAAAGGTTTCCAGCGACAATCGGCTTACAGCCTCAGCGAAATCTATATCTTGTAATTTACTTAGTATTTCTTGGCTCACTAGGTCCACATCTGCGTGTAAATTTTCCATGTTATCTAGGGTATTTAGGCGTCCACCAATTTGGCTGCGTACTTCAGATATACTACTCTGGGCATGATCTAAATTCTCTAAGCTGGTTTCTAATAAAGCATCTAACGCAGCACTTTGCTCTGGATCGTCTCCTAAAGTACGTAAGCCTTCTATCAAGCCAGATACAGTATCTGTTAAAGCTTGTTTAGGACTGCTTTGGACAAAAAAACTATCGCCAGGTTCAGGTTCTCCTGCAATTTTAAAATTTAGTCCTTTTATCTCAAGCGGTGTTCCAGTAGAGAATGGCTGCCCATCTAGGCCATCTATTGCTCGATTTTCACTGCTGGTCATTACGGTGTAATTTGGCCCTGGTGGCGCTATATATCCTTCAGGGTTAAAACGAATGACCATATCCTCTGGATAAAAATCATCATATTCGTCTTGTATACTCACAAACCCATTACTAATGTACCCAGTACCGTTATTCCTTGCATTATCTTGGGTATAAAACGTATTTTTGTCACTATGTATGTCCATAAATAGTTTTTTACCCGAGTCATTAGTTTGCACCTTAGTGCTACTACTTACCTCCAACGTTCGCTCACCTTCGTCACCAACAAACGTTACACCTCCTCCGGCACGTTCTGGAAAGGGCAAGGTCTCCCCTTTAAAACCAGAAAAAATATAGGTATTACTGGCATCCTTAGTATTCATTAAATCCACTAAGGCATTAAGGCGCTCTTCTATTTCAAATGATATATAGGTTCTGTCTTCTTGTGTCATGGAGCCATTACCCGCATTAACAGTAAGCTCCCTTATTTTTGATACATTCTCGGTGATGCTGGTTAAAATGGATTCTTCTAAATTTTGACGATTACGTGCGGCGGTAACGTTGTCGTTAAATTGCTCTCTAAGACTAATATCTTGCTGTAGCTGAAGTATTCTTGTAGACGCTATTGGATCGTCTGCAGGAGTTAAAATACTGCGCCCCGTAGAAATTTGCTGTTGAGTATTTAACGTAGCCTTTTGATTATCCAACATGGCATTAACGCCAGTATTAAATTGCTGCATGGTGGATATTCTCATTTTATTCTCCTTAGTTAATATGTGGGTAAGTGTTAAATGGCTATCGGCAACTGCTCCTAGACAACTGCTCCTCGACAATTGCT
>JAPYOP010000144.1 GCA_029938115.1 Colwellia sp. | reverse complement strand
GCATTAGTAATTTATCTTTTGTAGGTTAGACTTCAGTCTGACACGGTAATTAAAACTCGTTGACAGAATAAATTCCGTCCTACATTGGCTGATTAAATGTTCAGCACAAAAATTCACTTACAGTTTGCCCCATTAATCTAATTGCATCAACTTAATTCCATTAAAATGGAACCGGTCATTTCTTCTGGTTTTTTCATTGCCATTAAATGTAATAGGGTTGGTGAAATGTCACTTAAGGTACCTGTGCTGGCGGGTTTAGCGTTTCTGCCAACATAAATAAGTGGTACCGGTTCACACGTATGAGCCGTGTGCGCTTGGCCTGACTTTTCATCTAACATTTGTTCAGCGTTACCATGATCGGCAGTAATTAAACATTCACCACCGGTTGCTTTTAATGCCGAAACGACACGTCCAACACAAGTATCAACGGCTTCGCATGCTTTAACCGCGGCATTAAAATCACCCGTATGGCCAACCATATCACCGTTAGGATAATTACAAACAATAAAATCATGCTGACCACTTTCAATGGCGGCAACTAGTTTATCGGTGAGCAAGGTTGAATTCATTTCTGGTTGTAAGTCATAGGTAGCAACATCCGGAGAAGGAACTAAAATTCGCTCTTCACCTGCAAAGGTATCTTCTTGGCCACCACTAAAGAAAAAGGTCACGTGAGCGTATTTTTCAGTTTCTGAAATGCGTAATTGAGTTTTATCATGTTTAGCAAGCCATTCACCCATTACATTGTTAAGTGCTTGTGGAGCGAAAGCGCTAGGTGCATTAATGTCAGCAGCATATTGGGTCAGCATAATAAAGTCGCTAATGGCAGGTACTTTTTTACGAGCAAAACCGGTAAAGTCGCTTTCAGTAAAACAGCGGCTAAACTGGCGAGCGCGATCGGCTCTAAAGTTCATAAAAATTAAGGCATCGCCATCGTTAACTTCTATCACTTCACCATTATCATTTAAAATGGCACTAGCACTAACAAATTCATCATTTTCATCTCGCTGATAAGCCGCTTCAAGTGCAGATACAGCGTCTTTATATTGATATTTACTCTCGCCTGAAACCATTAAGTCGTACGCTAATTGAACTCGATCCCAGCGTTGATCTCTATCCATGGCGTAGTAACGACCAATAACAGAGGCTATTTGCCCTTCGCCTTTAGAACTCGAAAAAAGTTGCTCGAATTTTTGCTGTACTTTTTCTAATGAAGCTTTAGCACTACGTGGTGGTGTGTCTCGACCATCTAAAAAAGCATGCAAATACACTTTTGTTGCGCCACGTGCTTTAGCTAATTCCATCATGGCAATAATATGATCTTCATGACTATGAACGCCACCGGGAGATAATAAACCAAAAATATGCACGGCTTTATTGTGTTCAATCGCCTTATCTACCCCTTGGCATAATGTCGGGTTTTGTGAAAATTCACCGTCTGCAATTGATTTAGTGATGCGGGTGAAGTCTTGATATACAACGCGCCCTGCGCCTAAATTAACATGACCAACTTCAGAATTACCCATTTGTCCTTCAGGTAAGCCCACAGCCATACCAGAGGTTTGTATTAGCATATTAGGGTAGTTAGCTTTAAGTTTGTCGAGTACAGGTGTGTTAGCGGCTTGTATTGCATTGGAGTCATTTTCTTCGCGATAGCCCCAACCATCTAAGATAATTAAAACTGTCGATTTTTTGTTTGCATGTGCCATTACTGCCGCCCTATTACTGTGTTCATAAGAATTGTCGCTATTGTACACATAAGCGATAGTTTAATTAAGCAAGAAATGATTCAGTAGCACTTACCATATTGAGGTATCATGAGTTCGCATAGGTATTAAATCTTCATGGCAAAAAAGTGTAGGATCTGTATACTGTCACGGTTTTTAAAATTCACATTTCAATGCTAATCCTTTTACTATTTACAGATAGAGTCATCATTTATGGAACAATTTATTACTTTTGCCAGCAATAATGGCATGTTAAGTGCTGTTTGGGTTGCCCTTGTCGTTATGATTATAGTGACAACAATAAAAATTCAAATGTCGCCAGTTAAGCAAATAAGTTCACAAGACTTAACTTTTTTAATGAATAGAGAGCAGGGTGTTGCGCTTGATATTCGTAATGAAAAAGACTTTAAAGCGGGTCATATTTTAGACTCGTTAAGTTTGCCTAATGACAAAATCACTAAAAATGGTTTTGCTAGCCTTGAAAAGCACAAAGATAATCCCATCATAGTTGTATGTAATGCAGGTATTAGTGCAGTAAAAGTTGCTAACGATTTACACAAAGCAGGTTTTGCCCGCGTTAGTGTATTAAAAGGCGGCATGGGTGCATGGACAGGTGCAAGCTTACCGGTAACAAAGTAATACGTTAATAGTTGCGAGTTTCGAAGATCTATTTTGAGAACTTGGATATTTCACTACTCAATACTTTTTACTGATAACTAAGGAATAAGTTACGAGTTAATAATTGTGAGTTTAGAAGAGCTATTCTTAGAGTCAGCTGACTTCGCCACTCGATACTTCTTTTGCTCGTGACAATAGAATATATGGCCAAAGTAGACATATATACAAAAGCTTACTGCCCGTACTGTACACACGCTATGGCTTTACTTAAGCATAAATTATCGGCTCACCCGTCATTACAAATTGATGAAATTAATATTGGTGGTGATATGGCATTACGTGAAAAAATGATTGAGCGTAGCCAAGGTGGTTATACCGTGCCGCAAGTATTCATTGATGATGTTCATATCGGCGGTTGTGATCAACTTGTCGCTTTAGAAATGAATCAACAGTTAGACCCTTTATTGGCAGCTAACTAATAACAAATTAAATAAAACACAGGAAAATTCTTATGAGTGATGAAAACCAACAGCCAGCAGGCGCAGCAGAACAAGCTAACCCACAATTTGCTATTCAACGTGTCTATACAAAAGATGTTTCTTTTGAAACGCCTAACTCTCCTGCTATTTTTCAAAAAGAGTGGAAGCCTGAAATCAAGTTAGATTTAGATACTCGTTCTAATAAATTAGGCGATGATACTTATGAAGTTGTTTTAGCTGTGACGGTTACGGCTACAGTTGAAGGACAAGTTGCCTTTTTAGCTGAAGTACAACAAGCAGGTATTTTCACTATTGGTAACTTACCTGAAGCACAGTTAGCACACACTATTGGCGCATTCTGCCCAACAACGTTGTTCCCATATGCACGTGAAACTGTCGCTAGTTTAGTTAACCGTGGTTCATTCCCACAATTTAACTTGTCGCCAGTGAACTTTGAAGCCTTGTTTGCGTCTTATGTACAACAACGTGCTGCTGAAGCGAAAGTTAACGCACCAGAAAGCTCAGAAACGCATTAACTATTAGCTTCACCTGTAGGTTGGACTTTAGTCCGACAATGTCGCAATGAGTTACGACCTACATTTGAAACTATGCTCTGACAGTGTCGCAATAAATTACGACCTACATTTGAAGTTACTCGTAACTGAGAGGTATTTATGACTGTTTCTGCCAAAATCACAGTATTGGGTGCGGGCTCTTATGGCACCGCACTAGCCATTTGCTTGGCTCGAAATGGTCATGAAACCTTATTATGGGGACGTGATGCTAGCCAAGTTAATGATATGGTTAACGCGCGTGAAAACACTAAATACTTAGCTGACTGCCCATTCCCAGAAAGCTTGCAGCTTATTAGTGACTTGGAAGCGGCCGTTAGTGCTAGTGATAATATATTAGTGGTTGTTCCCAGCCATGCTTTTGGGGATATGCTTAAACAAATTAAGCCTATGCTCAAACCTCAAGCTAAAATTGCTTGGGCTACCAAAGGTTTGGACCCTCAAACGGGTGATTTACTACAAAATGTTGCTCGAAGTATTGTCGGTGACGATGTTGCTTTAGCGGTATTATCCGGCCCCACTTTTGCTAAAGAAATGGCGGCAGGCTTACCTACAGCCATTTCGCTATCTTCTACAGATAAAAACTTTGCTATTGAATTGTCTAATTTATTGCATTGTGAAAAGTGTTTTCGAGTTTACCCTAATAAAGACTTTATTGGTGTGCAATTAGGCGGCGCTGTTAAAAACGTTATAGCGATTGGCGCGGGCATGGCTGATGGTATTGGCTTTGGTGCAAATGCTCGTACCGCTTTGATTACTCGTGGATTAGCCGAAATGATCCGCTTAGGTACGGCTCTTAATGCTGAAGCTTCGACTTTCATGGGCATGGCTGGCTTAGGTGATTTGGTGTTAACTTGTACTGATAATCAATCAAGAAACCGACGTTTTGGATTGGCTTTAGGGCATGGCATTGGTGTTGATCAAGCGATGACGGATATTGGCCAAGTTGTTGAAGGTTATCGTAATACGAAAGAGGTATACATGTTAGCTGACCGCATGGGCGTTGAAATGCCTATTGTTGAGCAAGTGTATCAAGTGCTTTATCAAGGTAAAAATGCAAAGCTAGCAGCCGCGGATCTACTATCTCGTGACCAAAAACAAGAGTAAAAGTAAATGTTACGAGTTTTAAAGTTACATGACCATGTAGGTTGGACTTTGCCTACAAGGATGTAGGTACTTAGGTTTTGTCTGGAACAAAAAACCTGTAGTCCGACAAAAAGGGCAATAAATTACCCCCTACATGGGATTTAAACCATTATCTTCGCGAATTTAACGACTTGTGTTTTAATCTGTGGAAATCAGCGTTAATCTGCGGTGAAAAGTCTCGTGTGTTTTGTGTCTATAAACCCCCCGACTGACGTCAAACGTCATAAACAATGACGGCCCCAAACGAGATGCAAAACAGTTTACGCAGATTTCCGCGAATTTACGCAGATTAGCGCGAATTAGTGACTTATGTTTTAATCTGTGGAAATCAGCGTTAATCTGCGGTGAAAAGTCTCGTGTATTTTGTGTCTATAAAACCAAGAATAATCACCATCACTTTTTTGTTATTAGCCCAAAAAATGATGCAAAACAGTTTCCGCGAATTTACGCAGATTAGCCGTTGCTCTTAAACTGCATTAGGAAATCCCAACTGACGCCAAGCGTCGTAA
>JAPYOP010000278.1 GCA_029938115.1 Colwellia sp. | reverse complement strand
TTTTTTGATGGGATGCTAAAGTATTCACAAGCTAAAGCGAACGTTATCAACATTTGAATAAAGGCCACTTGGTACGAATTTTTTACCTAGATAAATTCTGCATTGATCCTTACAGCTTTCCATGAATTAGGCTTACTTTAGATAAATATACCTTTTTGTCGGTCTTACGGTGCACTTTGTATAATATGTTTCATGTGCATATTAATATTATTGGACTAGTATAAACATATTAAAGGCTCTTTTATCTCGTAAATATTGAGAAACCATTAAAAGTATTATTCACATAAAAAATTCCTAGGCTATATAAATGAAGAAAATCGATTTTTCAAAGAGTTACATTTTTTTAGGGTTGGGGATTTTTTCACTACTTATTTTATTTTATACCCATAACTCATGGGTAGGGTTCACCAATAATAATAAGTTACATATTGATAATATTTCACGGGTTCAAATCAATGTTACTAATGCCCATTTATGGTTTGAAGAAAGTATAAGCGGTGATACCTCAATTGATCTCAACACTGATTTTTGGGACAAGTTAACAGCAGCAGAAGTTTTACTCAAACAATTATCAGAAGGAGGTACTAATGGTCAAGGGACATCAATAGTAGCCGTTTTAAAAAATTCAACAATAGATGAAATCAAAAAGGCACTTTCAAGTCTAATTTTGTTTAAAGAAGTTGCACTACAAAGGTTAGATAATAAAGCTTCTGGTGGGGTTGGTAGTCAACTTGATCAACAATTTGATGGTATTTATGAGAAAGTAATTTCATCGGCAAGAAACATAAACGATGAGCTAAATGAAAGCCTAAATATTGATATCAAGAAACAAGATTTTCAATATTACCTCATATCAATAATTTGGTTAATAATTATCTTACTCTTCTTGTATGGAATTGAACAATCGAGGAAGTTACAGATAAAATTAGAGAATTCACTAAAGACTGAAAAAAACAACTTGGAAAGCCGTATTAAAGAAAGAACATTAGATTTATCCAATGCTAA
>JAPYOP010000277.1 GCA_029938115.1 Colwellia sp. | reverse complement strand
AGTAGATATTAAGTAGTTTGTCCAGCGGGTACTTTACTGGATCAATCAATGAGGTAACAAAACCTTTTATTTCTCCCTTTGGCTCTTGATAAGCAATAAGACGGGCACGCCATGTTTCAGGTAACTCAGGGTTCTTCTTTCTAGCTTGTGGTGATACTGGCATATCTATAAGTAAATCATTTTTGGAAAATTCTTCAATTACTTCGTAGCGCATCTTTGATTTTACTGGCGTTAACCAGTGCCTTTGTTTCCCTGAGGCTTTCCAGTTTAAAAGTAGATCTGCGGAGAAGTAACAACGGTCAAATAAGGTTAAGGAGTTGTCAGGTACATCTTGGGCTAAACGTTGAGCTAGCGTTACTTCGCCTACGTGACAGCCATCAAAGGCGGCACCTAATACCATTCGGGTGTCAGTTGAAATAAGGCTAACTAATCGAAGTTGCGGATAAGGCTTATGTGTTTTTGAAATAAAACCAAACTCGTTTGCGTTCTCTTCAGAGTCCTGGCAACGAAAAACTGTTCCATCAACAGCGAGGGTAGTAAGGTCGAGGTCGTTATGCTCACCTAATGCTTGCTCTAACCAAGCTGAAACAGTAGATTTAAATAAATACCACATAGGTGCTTCACCTAAACGGCGACGACAATCAGTCAGAACACTAGGGGCAACACGGGACCAAACATCATTACCTGGCTGGAGGGCGATATCCATTGAACTACAAACTTCTTTAATCGACTGGTTACGAATTAATCCCATCCACAGAACTAGCCAGACCGCCTGCTGTGCAGGCAGTCGACGATTACGAATACTTGCCTTATTTGCTGTGAGTAATGATTGTTCTATCCAATCAGAATCGATAGCTTCCATAACTGAGTTATAAGAACCACTCTCTTCAACAGACTCATGAACTAACTCAAGCTCTTTTTCAAACATAAAAAATCCCCACCAGAATACTGGTAGGGATTATCAATCATCTGCAAGATCGTTCAAGTACTCTTAAACGATCGGCATTA
>JAPYOP010000057.1:11813-28000 GCA_029938115.1 Colwellia sp. | reverse complement strand
TACTCGCTACTCGCTACTCGTTACTCGTTACTCGCTACTCGCACTCTAGTTTCATTCCCCTTCATTGGCTTGTCAGGAATAAGCATTGCTAGAGACAAAGAGCACACAGCGAACCCAGCACCAATATAAAATACCCAAGACGATTGAACAATCCACAACATTCCCAATAGTGCAGGAATGAACACCGCAGCAATATGGTTTATTGAAAAACTTACTCCGGCACTGGCTGCAATATCTTCAGGTTGTGCAATTTTTTGAAAATAGGTTTTAATGGCAATAGCGAGTGCAAAAAACAAATGATCAATGACATATAGTACAGCCGCTATGTTGGCATTTTCTACCAAGCCATAACTGATAAAAATAACAATTAAACCAATGTACTCAAAGCGCAATGTTGCTCGCTCACCAATTTTACCTATCAACTTGCCAATTTTGGCTGCAAATAACCAATTGAAAACGTAGTTGATTAAAAAAAGTGCACTGACATCTGCAACGCTATAGTGGAATTTTTCGACCATTAGAAAACCAGCAAATACTACAAATATTTGCCTACGAGCACCACTGAAAAAGGTTAAAGCATAAAATAACCAGTAGCGTTTTCTTAAAATGATTTTTTTGGTTTGCGGTGTCTTTTCTTTAAAGTGTTTGAATGCAAGTGTCAAAAAGAAAGTCATCATCAAGCCGATACTACCAAAGAGTGCATAAGTTATTTGGTAGCCCCATGAAAATTTCTCCATTAGCAACCAAATACTTGAGAATGCCAATAGGGAGGCGATAGCTTTTATTGATAACATTCTACCCATAAAGTGAGCTGTCTTGTCTTTCTCTATCCATTGCAATGTTAGAGATTGGCTTATTGTTTCGTAGTAGTGAAAGCCAATCGACATTAGCACAGTGGTTAGGTACAAACCGACCACACTAGGGAAAAAACCAGTGAGAAACACACCTAAACTAGTAACCGCTAATGCAATTAAGGCAAGGCGTTGTTCTTTTATGAAAATTAACGCGTAAATAACGGTAAAAGCTAAAAATCCAGGTACTTCTCTAAGGCTTTGCAATATTCCAATTTCAATTCCGGTAAAACGGGCCTTTTCAATCACAAAATTATTTAGTAATACCATCCAGACTGAAAATACTAACGGCATAGTAAAAGCCATCGCTAATAGTAAGTGTTCAGGTTGGTTGAACCGTTGAATAAATTTTTTCACCGATATTGATACTCTTAATTGCTATGAAAAACTGTAGTTTACGCTTTTCTGATTTCAGTTTAAATATAAACGGTAACTATAATAAAGATAACTAGTGCAAATAAATACTTAATATAAAGGGATTGATACGACCGATTAAAACACCTGTTTAAAAAATATTGCAATTAACTTTCTTTCAAGGCACACTCAATCGTCTATTATTATAGGCATGGCTAAATAGCCTAACCAAACAGCATTAGAAAAACCCATTAGTTGAATGGATAGAGATATCAGTTCAACTTACACAAAATAAATCATCAATACATCAACACCACTTTTAGGTGAAGGAGACAGAGTATGATATATCAAGGCAAAAGCCTTAGCGCCCAATTACTTGACGATGGAATTGTCGAACTTAAGTTCGATGCCCAAGGCTCAGTAAACAAATTTGACAAAGCAACTTTTGAAGAATATACCGCAGTAGTTGCTGCAATAAATAACTGTAGTGATGCTAAAGGGGTCATGGTTACCTCTGGCAAATCAACATTTATTGTTGGCGCTGACATTACCGAATTTTTAGATTCATTTAAAGAACCTGAAGAAGCATTAGTTTCTTGGGTTAAACAATCATCAGACGTTTTTGATTCATTTGAAGACATTCAATTACCTACTATTGCTGCCATTAATGGTGTTGCACTTGGTGGTGGTTGTGAAATGACTTTAGTTTGTGACTACCGTATTGCAGACACAACGGTAAGCATTGGCTTACCCGAAGTGAAATTAGGCCTTATGCCTGGTTTTGGTGGCACGGTTCGTCTTCCTCGACTAATCGGTGCAGACAATGCTGTTGAGTGGATGTCTACGGGTAAAGCCCATAGAGCTGATGCTGCATTAGCTGTTGGCCTACTTGATGCCGTAGTTGCACCTGAAAAATTAAAAGCTTCAGCAATAAATATGCTTAAACAAGCTATCGCTGGCAAGTTAGATTGGCGAGCAAAACGTCAACCAAAATTAGAAGCATTAAATCTTAGCCCAGTTGAAAGCATTATGACTTTCAGCACGTGTAAGGGCATGATTGCCGCTAAAGCAGGCAAGCATTATCCAGCACCTATGGTGATGGTGAAAACACTTGAAGCTGGATCTACGCTAGATCGTGCTGGAGCAATGGCAGCAGAAAACGCAGGTTTTGCTAAATTGGCTAAAACTGATGCAGCTACGGCGCAAATTGGTTTGTTTATGGCTGACCAAGTAGTGAAAGGTAAAGCGAAAAAAGCGACTAAGCAAGCAACTAAAACTATTAATAAAGCGGCTGTATTAGGTGCCGGTATTATGGGTGGTGGTATTGCTTATCAATCAGCCTATAAAGGCACGCCTATCATTATGAAAGACATTAATGATCCCGCGCTTGATTTAGGTTTATCTACCGCAGCTGGCATATTAACTAAACAAGTTGAGCGCGGCCGTATGAGCGCTAAGAAAATGGCAGGTGTATTAAATAATATTACGCCATCACTTAGTTATGACAGCGTAAAAGATGTTGATATTGTCGTAGAAGCGGTCGTTGAAAATCCAAAAATTAAAGGCATGGTATTAGCTGAAGTCGAAGGTGTTATTAGTGATGATGCAATTCTTACCTCTAATACATCAACAATCTCAATTGATTTACTAGCGAAAAGTGTAAAACGTCCGGAAAATTTCTGTGGCATGCACTTTTTCAACCCAGTAAATAGAATGCCGCTCGTAGAAGTTATTCGTGGTAAAGGTACCTCAGATGAAACAGTAGCCGCTGTTGTTGCCTATGCGGCAAAAATGGGCAAATCTCCAATAGTAGTTAATGACTGTCCTGGTTTTTATGTTAACCGTGTTCTATTCCCATACTTTGCTGGCTTTAGTCAATTAATACTTGAAGGTGCTGATTTTGTAGCTATCGATAAAGTAATGGAAAAACAATTTGGTTGGCCGATGGGCCCTGCCTATTTACTTGACGTTGTTGGCGTTGATACGGCGGATCACTGTACTGGTGTGATGTCATCTGGCTTCCCAACACGCATGGGGAAATTAGAAAACGACCCTGTAAGTACTTTATATACTAATGATCGTCTAGGTCAAAAAAATGGTAAAGGTTTTTATGATCACATTAAAGATAAACGAGGTCGTCCAATAAAAGTGCCTGCAGATGCAGCTTATCAATTACTTAGCGCTAATTGTGCGGATAAAAAAGATTTTGAAAGTGACGAAATTATCGCTCGCTTAATGATCCCTATGGTAAATGAAGTAGTTCGTTGTTTAGAAGAGGGGGTAATTGATACTGCCGCTGAAGCTGATATGGGCCTAATTTACGGTATTGGTTTCCCTCCATTTAGAGGTGGCGCAATTCGTTATTTAGAAACATTAGGTTTAGATAACTTTATTGCAATGGCAGATAAATATGCTGATTTAGGCGAGATTTATCAGGTAACTGATGGTTTACGCGAAATGGCAAAATCTGGCAAATCTTACTTTACCACTGACGTTAAAACAGCTTAGGAGAATTATTATGAAAGAAGTCGTTATTATTGATTGCATTCGAACTCCTATGGGACGTTCAAAAGCCGGTGTTTTTCGCAATGTTCGTGCAGAAAAATTGTCAGCTCACTTAATGGAGCAAATTCTTAAGCGTAACCCAGCACTTGACCCAAATGACATTGAAGATGTTATTTGGGGCTGTGTTAAGCAAACTAAAGAGCAAGGTTTTAACATTGCTCGTAATGCTTCATTACTTGCGGGTTTACCGAAAACTATAGGTGGCGTAACGGTTAACCGTTTATGTGGTTCATCAATGCAAGCTTTGCATGATGCTAGTACTAGCATTATTGCAGGTCAAGGGGATGTATTCCTTATTGGTGGTGTTGAGCATATGGGTCATGTACCTATGATGTATGACATCGATTTTGATCCAGCATTGAGCAAGCACATTGCTCGTGCATCGGGCAACATGGGTTTAACTGCTGAATTGCTAGGTAAACAGCACGGTATTACACGTGAAATGCAAGATGCCTTTGGTGCACGTTCACATCAAAAAGCGCATGAAGCAACCTTAGCCGGTCGTTGGGATAATGAAATTGTCGCAACTGAAGGTCATGATGCAGATGGCGGTTTGATTTTAGTTGAACATGATGAAGTAATTCGCCCAGAAACAACAGCTGAAGGCTTATCGGCACTTCGCCCAGTATTCGATCCAGTAAATGGTACAGTTACTGCTGGTACTTCTTCTGCGCTTTCTGACGGAGCATCTGCAATGTTAGTGATGTCAGCTGATAAAGCTAAAGAGCTAGGCTTAACACCTCGAGTTAAAATTCGTGGTATGGCTGTTGCTGGTTGCGATCCTGCTACTATGGGTTACGGACCAGTTCCAGCAACCAAAAAAGCACTAAAACGTGCTGGTTTAGCGATTGAAGATATTGAGTTGTTTGAATTTAACGAAGCTTTCGCAGCTCAAGCACTATCATGTGTAAGAGCGTTAAAAGTAGAAGATAAAATGGATCAAATCAACTTAAACGGTGGCGCAATTGCACTAGGTCACCCACTAGGTTGTTCAGGCTCTCGTATCTCAGGAACCTTGATCAACTTAATGGAAGGTCAAGATGTTAATCTTGGTTTAGCCACTATGTGTATTGGACTCGGACAAGGTATAGCAACTGTTTTCGAAAGAGTTTAATTAACTTCACTCTCTTTGCTAATAAACATTTATACAGCGTTGAATGTACTCATTGACTAACGTCAACTCCGTGCTTCCGCCTTGTCTAAAAATTTATTAGCTTTGAGAATAGAATGTTAATATTCAAAACCCAGCACTTGCTGGGTTTTCTTTTATTTAAAGGATAAAAAGCATAGACTAGCGTCGGATGAATTTTTAGGAAAATAATAAAATGAGAATGGCCGTAAAGAAAAGGATTTTGTTTCTTAGTATCGCAGTGCTTACTTACACCTTAGGTTTTCAATTTATACCGCAAGAATGGCAGTACCAAGCTAGCGTTGCTAATGTTTTCCCAATAGCCCTAGCATCAGTTGCCTACTTCGTATTTTTACCTATTCTTTATTGGTTCTTTATTATTAAAGCCAATGAACAAAAGCCGTGGAAACTTATCTTAATTTTCTCATTAAGTAGTGTCTGTGCGCGTTATAGTTTCCCTGCTTCAGTTGCCGAGTACTTTGAGTTTATTACTTGGGTGCGATACCCGATTATTGCCGTTTTACTCATTATTGAGCTTTATTTAATGTTTACCATTATTAAAAGCTTATGGGGAGCTAGAAATTTATCAGGTGATCCTCGTCTGCACGTAATTGAAAAATATCATAATGATGATAAAAAGTTGACACTTGCACTTCCTATCGCGTGGGAGCCTGCTAGTTGGTATTACGCCTTGCCAAAGTTTTCTAGACAACATGTGAAAGCCATTACTAATTTGTCATTATTGTCAGCAAGTTGGCTGCACTGGTTTAGCTTAATGATTGGCTCTGTTGTTTTTGCCGGTGTAAGTTATTACTTATTAGCTGACTGGAGTGAATTAGTCGCAATTATTGTCAGTAGCTTTATTGGTTATGGTGTTATTTTTCTAACAGCCAATTACCGTGTTGCTTGTCACTATTCTATTTATTCAACGGATAATAAACTTGTTATTAATAATGCCTTCTTTGGACTGATGAGTATCGATTTAACTGAAATAGAAAACGCTAATCATATTCAATGGCGCAGTACAGATGATAGTGAACAGTTATCTTTAGGAAGAGGAAAACGCGGAAATATTGAATTAAAATTCAAACAACAACAAACCTATTTTGGCATGATGGGGCAATTTCCAACGCCAGTTGATAAAATAATTTTACAAGTAGATGAACCACAGAGCTTATTAGATTTTTTAACTCCTTACGTAAGTGCTTCAATAAATAATTAACTTTTCTTTAATTCTTGGATATTGCCAGGGAATTCTTACTGCAATAAAGCACTCAAAGGTTTGTTATTACAGATAAGCATCAACGCTCACCTAAATACCCTAATATATTCTCAGGGGGCGTTTGGGTCGCGTTACCTCCAGTTGAAGTGACACCGGTACCAACGGGAACACCAAAAACTGGTTATATGATTGAAACAATGGAGCGCATAATATTAAATTAGTGCTCGATGGAGAAGAGTCTAGTGCTAAAGGTACTTTCCATGCCATTTGTTTAGCGGATATGGGGGATACTGGCGCTGCTTTTCTTGCTATGCCTCAAACTCCTCCACGTAATGTGACTTGGTTTAAAAAAGGCAAGTGGGTACGTTTTGCCAATATTACCTTTGAAAAATACTTTATTCGTAAAATGAGAACAGGTAATAGTGAGCCTGTTTACGAAAAGTATGTTCTAAAAACCTTAGGAATTGAACGATAGAGAAAGACGATTAAATTGGTATAAATTATTAATAATGCTCACGCAATAAAAAGCCCATGGCTGGTAAAACAGCATGGGCTTTATTTTTTGTTAATAATTTGAATTATTAACTTTTAAATACGTCTTGCAGCGGTGGCACAACTTGTTTCTTACGGCTAAGTACACCATCAAGCCATACTTTTCCATCAGTCGTGTCTTTACCAAATGCTGCTTGAGCTAAATTATCATTATCACTGACGACTAAAAGCTCAGAGCCTTCTTTCATAATATCAGTTAATAATAACAAAACCGTGTGGCGATTACCTTCTACTTTTAATTTAGCAATGTCAGTTTCAAGATCAGCTTTCATTTCATCAAAAATAGCGAGGTCAATTACTTCTAATTGACCAATGCCAACTAAGCTACCGTTCATATTAAAATCTTTAAAATCACGTAATACTAAATCACGAATAGGTGTTCCTAGTACCGCGGATTTTACTTTGAACATTTCCATACCTAAATCGGCAGGGTTTTCAATACCAGCAATTTCAGCCAATGCTTCAACACATTTTATATCTGCAGTGGTACAGGTTGGTGATTTAAAAATAACGGTGTCGCTTAGAATAGCGCACATCATTGCACCAGCGATATTCTTAGGTATTTCAACGTTATGAAAGTCATACATCATCTTGATAATAGTGTTAGTACAACCGACAGGGCGAACCCAAATTTCAAGCGGTGTAGACGTTGTTATATCACCTAATTTGTGGTGATCAATAATGCCTAAAATAGTGGCATCATCAATATCATCAGGACCTTGAGTACGTTCAGAGTGGTCGACAATGTAAATGTTTTCGCCGGCATAGCTGGTTTTCAACATCGGCTGTTCAAAGCCAAACTTATCTAAAATAAATAGTGTTTCAGGGCTAAGCTCACCTAAACGAGCGGGAACGATTTCTTCACCTAAAGTGCTTTTTAAATAAGAAAGTGCAATGGCTGAGCAGATCGAATCTGAGTCAGGGATTTTGTGACCAACAGCATAATTTGGCATGAAATAATCTCTTTTCGAGTAAGGGATAAATAATTGTCGCTATTTTAGCAAAAAATGGGATAAAAAAAACACCACTTTTGTCTATTCATGAAAATAGTAAAATGGTGTTCCTATTTGTTTGTGCTACTCGATAATAATAACTCGCTTAGGTTATTATTTATAATAACCTAAGCACGCCTCAACTTCATTTTTAGAACCCATGATTACTTCAACACGTTGATGAATGCTGTCAGGCTCTATATCCATTATACGACCTTGACTTGTCATGGCTAAACCACCTGCTTGTTCGATTAAGAATGACATAGGGTTAGCTTCATACATCAAACGTAATTTGTAAGGCTGTTCCGCTTTTCTGCTGTCTTTTGGGTAAGTGAAAATTCCACCACGGCATAAAACGCGATGAATATCACCAACCATAGCGGCAATCCAGCGCATATTAAAGTTTTTACCGCGTGGACCCGTATCACCCGCGAGTAAATCATTTATGTAATTTTGCATTGGTGCTTGCCAAAAACGTTGGTTTGACATATTAATCGCAAATTCTTGCGTATCTTCAGGTACACGCACACTGCGTTGAACTAATAAGTAACCGCCATGGGTTCTATCTAGCACATAAAAATGTGTGCCACTACCTGTGGTCATAACTAGCATAGTTGATGGACCATAAAGCACATAACCAGCACATACTTGTCTATTGCCTGATTGTTTGAACATATCTGGATTATCAGCATCCATATGTTCAGGTGCTTCATGAATGGAAAAAATAGTACCAATAAGTGAATTAATATCGATGTTTGAGCTGCCGTCTAATGGATCAAAAGAAACGATATATTTACCTACAGCATTACCGGCAACAGAGGTATCTTCTTCTTCAGAGGAAATTGCTTTGACAAAGCCAGACTCAAGTAAAATATCTTTAAACAATTCGTTAGCTACAACATCTAATTTTTTTTGTACTTCACCTTGAATGTTTTCATCTAAAGTAGAGCCCATTAAGCCACCCAAATCAGCTTGGCTAACCCTAAAAGATATTTCTTTAGTTGCGGCTAATATAGTTTTGATAAGCGAAATAAGATCTAAAGGAACATTGTCTTGGCGTAGAGCAGGTGCTAGTCGTTGCATTGAGTTACCTAATAACGTTAAAGTTGTATAATATAAATTGATGATGATTACATAAAGTATGAAAGTTTTTATGTAATCATTTAGTTTTACTTTCAGTCTAATTATAACAACTTTAACTTTGCTTTCTAAAGCCCTAACTCATATTTATTGAGAGTTTATTAATTAATCGTTTAATTTTAGGTTATATAATTAAGATTTGATTAGCCAATGAGCAAAAAAAAGACATAACAGGAAGGAGCTGTTATGTCGTGTGCCATAGGCAAATACCATTATATTTTGTTAATGGAATAGCGCCGTTAGCATTAAACTTTTTCTGGTTGTAGTTTGGGAGTTAACCAACGTCGTAATGTGGCCGGTTTGCTTAAGACCACTAAATTGCCGAGCAAAACAAAACTTAAGCCAATAACGGTGTATTCACTCCAAACAAACCCTTCAACTGCGGTAGAAATTAATACCGCAATGGCCGGGAAAATAATATTGGCGTATGAGGTTTTATGGGCGCCAATACGAGTCATCAGAGTTAAATAACAACCAAATGCGATTACAGAGCCAAAAAGTGATAAGTAAATTAATGAGCTCAAATAAGCCGGCTCGAATGAAAAGCTAAATTGTTTACCTTGTATTACCACGATAAGCGCTGTAAATATTGCCCCATATAACATTCCCCATGCATTTGCTTGCACAATAGGTACATTATTCTTCTGGTTTTTAATCGATAACATATTGCCAATTGAAGCAGAAAACGTGCCCAATAAACAAAGCGCTAGCCCTAAAAAGGTTGCAGCACCCAATTCGACGTCAGTTAATTGCGGCCAAAAAAGTGTCACGATACCAAGCAAGCCAAAAGCACCACCAAGGTACACTTGTTTGGTAATTTTGGTTTTATAAAAAATTTTAGTATTGGCAATATTCATCAACATTAGGGTTGAAAAAGCAATGCAAGTTAAGGCCGAGTTAATATGTTGCTGCGCTGTATAAAGAAGTAAATAGTTTAGGCCAAACAAGCAAATACCAAAAGCAGCAAATAAACCATGTTGCTTAAACGAGAATGATAGTGGCAGTTGTTTTACTTTAGCAAACACAAACAAAATTAAGGCAGCAAGTGCAAAGCGATATGAAACAGACGCTTCTGGTGCAACATCACCCAATTGGTAATTAATGGCAATCCAAGTAGAACCCCAGATGACGACAGTGATCAGATATAAAAAACCATTGCTCATTATTTCACTCCTTTTCTTTGATATTTAACGTGCAGTTGTAGATAGCTAGTGACAGTGTACCGATAATTTGTTTTAATAACATATACAAAATTATGAAAGTGTAACCTATACAGTTTGTACTTTAATAAGCAAACAATACTACTAAGATTAATGATATGCGCTTACTCGATAAAACATCTGCCGCCTTTTTATACCAACAAGTAATTGATTTTGTTGAATACCAGCAAAAAACAGGTACTTTATCACCCGGAGATAAATTGCCGAGCTTGCGAAAACTAAGCCGACAGTTTGAAATAAGTGTTCCGACAGTAAAGCAAGCCTATATTGAGTTAGAGCGACAAGGCCGTGTTTGTGCACGGCCACAATCAGGTTATTATTTAACGGCGTTACAAGCACGAACTTTAAAACCTCGTCCTGCAAAATGGTCTCATTGCACGCCTACTACAGTACAATGTCGCAGTATGATTGAACAAGTGCATGAAGCTGTGCATTTACCCGATACAGTCGCTTTAGGCATTTCAAACCCAATACAGGCTAACCCACCAGATAAAGCGCTAGCAAGATTAATGCGCTCGGTTATTTCTAAATTCGCTGAAAAAGCGGTGAGTTATGGCCCGCCTACAGGTGATGCAAAATTGCGGATGCAGTTGGCCTTTCGGTATCAAGATCAAGGCGTAGCAATTAATCCTGATGATGTTTTAATTACCAATGGTGCGCAAGAGGCGCTGTCAATAGCACTGCAATGTGTTGCTAAACGAGGTGATGTTATTGCCATTGAATCACCGTGTTTTTTTGGCATGATTGAATTGATTGAAACATTAGGCATGAAAGCTTTAGAAGTTTATACCTGCACAGAAGATGGTGTCTGCTTAGATGAATTGGCATGTGCAATTGAACAACACCCGATTAAAGCATGTTTATTTTCCACGGCGATAAATAACCCATTAGGTTCAATGAAAACAGATGCTCAACGCCAAGCTATTGTTACGCTTTTAGAAAAAAACAACATTCCTTTAATTGAAGATGATGTCTATAGCGAGTTGTATTTTAGTGAACACAAGCCAAAACCTGCACAGTTATATTCTGAAAAGGGTTTGGTAATGACATGTTCGTCATTTTCGAAAACGGCAGCACCGGGGTATCGAACCGGTTGGTTATTACCGGGGAAATATGAAGAGCAAGCAAAACGTATTAAGCGAGCGCAATCTTGTTCGACACCGATGTTGCAGCAATGGACATTAAATGAGTACGTTCAAAGTGGTGACTATGATCGCCACTTATGTGTTTTACGTAAAAAGTTAATTTATAACTGCGAGCGAATGAGGGCGCTGATAGCTGAACATTTTCCTAGTGAGGTTTGTATCTCTAAACCTCAGGGCGGCAGTGTGTTGTGGGTTAGATGTCAGTCGCATGTAAAAACGAGCGAATTTTTTCAGCTTGCACTTGAGCAAGGGGTTAGTTTTGCTCCGGGCGTTATTTTCTCACCCTCTGGCAAGTATGATAACTATATGCGTATTAGTTATGGTGTTCAGTGGAATGAACAAGTGGAAAATGCGATAAAAACCCTAGGTAAGCTAGTGTATGAGTACTCATCTAAACAAAAATCGCAACCACAGCTTGTTAAGATGCAAATAGAACAACAAAGTGAGCATCAAGGATGAGTGCCGTAAATTCCACGCAAGTATCGCTTAAATTATTATTGCCCTTATTAGCTTCTGTTATGGCGTTATCTCCATTGGCAATTGATATGTATTTACCGGCAATGCCTATTTTAGCTGAGTATTTAGCTACTGATATGCCGATGGTACAAAATAGTTTAAGCGTATATTTATTTGGTTATGCGTTGGGATTAATTTTATTCGGCCCGATGGCGGATAAATATTCACGCCGTAAAATGGTGTTATTTGGTATCAGTGGTTTTCTAATCGCGAGCTTATTACTCCCCTTTGTTGCTAATATTGAACAATTTTTATCATTGCGCTTTATACAAGCATTTATTAGTAGTGCCGCCACGGTTGTTGTTCCAGGCACAATTCGAGAATATTATCAAAAAGACACCGCGAAAGGCCTGTCTTATGTTTCCATGATCATGATGCTAGCACCGATGATCGCCCCTAGTATCGGTAGTGTTCTTCTTGTTATTCACAGTTGGCAGATGATTTTTTATGTCTTATCTTTTTACAGTGTAATCGTGCTATTGCTCGTGGCAAAATATTTACCAGAAGTAGTGAGGGACAGTTCTGCAGAGCACAAGCAAGTGAGTTTTATAACGCGCTATAAAATTGTTTTTTCTAATCGTGAGGCTCGATTAGATATCACCACTTCTATGATGATTTCACTGGCGTTTTTTGCCTACATCACCGCAATCCCTTTTGTCTATTTGACCGTCTTTAAAATATCAGAATTTAGCTTTAGTATCTTATTTGGCATTACCGTTGTCGCGCTAATGACCGCGCACTTTATCAACACCCGATTAGTTACGAGTAAAGGTTCAAGAAAAATGCTGTGGTTTGGTTTAGTCTTAGCCGTGATTACTTCTACTGTATTATTCTTAGCTAATTTATTCTCTTTACCCCTTATTTTTACGGTGCTTTCAATACTGCCATTGATGGGCAGTATTTCTATGATCGCGGTTAATTCTGATGCCTTAGTGTTAACTAAATTTCCTCAGCAATCAGGTACGGCAACAGCAGTTATTGGCACCTTACGTTTCGGTATCGGCGCTTTGGCCGGTCCAATATTGGCCTATTTTTATGATGGTAGTGCATTGCCTTTTGCTGGTTTGATGTTTTCTTCTGTGTTGTTAGTGCTACTATGTCAAATTATTATTTATGCGCTAGATAAAAAAACTCATACTAGGAAGGAACCAGCATGAAAAAAGTAGCAATTATTCTAAGTGGCTGTGGTGTTTACGACGGCAGCGAAATTCATGAAGTTGTACTAACGTTATTAGCTATTGAGCAAAATGGTGCTAGCTACCGTTGCTTTGCCCCCAACATTACTCAGCATCATGTTATTAATCATCTTACGGGTGAAGTTAGTGAAAATGAAAGTCGAAATGTGCTAGTAGAGTCTGCTCGAATTGCTCGTGGTGATGTCGAAGACTTAAGTGAACTACGTGAGCAAGATTTTGATGTTTTAATTGTTCCGGGCGGTTTTGGTGCAGCTAAAAACTTATGTAATTTCGCCCTTGATGGCGATAACTATACAATAAACGAGCAAGTATTAGCCGCTTGTCAGGCATTTGCTAAAGCGGATAAACCTGCGGGTTATATGTGTATTGCACCGGCAATGTTGCCATTAATTTATCCCAAAGGTGTGCAAGGAACTATTGGCACAGATGCAGGTACCGCATCTTTAATCAGCGCCAAAGGTTTAGTGCATAATGATTGTAATGTTGATGATGTGATTATCGACCAAGCACATAAATTGGTTTCTACGCCTGCTTATATGTTAGCAACCTCAATCACTGAAGCGGCTTTGGGTATTAATAGTTTGGTAAAAAACGTGTTGGCTTTATCATGAATAGACCGCGTTTTATTACCGTTTGTAGTTTGTTTTTACTAGGACTTAGTGCTTGTCAATCTGTTACTGATCAAGCAAATGAAAAAAGCATGTTTACTGAATTTGAAAAACAAATAGCACAAAAACTCGTGTTAGATATCCGATATTTTTGCTCTTCTTCTTTGAAAAAACAAGAAGAAAATCAGCCTTGCTTGCAAGCGGTAACTCAATTACCTGAAATGTTAGCAGACATGGTCACAAATACCAATATTGGCGGCGTAGTCTTGTTCGCTGAAAATTTTCAATCAACGCCACAAATTGTGAAACTAACTCATGATTTACAACAAGCTGCCTTAAAATCAACAATTACTAAGCCTTTGATTATCTCAGTTGATCAAGAAGGGGGCAGGGTTGTTCGTTTACCTCACGCCACTTCATTTGCAGGTAACATGGCAATAGGCGCTACTTATACGGCTCATAATACTCAATTCGCGACACAAACAAGTGCTGTTATTGCACAAGAGTTAAAAGCATTAGGTATTAACAATAATTACGCGCCAGTTATTGATGTTAATACTAACGCGAATAATCCGGTGATTAACACGCGATCGTTTGGCGAAGATCCACAGCAGGTAGCTAAGTTAGGTGTAGCGGCAGTAAATGGTTTTCAACAACACGGCGTCATGGCCACCTTAAAACATTTTCCAGGTCATGGTGATACCCATGTAGATAGCCATTTAGGTCTGCCGTTAGTGGCGCATAATTTAGCGATCATCAAAAAACAAGATCTGGCGCCATTTCAATGGGCAATCAAACATAGTTCACCCGCTATGATCATGACCGCGCACATTCAATATCCAGCGTTAGATGATTCAACGATTGAAAATATGGCCGGTGAAAAAATTATCCGTCCGGCAACGATGTCCCGTAAAATTTTAACTGACTTGTTACGAGATCAAATGGGCTTTGATGGCATTATTGCTACCGATGCGTTGGATATGGCCGGTATTTCTCATTATTTTGATGAAGTGACTGCCGTAGCTGAAACTTTTGCTGCGGGTGCTGATCTCGCGGTAATGCCATTTAAAATAAGACAGCCAAGTGATGTCGATGAGTTTACACAATTTATCAAAGCCGTTGCTAAGGCTGTTACCGTTAAAATAAAACAAGGTGAACTAACTCAAGTAGAGATTGATAATTCTTTGGTTAGAGTCAATCGATATAAAGCTAAATATATCTCTTTGCCAAAGAAAAGTTTGTCAGAGGAAATGCAAAATGCACAACAGGTTGTTGCGAAAAAAAGTGCTTTGCAGTTAGAGCAAACATTAGCTGATAATTCGGTAGTGTTATTGAAAAATGAAACTGAGCAAAGCTCACCCTTATTGCCCTTATCATTGAATAAAACACAACACATTCACTTGTTGGTGGCAAATCAACAAGAGTTTTTGGCGCTGCAACAAGCAATTAAAGTGCATTGGCAAAAGGCAGGCGTATCGAAAGTTATCTTAAGCAGTATTCTGGCTGATAGTTACGATGCTTTTGCACAAGTACAAAATACCAAATCACTTTCGAATGCGGACATTGTCATTGCCACTATAGATGTAAAAATGGCCAGTGCTGTTGATTTTGGTGGCGCTGAAGATTTAGCGACTCAAGCCATTAATGATAAAAAATACAAAAGGAAAACTAAAAGCGCGAATAAAAACAATAGTTCTGAAGCTAACTATAGCCAAATAGTTGAACTACAGTTGATTCGTGCTCGTCAGCAAAAAATACCGACATTATTAATTGCTAAAGGCTCACCCTATTTAATCGCTCCTTATGTTGATTTGGCCGATGCGGTATTACTCACTTTCGAAGATAGAATTTATCAAGACGATAAGAGCCAAGCATATAGTCCTGGTTTTAACACGAGTATGGCTATTGTTGTTGGTGGACAAAAAGCGCTAGGAGAATTACCTGTTAGTTTAAAGTAGGTTAGTTTGTCTGAAATTAAACAAGAAGAAGTACTCGTTTTGCTGCAAGAAAACATGAGCTCTGCTCATTTATTCCAAATTAAACCGTTTTTATATTCAAGCAATATCGCTATTGCACAAAATGTTTTTTGGCTAATTACAGAGCTAGAAATAAATTATGAAATTCAAAGGTTATATTTAAGTCTTAGTTATAAGAGTGTAAGTAACTTAGTTAGGCTTGAGTCTAATGCTAGATTACCCCGCTCATTAAGGCATTAATATATTCGAGTTTTGGGGGTTAATAAACGGGACTTTGGTATATTGAAACGTTTAGGTTATATAAAAATAAGCCTATAATATCATTGTATTATAGGCTTAATGAGTTATACATTACTGCTCAGTTTTATAGCGAATAAAAAAGCCTAATAAAAGGTATCTTCTTTATTATGAGCTTGAGGATCTTCTATTATTTCTTCGAATTCCACTTCAAAATTATTGTTATTACAGGTATCTGCCATATAAATTTTACGTGTCGAACCATCAATCCAAGTTACTGTGCCACTACCTTTTCTACTACCGCACTTCATACCAATATGAATGTCATTAAATTCCATAGCGCCTCCTAACTGTATATTTTAAAGATGCAAGTACTTAGATGGAGTAATCAATTATTAGTTCATTTTATTGTTTTAACACAATAGAAAGAACAGGTGAACTGTGGAAAAACCATCAAAGACTGCTGTTTTTATATTCTTTGAAT
>JAPYOP010000057.1:0-11713 GCA_029938115.1 Colwellia sp. | reverse complement strand
AACAGGTGAACTGTGGAAAAACCATCAAAGACTGCTGTTTTTATATTCTTTGAATAATTCATTATAGAGGTAAAATTGATCTTTACTAGTAGCCATTAGGGGAAAAAGTCGTTGCCAAGGGTACAACTTTTGCTAGCCCCCGTAACTGCTGGCATGCTGCTTAAGAACTTTTTGTCATAAGCAAATGCAAGCCAAGCAAAGGCGATTGCTTCTAGTTGATCACTATCAATATCTTTTTGATTAGTAAGAAGGAGGTCGTAGTTCTTTGGTGATGATTGTAGCTGTTGATTTAGTTGAACTTTTAACGATTTGTTATGTACACCACCACCACAAAGATATACTTTGGTGATGTTTTTTCTATTAGAACTATGTTGCTTAATGGCATTAACAATAGTTATTGCAGTAAATGCAGTGAGTGTTGCTTGCACATCTTGGTTCGTTACTGGGCTGACTTTACTTAGTTGCCTTTCTAGCCATGGCAAATGAAAATATTCTCTACCAGTGCTTTTAGGTGGTACTAGTTGAAAGTAGTCATCAGACAATAATTGTTTTAATAAGTCATCGTTTATTGTTCCACTTGCTGCCCACGAACCATTTTTATCGTACTTGCTGCTACTGTTGGGATTATGCAATTGAAACCAGTCATCCATTAAGGCATTGCCTGTACCAGTATCGTAACCGATAACTTTCATTCTTTCATTAGCAGGAAGAAAAGTAAGGTTTGAAATACCGCCAATATTGACTACAAAAACATCACAACCATTTTCAAGAGATGTTTCGCTAAATATTGTTTGATGAAAAGCGGGTACTAAAGGAGCACCTTGTCCCCCAAGTGCCATATCTTTACGCCGAAACTGTCCTATAACACGGATGTCAGTTAAGGTCGCTAAAGTTTGACAACAACCAATCTGTAAGGTGAAAGGATATTTTGCTAGTGGTCTATGGCGAATAGTTTGTCCGTGACTACCAATAGCAATTATATCGTTACTGCTAAGTTGTTCTTGAGATAAAAAGGTTGTAATTGCTTTGGCAAAAAGTTGTGCTAACTCGACATCTAATGCAAAAGCACGGTCAATTTCACTACTTTGAGGTGGCGAATTGTCTGGAGTATAAAGCGCGGTAATTTTATCCGCTGTGTCATTACAGTATGCTTGATAATAACTAGCGTGATGGTTAAGTTTTTTATTTTCATCAAACGAGACGAGTGCTAAGTCGATACCGTCTGCACTCGTGCCAGACATTAAGCCAATATAATACTGTTTATTTTTATCAGGGTTTGACTTTTTATTAATCATCGCTTTGTTGCGCACTTTCTTCTTCAACTGTCATAGATAACATGGCATTTTTTGAACCTACTAGTTCTTGCAAACGCTTTTTAGCCAGTGCGGTAAATTCAGCTTTGTATTTTTTAGCGATAGGTTTGGAATCAGGTAACTTTACTGTTCTTGGATTACGATGCACACCATTGAGTAAAAATTCATAATGCAAATGAGGTGCTTGCGACATGCCTGTCGAGCCGACATAACCGATAACTTGTCCCTGCTTAACGCGTTGACCTTTTTTAACGGCACGCTTTGAAAAGTGTAAATACTTAGTCACTATACCATTGCCATGTTGAATAAAGACATAGTTGCCGTTGTACTTGTTGTAAGTAGCGTGAGTAATTTTACCATTGCCGGCGGCTTTAACAGGGGTGCCAGTATTAGCACGATAATCTGTACCTCTATGTGCCTTCCAACGTTTTTGAATAGGATGGAAGCGTTTTCGAGTAAAATTAGAGCTAATATAGCGAAAATCGACCGGTGCGCGTAAAAAAGCTTTACGCATGCTTTTACCGTCAGGAGTGTAATATTCGTCATCGGTAAACCGTACCGCTTGGAAAGGATCGTCTTGATTGATAAATTCAGCCGCTAATATATTGCCAGTGCCAATATATTCACCTTCGACATACTGCTGCTCAAAAATAACATGGAAGCTATCACCGGTTCTTATGTCTAATGCAAAATCTATATCCCAACCAAAAATGTTGGCAAGTGCTATTATTTGTCCATCAGTTAACCCTGCGGATGTCCCCGCATTCCAAAAATTTGAATTGATAGTGCCATGAGCAAAAGCTTGACGAGTTTCGACTGGCTTACTTTCTTTGTGTGATTGATAGGTGTCACCAACAAGGTTGATAAACAGCGTATCGGTTTTTGATAGCGGGTATTCTAGTGCCGTGATTTGTTTTTGTTTATTATTGGCTATGCGTAAAATATCACCGACATTGATTTTAAGTAAGAGCTTACTATCTTTTCCTTTCGCTGAACTTACCGCATAAGTGTCTTGTGCGCTAAACCCTAATCGTTTGAAGATTCTAGCCAAAGAATCACCATTACGCACTTTTACACTTTGCCAAGTAACGCTGCTTTGTTGTTGTGAATTAACTGTTGTAGGGATGCTATTAGTACTTGAATTTTGTTTGCTTTTTGACTTTGCAATAGAAGGTATTTCAACAGGATTAATCTTGAGAGAGCCAGAGGATTGCTGAGGCATTGCGATTTGATAGCGTTTACCTATTTCAAACCCTTTAATATTAATGTTTTGACTTGTTAGTTCTTGATTGCTCGGTAGTATCATTAGCAATAATGCTAAGATACCAATGCCAATGATAGTCAAACGGTGTTTTTTTGGAAGCTGCTGAAAAATTTCGTGCAAGCGCAAAGAAATTTGATGAATACTGTTTAAATGACGCTGTATTATTTGTTGTTTATTCACAGGGGCTTTATTACTAAATGTTTATTGCTAAATGCTTATTACTAAATAATAATCGAAATACGATAACTGTCGTTAACCGTGCTTGCACTATATCAAAGTTTTTATCAAAGTTTTATAAAAATAGAGCCACAATTGATTTTATACTTTTTAATATACTCAAACCACCACAAGATGTAGGGTTCGCGTCTTGAGTATAGAGGCTAAAGTGAGTAGAATTCGGCCATTGAATTATTTTATCGGAGTCGAGTAATGACTGATGTTAGTCAAGCGTTTGCAGAGCTTAAGCGTGGCGCGGAAGAAATCTTAGTAGAAGATGAATTATTAGAAAAACTTAAAACAGGCAAGTCTTTGAAAATTAAGGCCGGTTTTGATCCAACAGCCCCTGATTTACATCTTGGCCATACGGTATTAATTAATAAACTACGTCAATTTCAACTTCAAGGGCATGAAGTTATTTTCTTAATTGGCGATTTTACCGGTATGATTGGCGATCCTACCGGTAAAAATGTTACGCGTAAGCCACTCACGAAAGAAGATGTTTTAGCTAATGCTGAAACCTATAAGGAACAAGTATTTAAAATTCTTGATCCGGCAAAAACTACAGTTGCTTTTAACTCGACTTGGATGGAAAAGTTAGGCGCAGCGGGCATGTTAAAACTAGCCTCTCGCCAAACTGTTGCTCGTATGATGGAACGAGATGATTTTAAAAAACGTTATGCTAATGGCCAAGCTATTGCCATACATGAATTTATGTATCCACTTGTGCAAGGCTGGGATTCAGTCGCGTTAGAAGCTGATGTTGAGCTAGGTGGCACCGATCAAAAATTCAATTTACTGATGGGACGTGAGCTACAAAAATCAGAAGGACAACGTCCGCAAACGGTATTAATGATGCCTTTGCTTGAAGGTTTAGATGGCGTACAAAAAATGTCTAAATCGTTAGGTAACTATATTGGTATTACCGATAGCCCGACTGATATGTTTGGCAAAATCATGTCTATTTCTGATGTGTTGATGTGGCGTTACTATGAGCTATTAAGTTTTAAACCGTTAGCTGTAATTGAAGGTTATAAAACCGACATAGAAAATGGCAAAAACCCTCGTGATGTTAAAATTGATTTAGCGAAAGAGCTAATAGCTCGTTTTCATGATGACGCTGCAGCACAAGCGGCACATGATGAATTTATTAACCGCTTTCAAAAGGGCGCTATGCCAGATGAAATGCCAGAAATTGAATTAACCCCAGAAGGTGGTGAAATAGCCATTGCTAACTTGTTAAAAGATGTGGGTTTAGTGGGTAGCACCTCAGATGCTTATCGTATGATCAAACAAGGCGCGGCTAAAATTGATGGTGAAAAAATCACCGACAAAAGCTTAGTTATTGCTAGTGGCAGCAAAGCTGTTTACCAAGTAGGTAAACGTAAGTTTGCTCGAGTAAGTATAAAGTAATACGCTAAATAAATTTATGCTAAAAAAGCCAGTCAATTGACTGGCTTTTTATGTTCAGGATGAACGGTATGTCGTGATGCCATGGATGGCAATGAGCGTGTGTTTGTTTAAGTTACTTTTGTATCAACACTGCTTAAAAAATCATTTATTTCAATATCAAACTGGTAACTTTTTAGCCAAGCGATAGCATCATCTACATGGCTAAAAACTTGTCTCTCATAACTTCCTTCGGTCTGTGGAATTAACTGTTCTAGCATCATTTCTTTAGTAACACTTGGCGTATAAACATGACAATCTTTTATGCAGCCAATGTCTTTAAATCGTTGGCAGTGTTCGGTTATATAGGGTTCTATTTCAGGAACCGCTAATTCCCAATCTTCAAAAATTGACAGCATTGCCCATTTTTTTCCTTCAAGATGAGCCGTTTTTTCCCTATATTCCTGAGTATATTGAATTGCGGCTTCTTCGTTCCAACAGCCTTCAAAGCACTGCAAAACATAATTATCACTCGCGGTTATTTTCCACTGACCATGTACAGGGAACATAAATGAAACCTTTATAAATAAGTGTCGTTGAAATTCGCATTTCAAAGTTTGTTAAGTATATAATTAATTTAATCCGTTTTGTTGTCAATATATGAGTGACGCTTGTGTTAAAAAATTTGATTTATAGTTTGTTAGTTATGTTACTACTATTTAGTGTCAGACTTTTTGCTGACACTAAAGTGGCTTTGATTATTGGCAACTCAAGTTACCAATCGGCCTCACTTAAAAACCCGCTTAATGACGCTAATGATATGGCAAAAATGCTAACGAGATTTGGTTTTGACGTTACGTTACAAACAGATCTTGATCAGCGCAGTATGAATAAAGCGGTATCTCACTTTGGCAAACAATTGAAAGATGCTGATGTAGCACTGTTTTTTTATGCCGGTCATGCGATGCAAGTTAACGGTAATAATTATTTATTACCCCTTGACGCGAAAATAGAATCAGAAGATGAAATTCCCTATCAAACGCTTAATATGGGTTTGGTCTTGGCTAAAATGCAATCGGCACGTAGTAAAGTTAATATCATCATTCTTGATGCTTGTCGTGATAACCCGTTTGCTAATTCATTTAGCCGTAGTGTTAGCTCTCGGGGGCTGGTTCGTGTAAGTGCACCAACGGGTTCTATGGTGGTTTATGCAACCGCGCCGAATCAAACTGCGGCTGATGGTAAGGGGCGAAATGGACCATTCACTCAACATTTTTTAAAAAATATGGCTATTCCTAATATCGATTTAAATGAAGTGGTGTTGCGTACTCGTATTGGTGTTATTGAAACAACAGGCGGAAAACAAATACCTTGGAATGAAAGCTCATTAACACAAAAATTCTATTTTTATAAAGATGCTAATGCTAAAACAGAACCAGATATGATTGCTGTAACTCTACCTGAAAATACAGTCACTGAAGAGGCTGACATTTGGGCTGATGCTTTCCAATTTGATATAGAAGTAGAAACGGATGATGAAAATCAAAGTATTACCTTTTATGCTCAAGGTGAAAGTACTGCTAATGATCTGGTGAGTCGTAAAATTACCAGTAACAAAAATGCACTTAAAAAAGTTAAAAAGTTTTTATATAAAGCGTTAGCAAAAGCGCCTTATAAGCTGAAACGAAGTCAGATTAATACAATTTATGATAACGGTGAACAAACCGAACTGGAATACTCTCAAGAAGGAAAAATTGCGGATGTTGGTTATAAGATTGTTATCGAACTGTAGTTTTTTTAACATAGGTTAGTATTAAGGTTGAAGCGAATAAAAGCTGCAATAAGGTCTCAAACCAGCTTGGGTATTGTTTGAAAAAACTATAAATGTTTTTAGGTACTAAAACCGTACTTTGCCAACTGCCTCGCGTTAAATGAGGAGCGTTAAAGTTATTCTCACCGACAATATTTATTACCTGTGATGGTCCATTGTTAATAACATGAATAAAAGGGGTACGATTTTCGATTGCCCTAAATTGAGTGATAGCGCGGTGAGCACTCACTTGTTGTAAAGAGTCACCATACCAACCATCTTGAGATAGCACGACAGCCACCTTATAGGAATGTGTTGTGTTAAGCGATTTGGCGACTAGCTCACTTTTTAGCACTTCAAAACAAACTAAAGGCACTATAAATTTACCATTTAAAGTAAAGTAAGCGGGTTTATTTCCTGCTTGATAAGGTATTTTCTCTACCCCCAAGACAGAGAGTAGCTGCTCATAACCAAGCAGGTCAATTTTCTCACCAAAGGGCATTAATTCACGTTTAATATAGTGCTGCTGCTTTAGCTGGTTTTGATAAGTTAAAAAATAGATCCTGTTTTCAATGACGGCTTTGTTTGTGCTGAAATAATCATCTTGAAAGAGTAGTGGGATTTGTGTGCTTTTAAGTAGCTCCTTAATATTGTTTGTGCTTTGTTGGTCATAATGAAAACCATAAAAAGTTCCTTCAGGCCAAATAGCTAATTCAATACTATTTTTATCAAGTGCCTGATATTGGTTAAACTCCCACAAGTTATCTTGAGCAATTTTATTAGTGTTCTTTGCATCTAAGGTAGGTTTTCGATTAGGTTGCATGAGCGCAAAGGTCATAACTTCCATGTTTGATAATTGCGCCGTTAATGTTTTAAAACGCCATTGACTGTAACTTAACCAAAGAATTATCATGGCCAAACCAAGGTAAACTGATATGCTTTTCAGTAAGTATGGCTTAGTTATAAGTATTTGATAAAATAAAGCATTACAGATGACAATGATAAATTCTAGTCCTAATACACCCGTGATATCGACTGTTTGAATAAGACTACTCTGTTCAATAAACCCATAAGATAACAGGCTTTTTAGTAACGGCGAAAAAAGGCTGAAAGTGGCGATAACTGATAGTGGCAGCAGCCATATTTTTAGCTGTGGGAGCTTGTTTGCAAGATAGCGATATAAAGTCATGCTAATGGCAATAGGCTGCGCGCCAATAAAAGCCATTTCTAGTACGAGTAACAGGTTTAAAGGATAGGGTATATTAAAGAACGTTTGCCCAACGTCAGCCATCCAAGGTGTGCACAAGGCTGTCATCACCATACCCGCGAGTAGACTTAGCCCATAAGTTTGTTTTAATGATGTATTTTCTAGTGCTTTAAGTAATGGTAAATAAGTGATTAGCGCGAGTAACGCATAGTTATGCTCAGGCAGTGCCAGAAAATAGAATATCCCCGTTAATGTGGCTAGTAGCAGTTTAATCATCTAGGGCTTGATTAACAACTGGGATCCGCAGAGCAGCATCTGCTCGTTCATGCTTGTTATTTTTATTACCCTCTTCCGTGACAGGTTGCGCGGCAACTTTAAGATAAAATTCTCGAAAATGTTTAAAGGCGACTAGTTGAGTAATCACAATTTCAAATAAGGACGGTTTAAACAGTAATGTATAAACAACTGTTTTAATAAACAACCAAGCTCGGCTAGGATACTTTAAGTTTAAATAGTATTTAAGTAAGCGTTTAAATACTTGCTTTTCATACACACCCGTTTTTTTATCGTGCGGATGAATAGCGCGTTGTGATGATTTAATCAGCCGCATTAATCGCGCACTAAAAGCCTTATCTTGATAAACTTTACTTACCAATGACTGATAACCTTTGGCCAATTGGGCTGGCGTTAAGTCTGTTGGTATGACGTTAGAATAAATTAATTCTTGGTAAGGACCCCTTACACCACTAGTGGTGTCTCGTTTTATACGATTTTGACCTTCAAGTCGTTGATACAAAGTGGTGCCTGGAATCGCTTGTAATAAGCCTAACATGCCAATGGTAACCCCAGCAGCTTGAATAAACTCAAATTGTTCATCAAAAACACTCGCATCATCACCATCAAAGCCAACAATAAAACCGGCCCATACGATGATGTTATAAGATTGAATACGTTGAACGGCATCGATCAAGTCAATATTCATATTTTGCTTTTTATGGGCACTTTTCAGACTGCTTTCGCGAGATGTTTCTAAACCAATAAAGACTCGTTGAAAGTTAGCTTGATAAAATAGCTCAAGCATTTCATCTTCTTTGGCAAAATTGATAGTAAATTGAACACTAAAAGACACACGATAGTTTACTCGTTTCACAAACTTGGCCAGTTCTTTTAGCAGTATTTTAGTGTGGCGCTTATTACCAACAAAATGATCATCAATAAAGAAAATGGAGTCAAAACCTAATTGATAGTATTTTTCGACTTCAGCCATTACTTGCTCAACACTTTTTGTACGAGATTTTTTGCCAAGGCGCATAGGAATTTCACAAAAATCACATGAATAAGGACATCCGCGTGAAGTTTCGATGATGGCGGTAGAATATGCGCCTTTTTTTAATAGCTCAAACCTAGGCAGTGGAGAGTCATGCATATTAATGCGCTTACTTTGCGTGTAAATACTTTGAGTAGTACCTGATTGATAATCTTGAATAAATTGTGGCCAAGTGTATTCTGCTTCACCAATAAAAATACTATCGGCATGTTGTTGGCACTCATCGACAATGGATTGTTCAACCACAGGTCCACCAATAACAACCGTTTTACCTTGCGCTCTGAACTTATCGGCAATGTCAAAAACTCGTGTTGATTGAATTAGGAAACCGGTGATAGCAATAATGTCGGCGGTTGAGTCAAAATTAATTGACTCAACATTTTCATCACAAAGTTCAACCTCAATTCCTTCCGGCACAAGCGCTGCTAAAGTCGGTAGTGCTAATGGAGGGTTAGGAAAGCCCTTGTCGGTAATATCTTTGCATAGAGAAAAGTCCCATAAAGATAAAGCAAAAATAGGGTTGACGATCAAAATTTTCATGAATTGGCTTCTATGTTTTCAGCAAGTTTAGTATAGAAAATATCCATATGTTTATAGATGCCTAAATGAAAAAATAGCTCTTCGATATTTTTAGATTTTCCCGTTATATAAGACCACATAAAGCGACCTAGCATTTTACGTTTCGCTTTAGATGTTGTGCTAAAGTGCCAGACAATACGCGAAACTAGTTTTATATTGTTCCAATTAATATCTGGCCAGCCGCCAAAGCCACTGTTTTGTTCTTTTGCGCTGCCTTTAAGAATAAAGTCGGTATACGTTTCTGGTTGATAAATAGTGCGAATAAAATTACAAAAATTAATATTAAGCTCTTTTTCGGTATCAGTTTGAAAAATAATATTTGAGCTAGGATCATGGCGATTATCACCGGTGGCAGCACTCCCCATACCAATAGGCAAGTCTTTTACTCGCTGTTCTTCTTGCATCCGCTCAAATAAGGGAGTGTTAGGCAGCGCTTGTACTAAGCCAATCAACATTGGAGATATGCCGGTCTCTTTAATGAAGTTCAGCTCTTTATCAAAGCTTGCTTTGGTTTCGCCATCATAACCAAATAAAATACCAGCCCAAACAACAATGCCGCGCTTTTGGATTTCATCAATGGCAGTACGAATATCGACTTGATTGTTTTGTAACTTATTCATTGTGATAAGTTTATCTTGGTCAGAGCTTTCAATGCCGATAAATAAGCGGCGCATATTAGCGGCTTTCATTAAGTCGAGCAGTTCTGCATCTTTGGCTACATTTATAGGTACTTGGGTGTAAAAATAAAGTTGTTTGGGTAGGGTTTTTAATAGCTGGGCTATGGCGCGCAACAGCTCTTTGGCATATTTGCTATTAGCGGCAAAATGGTCATCAACAATAAAAATTGAATCAACATGAAATTGCGCCTGTATTTTTATCTCTTCAATAACTTGAGTTATTTTTTTACTGCGTGCCTTTTTACCCCAAACGGCAGGAACATCACAATATTCACAACCATAAGGACAGCCACGAGTTGCTTGTACCGCTCCTGAAACATAGTGTTGATATTTAATTAAATCAAAACGAGGAATTGGAGAGTCATGAATATCGATATTGTTTTTTTCATGATAAATGCTTTGTAGGTTACCTTCTTGATAATCTTTAATAAACTGTGGCCAAGTGTATTCCCCTTCGCCAATGAAAGCACTATCTGATACCTCTAAGCATTCTTCTTTGAAAGCATCAACAACGGGACCACCAATAGCAATAAACTTGCCTTGGCTTTTAAAGTGTTTAGCCAATTCAAATAGACGTTCTTTCTGACAAGAAATACCGGTAAAAACGATGATGTCACTGCTTAGTGATAAAGGAATGTCTTCAATATTTTCATCAATAATTTCACAGTTTATTTCACTGGGCGTTAAAGCGGCTAACGTTGCTAATGGGAGAGGAATGGTTGCGAACTTTCTGCCAACTAGATCCATGGTGTAAGCCAAGTTCATGGCATGGGGCTGGATCTTTGTGGTGATGAAAGTAATTTTCATATTTGTCCTATTAGTGGGGAAATTCATCAATTAATGCTGTTGTGACACTTTCACTGTTTTGATTAACCAATATAAAGTAATAAAAAATAACAGTAAAATAAATAGCTGCCAAGGATTAAATAAAGAGTTGATTATTTTTTGCTCTGCGCGAGTGAATTCAATTAGAAAGCGGGCAAAGGTATAACTGGCTCCTGCAGTTATAAAAACTACGCCATGAGCGAGCTTTAGCGGTTGCTTACGACGATATAAATACTCAGTAACAATGAGTATTACCGTACTGGAAATAATAAATAAGAGTGGTAGATTCCAAACTTGTGTTCCACTGCTAAAACCTTGACTTTGATAATACAGTGCAGCGGGAGTATCTGCATGATAACTACCAACTGACAGGGTAAACAAAGTGCTTTCTATTGTTTCAGGCGAGGCATGACCAAAGCAACAACCTACTAATAAGCAGGCAAAACGGCCTATTAATATAGATAAAGGTAAGGTAAAAGCAATATCATCTAGGAACTTTAATGGGGATACTTTGAGTTTAAACTTGGCAAACACATAAGCATAGATAAGGCAAAAAACAATAGAGCCAGACACGGTCATGCCGGAAAATTGGCTGTGTAACTGTGACGATGTTAAAGCGGTTATCACAGCATTGGTAGCATAGGCTCCGAACAAACCAACAGGAATACCATGAATTAGAAACATAGCTAAAGTAAAACCGTCATAGCCAGTTGATTTGTTTCTATAATAAAGTAAGACCCAGCAAAAAGTTGTGGCGAATAAACCGACAACCCCCCAAAGCGAAATACTGTGATTTAAAAAGGTAAAGTGCGGGTACATATTTTGAAAAAAAGTAAAATTAGTGTTATATTCAAGTAAGTACAATATCGACAAATGTGCAAAATTGCAACAGAGCTATAAATTAGAACGGACTAGAATTAACTAGAACCATGGACTGATGTTCACCTTTATAAAGCGCTGCAATTTAGCTGTATTTTAATTATAAAAGCTTACTTGGCTGTAATCTCTGCAGGAAATTAGCATGACAAAAAGCATAAATAAAAGCATAAATAAAAGCATAAATAAAAGCATAAATAAAAGCACACTGAAAAGCAAAAATCGTATCA
>JAPYOP010000276.1 GCA_029938115.1 Colwellia sp. | reverse complement strand
AAATTCTAACCTACACTTAAAACACTGGCTTATATCATCTGTAGGGGGTAATTCATTGCCCTGAATAGGTTACAATTTAATATCATTCTCTCTTAATATTTGATGTAGGTATTTAACAGGTATTGCATAGGTAATACCACTAGGTTTGCTAATAACCGCTTCTTTAGTGGTTTGCACAAACACCTTGTTAATGATGCCCAACACCTCGCCAGTTTTCATGTCGTACATAGCACTACCGCTATTACCAGGATAAGCTGTAGCATCTAATTGATAAACCAAGTACGGGTTACGCATACGTTTAAGCATCTTCAAACTAATTTGCCCTGCCGTTTGAGCAGGCACAACGGTAGGGGTTGTACTGGCAATTATTCCTCGATGAGTAACCGGATATAAACCTAAAATACTGCCAATAGGAAATCCTGTAAAAGCAATATAACTGCCATCGCCGCGAAACTGTTCATTCGCTAGCGTCATAGCAGGTAAAGCCGAACCCGATAATTTTAAAATAGCTAAATCATACAGCTCTGAGATAACGACAATCTCTGCTTGTCGAACAGTCGCTTCCTTTCCTGAGCCAATGAACACTGCCATTTTTTGTAATAAACTCTCATCAAGCTCTGTTGGTAAAACATGTGCATTTGTCACCACATAATGACCGTCACCAATGACAAAGCCAGTGCCATTTAGAATATTTTGTGGTCGACTAGTTGGTGTATGGATACCTATACCGACAACCGAAGGTTTTATTTTAGCGACAACATCAACAAACTCAGCCTGAGTATTAGTCGATAATATTAGCAACACGGTAAGTAGACTAATATGCAGCGTTTTAAACATAACAATTTCCATAAAAATAATTAATTAACCGTACTTTACGCAATTTTTCAATTATCAGCCATAATTAAATAACATGCCTATGTTGATAACTCAGGATTGAACTGTAGGTCGATGCTTACGTTACACGGATGTAACTTCTTAAACAATGCAGGAGCATATTGTCCTGCTTCGACAAGGC
>JAPYOP010000143.1 GCA_029938115.1 Colwellia sp. | reverse complement strand
CTGAATATGACAAAACTAAAGCAGGTGATAAATTATATGGTGGACTCCCGGTAATTCGCTTGACCAATGTTACGAAACCAACACTCGCTATTTATAAACCTGACAAGGAAATAGATACCGGCACAGCTATCATCATTGCACCGGGCGGGGGCCATAATATTTTGGCTTACGATCTCGAAGGCACGGAAGTCGCCGAGTGGTTTAATTCGATTGGTGTCACAGCCATCATCTTGAAGTATCGCGTTCCAGGGCGAGCTTTTAACAAAGAAAAATTTTGGATTGCTGCATCACAAGATGGTCAACGTGCTGTCAGCCTTGTCCGTGGCAAAGCAGCAGAGTTGGAAATAAATCCCAACAAAATAGGCATCATAGGGTTCTCCGCTGGAGGATCACCCGTTAGTGCCACATCCATTGTTAAAAATCGTCTTTATGAGCCTGTAGACAAATACGATAATGTCTCCTTTAAAGCCAATTTTGCCGCACCTATTTATTCAGCAGGACAACCTGTTGATCTAACCATCCCTAAAAAATCACCACCCTTTTTTATGGTAACGGCTCATGATGACAGAAAACTTTCACTTTACGTAATCGAATTATATGCAGCCTTGAAAAAAGCAGGCGCTTCTGCAGAGCTTCACATCTATGAAAGTGGTGGCCATGGCTTCGGTGTACGTAAAACAGGACTACCTGTAGCAAGCTGGCCCGAAAGAATGAAAGAATGGATGATCCGGCTGAAGTTGTTGTAATAACTTAAATGAAATGATAATCATTTGCTACCACTTCTTTTAAATTTTTAAATTATTAAAACAATCCAATAAGAACCAATCTTATGAATTTTAAACATTTTATCATTATCTTCCTTTGTGTTTTCTTGACTGCTTGTGGTGGACAAAGTTCTAATGAAGATGAACTAAACAAAGATGCAACAGTTTCTGACACTGTTCCTGACACGCCAGAAGAAAATAGTGGACTCGCACCAGACAGTATTTCTAGAACCATATTCGAGATGGTAATTGATGTATTCCCTACCGAAGAGCTTGGTAATAATTTCCCTACAATTGGCAGTAAAATCATCCAAGAATTTAGTCAAAACGCTGTATATTACTTGCAAAGTGACCAATATGATGGCTTAGAGTATTACGGAAAATATAACTATCAAGGCAATGGTGATGAGGCTGATATAAGCCTAAAACTTACTTCATCAAATACTGTTTATACAATCCATTATCAGTTTACTGATGTTAGCGCTGGTATTTGGCAAGGAACATTTAATAATGGCTTGTCAGAATTTAGTGGAACATTTACCACTAAAGCAGCACCAAACTTAAACGGCAGCAACTTTCAAAAAACAGTCTTTATCGAAGAACAAGATATTCATTCCAGCATTACCGGTATTACCTATCAATATAACGTGTATTTACCCCAGACATACGATAACACGAGCAAAGATTACCCTGTTATATATGTTACTGATGCTCAGTGGGGAGCTGATGAACGTTTCGCCCATATTATTGAAACAAAGCAGAAGGATATTATTGTCGTTGGGATCACACAAGGCCCTGTAGGACAAAGAACAACTGATTTTTTATGGCCTGGTTCAAGTCACTATCTTGAATTTTTTTCAAATGAATTTTTGCCGTTAATTGAGTCTCAGTACCGAATTGATACAAGCAATAGAACCCTTTATGGACACTCATATGGCGGTGTACTAATCCGTCATGCGCTAATTAATGAAGTGAGCACACCATTATTTCAAAATTTCATTTCAAGTGACGGCTCATTCATGGTTGAAAACACAACTTATCTAAGATTAGAAGCCGATTCCTATGAGAAAAATAGTCTAGTTAATAGAAAGCTATTCTTAGCGGGTGGAAAACAGGCTAATGGCCCCTTTGTAAGTGGTTTTTACGACACTATCCGTGGTTATGACCTAGAAGACTTTATCGTATATCATCAATCTTTTGATTTAGGACACAATCAAGTGGTACTTCCTGGCATAAGAGGCGCGATGGACTCTTTGTTTCCATAACATGGCTTATCAACAGAGAGAGCATTAGGTCAAGCACAATAGCTGTATGGCATCATTGGGCTATCCATTTGAAAAACAGTTGATTTTTACAAGCTAACGACCACAGGTAAACGCCTCTACCATGCTCTACCCGCTATTGTAGTTAAAACGCTCATCGAACTACCCACGCAAAGGTATGCTGGGTAGCGTTCATTTAATATTAAACATTAATACACTGATTTTAGTCGTGATGCCAACACTAAATAATCACAGTTCTCTGTATTATTAGATATCCAGCAGAGTTCGATTTTTGGAAGATTTGAAGCCAAAGCTGAAGTAAAAATAGAAAACCCCTTAGCCGTTATTTGATTGCCATTATAGCTAGTAATAATATCGCCTGCGATTAAACCTATATTGGCAGCACCTGTTTTAATCGCGACATCATTTACCATTGCCCCCAGTTTATGAGGCATTAGTCTTAAACCACTTTTATCTAAATTAATGGGGTGATCAAAATTCTGATTAGGTTTAATAAATAGTTGTTCATTACGGTAATCAAAAATAATATTAAAATGCTTAAGGAATTGGTTACCTAGTAACTCACTGTTTTCGACCTCTTCATTGGTCGACATATTATATAAAATAGGCACATTGTTTTTGCTGTAACTACCTAATGATAATGATTTGGTATTAGACACATGAATAGTGCTATAGCCAGTTAATCCTTGAGTTCTTGTTGGATAATAAGGCGCTAGCGATTTTTCATGCCTCGTTTGAACTATCTCATAAGTACCAGAAAAACCAGTATCAATGAGTAGTTTCAATGGTGTTGTTTGATCAGTGTTTAGCTGCGCATTAACAAATACATAGGACATATCACCTTCAATAAATATTGGTAACTGGTTCCAACTTATATCATGCTCTGTTTCTTTTTTGGCAAAATCAGTTTGTTCGGACAGAGTAATTACCATTTTATCGTAATCAATTTTTATGGTGAATCGTTTTAAAAAATCATAACCGATAATGCCATCAAAAAAAACGGAGTCACGATCCTTAAAAAAGGGTACTGAGCTAATAGGAAGATGAATAATTGTTTGGTCTATTAATTCAACTTCACCTAATGTTACGTTTATATTTGGAACTAGATTGGCGATTGATTGAAAACTTTCTCCTGCACCTGAAATAGCTAATTTACTGTCTGATTTTAATGTTAAACCTTTGGTGTTATTACTCTCTAGAATAACGGTAGCCGCAGCGCCTGTATCAAAAACAAAATTCAATGTTTTACTTCCGTTTATACGGACTGGCACAATGATCAATTCAGAAACTAAGGTAAAGGGGACATATGTAGTGTTGCTATTATTAAGCCACTTATGCTTCGAAGTGCTGTTGGTATAACTGAATTTTGCAGCATTATATAATTGGCAACCACTTAATACTGAGGTGAAAAATATCAGAATCAATAAATTTATCAATCTAGGTTTTAATTTCATAGTCGAACTTATAATCATTTCAAATAATGAATAAAATATAGCTATTATTATGCCAACAAAATAAACTCCATTAAATCAACCAAATAGACACAACAACATCCAACATTGATGTTTTAAGTGTTCTATTTTGTTGTAACTATGTTCGAAAATGGGTAATTAAACTGAATGCTTGATTATTACAGGTCTGTTTGCTTTATTGAAAGTATCATCATTTTATAAACGAAACTCATCATGCCTCAGACTTAGTTGCATAGAAAGAATGCAGTTAATCTAAATAGCTGTAATTTAGGTGAAATAGTTTATTTTTATTAGGTCTCACGGTGTACATAGTTTCAATTCAGCACAGAAAGATCGGATGTTGTAGGTTTTCACTTTCGAATTGGTCAGTACTACTAAGAGTTTTATAGTGCCTGTCTCTTTAAGAACCGGTAGCTGTCGGCATGCATGTATGTTTATAGTGTAAAGTTACAACTTAGTTATTCGAAGATGAATGTCAGTTAACTTCATAATAGAAGTTTAATCAATTAAGCTTCTAAAATAGTATTTTGACAGCTAAAAACCAACCGCCTTAATATGGGCTATTTATAACAACAAAAACAGTTGGTTAGGCGTTCTTTTTATTGTGGTCAATCCGTTGGTGAGATCTTGTGTTTTTTATGTTAGGGTAATAATTGATGAGCTCGATGATGGACACCAAATTGTTTTTTCAGTTTGTTTATGTCTAATTACACCCCCTCACAGTTCATTGCAATCACATGGTGTTTTTTGCATTAATTATGCTTAAAACAAGGTAAACATTATAATTTATGTTCTCATGATCACTACCAAAATTAGTGGAAAGAGATTTCAAATGAAGGATAATTTAGTTGCTACATCAAAAGTGATTATCGTAGACGGTATACCCAATATTAACCAAGTCATTTGCGCTGACTTTTTCATCTTAATTGATTGGTTAAAACGACTGTCTACACATATTAATTATTATAAGTTAGATAATAACTTCTAACTTTCTATCAAATAGGGTTTTATGAAAATTTCAATTATTGTTTTATCATTAATTTTTTTCGCTGGCTCAGCAGCCTCTGCTGACTCTGCTGACTCTACTGATTCTGCCGACTCTGCTGGCAATTTCGAATTCGCTTTAGGTGCTGGTCATGAATATGGCGGTCTAATTGGGGGGCAATTTGCTTATAAAACTGAGTATAGTAAATACTACGCTTCACTAGGATTTTTTGGCTATTCCACTGGATTTCAAACAACATTTAGTAAAAACTCAAAACATGCTTATGGCGTTACGGTAGGAGCTGAAGCAATAGATAGTGAGGAAGGGTTTTTATTTGCTACTTATAATTATCACTTCAAAGGTTTTTCTAATAACGGGTTTGTTATAGGGACAGGTATAGGATTTACTAAAGGTGATGGAATAAACTTAGCATGCTGTGACTTCGATAGCCCAAGCGCTGAAAAAAAAGCAATGGTTACCTTGAATATAGGCTATAAGTTCTAATACCTAGCAGTATAGGGTCAGGTTTTTCAGCACCTAAAGCTTCTTCTTTGTATACGTAGTTAAAAATTGAAGACAACTGATCTAAGGTGTTGGTTCTGAAATTGATTCATGTGAGGAATTGGTAAAACAAGCAATCATTTTAGTCAAAATACAATTTGTTCAAATTAACATAAACTTGCT
>JAPYOP010000142.1 GCA_029938115.1 Colwellia sp. | reverse complement strand
GCCGATACGTCTTTACATACCGCTATGTACACCACTGAAGAAGGTGTTGGGATATTAGCTACAGCAAAAGGCAACTCTGCACAGACAAATAAAATTTTACAAACGAAAGCTAATTACGGTTCATTTGCATTGCACAGTTTAGATAAAAACACGACTGCCACCGTTAAAGATCAATTGGCTCATTTACAAAGCGACATACAACTTGCTGCCGGAGAAAAAAAAACCGTCAGCTTTATTGTCTCATGGTATTTCCCCAACCAAAAAGCACTTTTCAAAAAAGAACACCAAAACATTAAACGCTGGTACGCCACTAAATATGATAATGCAAAAGCAGTGGCTTTAGATATTGCCAATTCTTTTGATGAACTAACCTCTCTTACTCGATTATGGCGAGATACCTGGTATGACAGCACTCTGCCCCACTGGCTTTTAGAACGCTCAATTATTCCAACTAATGCGCTACAAACCAATACGGCATACCGGTTAGATAACGGTCGTTTTTGGGCATGGGAAGGTGTTGGCTGTTGTGGCGGTACTTGTACTCACGTTTGGCATTATGCCCAATCAGTTGGCCGTTTATTTCCTGACTTAGAAAGGGATTTACGTGAACGAACTGACTATGGTTTAGGTTTTAAAGACAGTGGCGCTATCCTTTTTCGCGGGGAATACGGTACAAAAGATGCAACCGATGGCCAAGCAGGCGTTATTTTAAGAACCTATCGCGAACATCAAATGAGCCCAGACTCAGCGTTCTTGAATCGTGTTTGGCCAAAGGCGAAAAAGGCATTGCAGTATCTTATTCTGGTCGATGCCAGAGGCGGTATGCCTGATGGTATTCCAGAAGGAGAGCAACACAATACCCTTGACGCGGAATGGTATGGAAAGATTCCGGTATTGAGTTCATTGTATATTGCTGCATTGCGCGCTGGTGAAGAAATGGCCAAGGTGGTGAATGACAAAGAGTTTGCAAAAGTCTGCCACGAAATTTATCAACAGGGCGAAAAGAATATATTAAAACTGTTTAAACCCGAACACGGTTTTTTCACCCAAGAAATTGACCCTAACCACAAGGATGCCATTGGCATAGGTGAAGGCTGTTACATCGACCAAGTGATGGGGCAATGGTGGGCTAGCCAATTGAACCTTGGTCGCCTCTATGAAGGAAAAATAATTCGTTCTGCGCTATCAAGCCTTTGGGACTATAATTTTTGCCCTGATATGGGACCATTTAGAGACTCAATTGAAACCCCAAGTGCAAAAGGTCGCACTTATGCACTCGCAGGAGAAGCAGGCTTAGTGATGTGTACTTGGCCAAAAGGTGGTCGCCAAGGCGATTGGGAAAAATACTGGCAATATGGCTATTTCCAAGAATGTATGACTGGCTTTGAGCATCAAGTTGCCGGCCACATGGTTTGGGAAAGTGATGAAGAGCCAGAGTTACTCACTAAAGGATTAGCGATCATTCGCTCAGTACATGACAGATACCACGGCAGTAAACGTAATCCATATAACGAAATTGAATGTTCAGATCATTACGCCCGAGCAATGGCATCTTATGGTGTATTTCTTGCTGCTTGTGGCTTTGAATATGACGGCCCTAAAGCGCATTTGGGTTTCAAGCCTAGAATGACAGATAAAGGAAGATTCAAGTCAGCCTTTACCTGTGCCGAAGGTTGGGGTTCATTCGAGCAAACTAAAAACGAGGTTGTCGTTAAAGTTCACCAAGGTAACTTGTCTTTGAAAACACTTTCGTTAAGAGGAAAATATAGAAGCATAGGCTCAAGCATAACATCATCTCATGGCAAAGCTTCAGTCATCAAAAATGGCAAAGATATCACCATAACATTTGAACAACCGATAACACTATATAAAGGCCATACTTTAGCCTTTGCAATTTAGTTGTGAATCAATAATGAAGATAATTACAATGAAGATAAATACAAACAAAATAAAATTAATAAGTTTTTCCGCTTTATTATTTTTCTCAATTGCATCAATGACGTTCATGTCAATATCAAAAGCACATGACCATGACCATGGCGCAAGTGCTGATACATCTTGGCGTTTCATTAGCCTTGCCGATTGGCATTGGGCAGAAAAATACATTATGGGTGATCGATTCAAGGAACATAAATCAGCCGTTGAAGATAATATTGCCACCTTGAAATGGATGAAGCGTAATTTTGGTGGTGACCTTATTATTCTACCGGGTGATAGCAATAGTGGTCATTGGGATACACCTAAGTTCATCAAAAAATTTAATAAGAAGTTAACAGCCAAACAGTCAATATTACAAGCGGGGAAACTCTGCTATGACGGTATGATTGACACCTTTAAGCGAGGCGGCTATTCCCATTTGCTTATGGCAGTTGGCGATCATGAAGTGGGTGATAACCCCTGGCCTGTAGGCTCAGACGTTTCAAAATACCAAGCTGAATTTAGAGAAAGCTTTGCTAACGCTTTTAATTATTCCAACGACGGTTCCACATTTAAATACAGCGACATGATTGGCTCTGCGAACTCCAGACCGTTAGGAACGAAATATCAAGACACCTCTTATGCCTACCAACATAAAAACGCACTTTTCATTACCATGGATGTATTTCATCAAGAAGATTATCAAACAGCTATTGGTGAACAAGGCACGGTAACTGGCACTGTTGTAGGACCTCATTTAACGTGGTTTGAATCCGTGTTAGTAGAAGCTAGAAAAGACTCGTCAATAAAACATATCTTTGTTCAGTCGCATTTGCCGGTGATTTATCCAGTTCGTAAAGTCAGTAGCAGTGGCATGTTAATTGACAATGGTATGGACAATCCATTTTGGCAGTTAATGAGAAAGTACCAGGTCGATATCTATTTTGCCGGAGAAGTACATGCCAATACAGTCACTAAAGATCCAAAGTCAAATTTATTGCAAATAGTTACCCGAGGCAACTTTTTTACTAATTTTCAAACTATCGATATATCTGACGATAAAATTGAAATGACTTTATATCGTCATTATGGTGAAAATGTGTTGGATGGGAATTACCGCACTACAGGCATATTAACTGTTGATAAATCGAAAAAAGAAACAAGTATTAAAGCGAGTGGTGGCCTTGCACTGCTAGAGCCAAAATCTCGATTATTACATTTTTCCTTTGAAGAAGATTACGCTCAAATTGATCGTCCTATCAACGGATTAAAAGAAAAAAAGAGTAGCTCTGTTATTGATGGCAAACACTGTGACAAAACACTTGCTAATACAGGGTCTTTTGGCGACCAATATGACGCATTACATTGTGACATTGTTATAGTGCCAGGTAAAAATGGTAACGCTGGACAATTCTCTCAAGGTTCACGAATGGCTGTTTTTGCCATGGGACCGTTACAAGGCAAACACGCCGTTGCTTATGAGTTGTCCTTTAAGACTCAATCTAAAGCGAATCAAATACTCATCAATACCGCAACTATTTGGGGTAATAGGCCGAAAGATTTTCTAAATTTATATTTAGATAATGGCACAGCTACCGTTGCGATTTCAGATACAAAAATGCTGAAAGCCGAATCAATAAAACTTAATGATGGTAAGTGGCATCGCATTAAGGTGAGCATGCCTCATGATAACGCTAAACTTTCACAACTGATTATTGAAATAGATGGCAAAGTTATCGCCACAAGCCTAACCAAAGGCGATGCGCAGATTAAATTAAACCAAAGTATGAGATTTACCGTTGGTGGTAAAGGTTATAGCAGTAATGCGTTGAAAACAGTGCCCGTGAAAAACTTCATTGGATTAATAGACGATGTGTCACTTTGGACCTTATAAAAACAAACCTAATAAAAATGGAGCTGATAAAATGAAATCACTGACCTTATTGTTTACTGGTGCAATGCTAATTGCGACCACAATAATTACTTTTTCTAACAAAGTAAATGCTAATGAAGCACAACAGGATTGGCGTGCTGAATTGACCAAAAGCCTACCCGTGCTTGGTCATCGCAATTTTATCGTGATTGCCGACTCTGCCTACCCGTTACAAAGTAATCCTGGTATCAAAACAATTTATACTGGCGAGCAACAAATAGAAGTAGTGAAAGCAGTACTTGCTGCCGTAGAAAATGCACCCCATGTTAATGGCACTGTCTATGTCGACAAAGAGCTAAGTTATGTTCCAGAACACAACGCCAAAGGCATTAGCAACTACCGTAAAGCGCTTAATGAAGTACTAGCAGGTAAAGACATACAACGTTTACCACATATGGATATCATCAAGAAGTTAGACGCTAGTGGTGAGTTATTTAATGTGGTTATTTTGAAAACTGACTTAACCCTACCCTACACTTCAGTATTTATTGAACTTGGTGCAGGTTACTGGAATGAAGCATCTGAAACTGAGCTAAGAAAAAGTATGAAATAAGGTATTAGAACGAGCAGATAATAAATTTTTATGTATCCTCACAAGGAAGTAAAATGACAAGTTGTAACAGCCATATTGAAAAGTTCTTTAGTCTATATCCACGTTTTGAAATTAACTTTATTTTAGCCTTTATACTGCTGTTTGTTTCAACAGCGGCAATTGCCAGCAATGATCAAGTATCACCTCTACCTATTAGTGCCTATGGTAGTTTAGCAGATACTAGCCAAGTAAAACTTTCTCCTAGTGGTGAGTCTATCGCTATGATCAAGAATATTAAGGGTACGTTAGTTTTAATGACGTACAACTTTAAAACCAGTGAAAAACGCTCTTTATTTCAAGCAGACAATAAAGAAGCTATATTAAAGTGGTTTAAATGGGCAAATGACGACATTTTGCTCGTTAGCGCGAGCTATCCAACAGAAGCTATAGGCTCTAGGGTAAAATACTCTTTAACACGCCTACACAAATACGATTTATCCACATCCAAAGGATTAGAGTTACTAGTAAAAGCAAGCGAGCAAAAAAATGAGCATAAAGCTCAGATTCAAGACCGAATTATTAGCTTTTTACCAAACAAACCTGATCATATTTTGATGTCAATCGATTACGATATACCGGGAAAACCATCTATTTATGATATTAATATTCGAACAAGTAAAAGAAAACGCATTAAAAAGCCAAAACGTTTTACTTCTAGTTGGTATGCAGATCAACAGGGGAATCCTCGAATAAGTGTTGGTAGAGATAAAACTCGAGTGATTTATAAGCTATATGATAAAGAAGGTAAAAAAATTCGTGACTTATGGTCGTACAAAGTATTTGAGAAAAACAAAG
>JAPYOP010000275.1 GCA_029938115.1 Colwellia sp. | reverse complement strand
GCTTGTGACCAAGTCTCTGACGGTATCAATCGAGGTTCAAACTCATTTTTCGGCGAAATTATGGCCTGTAAATATTGACCCTGGTGATCTTGAAGATACTATTCTTAATCTTTCGCTGAACGCCAAAGACGCCATGAAAAAAGGTGGTTTATTGATTATTGAAACGTCTAACAAAGTACTGGATTCTAACTACGTTAGATACAACCCAGAAAGTAAGGTAGGTGATTTTGTCATGATTTCGGTGGGCGATAATGGATCCGGAATGACTGAAGAAACCAAGAGTAAAGCTCTTGAGCCTTTTTTTACTACGAAAGAACAAGGAAAAGGGACTGGACTTGGTCTAAGTATGGTTTATGCCTTCGTTAAGCGTTCAGGGGGGCATATAAAAATCCATTCGGAATTCGGAGAAGGAACGACATTCCATTTATTTCTACCTAGAGCGGAAGAGGCCACTGAAACAACTGTAAACAAGTTGCGTCCATATACAGAACTACCAAGAGGTACGGAGACTATTCTAATCGTTGATGATGAAGATTCACTAATAGACATCGCCACTGAATTCCTCACTCATCTGGGCTATTCTGTATTAACAGCTATTGATGCTAAGCAAGCTTTAAAACTAGTAAACGTTAACAAACATATTGATCTGATATTTTCTGACATCATCATGCCCGGCGGTTTGGATGGTTATCAATTGGCAGACATTATCCATAAGGAACTTCCGGCACTTAAAATATTACTGGCAAGTGGCTTTACAAAAAAACAACAGAAATCAAAGGATGTTGCAAATAAATATTTGCATGGACTGGCAAAAAATCGTTTACATAAACCCTATACCCAATCAGAACTAGCTATAGCTATTCGTAGCACACTGGATGAAAATTAAATATATACTCTTTTTGAGAAAATCTTCTCAGAAAAAACGACAGATTTGAGCAACTGTTAGCCTTTGTAACGAATCTAAAAAGGTCGTCTATTACCGAGCAGTTGACCTAAACATCAACCAATAGTTAATGTCCATAATGTCACTTTGAAG
>JAPYOP010000056.1 GCA_029938115.1 Colwellia sp. | reverse complement strand
GCACCGCCCTTACAAGGCGGGGGTCACTGGTTCAAGCCCAGTATCGTCCACCATCATTTCAAAGTAAATCCTAGATTCATATCTCTATGGACGATTAGCTCAGTTGGGAGAGCACCGCCCTTACAAGGCGGGGGTCACTGGTTCAAGCCCAGTATCGTCCACCATCCTATTGTTTTTATTATAAATTTCAAAGCGTATTTTGCTCTGTTTTTTGCCCTTAAATAGTAAAGGTCGTATTTCTAGCTTATTTACCTCTAATAATACCTTCAAAACTTTGCCATTTTTTACAATTTTGTTAAGAACAAAAAAGCATTTTTTTATGTATATATTTTCCCTTTGTGACAAGAAGGGGACAAATTCATGACAGTTTTTAATATCGATATTTTTATCATTTTCTGTATATGACCTTATCTCTAACTTCGTCACACTATAATATAGTCGCGACTAACACTTTGAAGAACTTTGTATTAGCAGTTAATTCAATCTAGCCGAATATGACTTTCTAGCATTTACTAAATATCCATCTATAGTTGTTAAATTACACATTTTAAATCCCATTAAAATTCCAGAAGATTAAAATAAGTCATCTAAGGACAAATGATAATATTGAAGCAGGTCATTGACTTGTGATTAACGGTCACAAAAGTATATTTAATGTTCTAAATTGATAGATTTTTCTACTTTAATGTTAAGGCACAATGTGCTCCAAACCGCCACAGAAAATAATTATTAGACTATATACCCTAAGGCGAAATCGACTCCCCTAAGCGCCTAAGATAACATGTGAATTAACAAAAACTAAACCATCCCTAATTACAATGCCTTAAGCTAAACGTAACCCGACCGAGAAACCAACAAAGAAGTAACAAATGACCTATTATTTTCATAAGGAATTATGACTCTGCATTTCTATAAATTTAGCCAAAACACCTGTAATTAAGTGTCAAAATTCAGTCTGCAACTACACTTTAAATTGCCATTGTTCAAATTCAAGTGCTGGCATAGGCTTTGCGATATAATATCCTTGACCAATATCACAACCCGCTGCTAATAATAAATTCCACGTTGCTTTATCTTCAATACCTTCGGCAACAACTTCCATATTAAGTTTATGACCAAGCATAATGCAGGTTTCGACAATGGCTTTACTCTCATTATTTCGTGTCATATTAGCAACAAAAGATTGGTCCACTTTTAATTCTGTAAAAGGGACTTTATGAAGTAGTGACAACGAAGAAAACCCGGTACCAAAATCATCAATTGACAGCTGAAAGCCCTTTAATCTAAGACGAGTTAAAATATCTAAAGAGGTAGTAATACTACCCATCAATCCGCTTTCTGTTAGTTCTAACACGATCATTGAGGGATCAAGTTCATGTTTTTTCACCAAAGTTTTTAACTGCTCCGGCAATTTTAAACTGGTAATATTTTGCGCCGAAATATTGATGGATAGCTTGGTTGTTTTACCCATTTTTTGCCAATGTAGACTTTGTGCTATGGCTAAATGAATAACCTCTTCAGTCAACTGCTCTATTAAACCAGTGCTTTCAGCAAGCGCGATAAATTTATCAGGGTAGATAAGGCCAAATTCAGGATGTAACCATCTAACTAAGGCTTCTGCTCCTGACAACATCTCTGTTTTCATCGTTATTTGTGGTTGGTAATATAAAACTAATTCTTTATTTTCAATAGCTTTTTGTAAATCTCTTTCTGATGGCGTGAATATATTGGCCTTTAGATCCTGTTGACTTTTATTGATAGTAGCTGATTTGCTTTGCAACGATGTTTTTGTAAAGGATAACAAGGTATTGGTTAGTTCATCTGTTGAAATGGGTTTAGTCAGAATTTTAATAACCTTTAAACCATGACTTTTAGCCAAAGTTTCCGCTGAATGTAATACCCCACTGTCGTAACCACTTATTAACACTAAGTGACTTAATGATTTTTGTATCGCTAGATGACGAATAACTTCAATACCGTCCATATCTGGCATCATCAAATCTAAAATGACAATATCGGTATCCTTTAGTGCTTGCTTTAGAAACAAACGAGGATTTTTAAATATTTCAATTTGCTTAAATATAGGACGAGCAATAGTGTGCAGCAAATTGCACGTTAACATATCATCATCAACAATATAGAGTTTAGTCATGATTAATATCATCCTGATTGCTATTGTTAAAAGCCTGTTCAATTAATGTTTTATTCACAATAAGGTATTTGTGCAAAGGCTTATCCATCACCATAATGTGGTCAATTAACCAATCGGTCATTTCTGTCGTTAACCATGATAAAATTTCTTCTTTTGAGGAAGTGGCAAGTTTTCCCACCAACTTCTTACTGATCATTTGATGAACTTTAGTGTGGTTTTTAGCATAAGGATAATTACACAATGCCATTGCTAGCTCTTCCCTAGCAAAATGTTCGTGAGTATACTTGAGCAGTTCTGAAATTATTTTTTGTAATGGCTTTTGAAAGTCGGTAATGCTTAATAGTGCTTGGCAACGATTAAGTAAAGAGAATAATCCTTTATGGTCATCATCAAGCATACCACCATCATCAATACTCATTGAGCTAGTCCACTTTATTAACTGATTTTTTGGTGTGCTTAATTTTAAGTTTTGATTTTCATCGAGTGTTTTTATATAAAACTGTTTATCTAAACATTGTCGAATTCGACTAAGTAAAAAGTTATTATCGTAAGGCTTGGTAATTACATCTTCATCAAATGTTATCTTATTATTCGCTTGATCACCTTGATCACCTTGAAAACCGCTAGCCAATATAATTTTTAAGTTAGGATAAAGTTTTTGCACTTGCTCTACCAAAATAATCCCATTCATTTTTGGCATAATAATGTCTGAAAACATCAAATCTATTGGGTTTTTAGCTAAAACATCTAACGCATCTATACCATTTATAGCCGTAAGAACATGATAACCTTTAGCCATTAGTACCTCTTGAGCCAAGGTGCGAAGCTGAGGTTCATCATCAACAACCAGAATAGTTTCATTTCCTTGAATACTCAGTTTTTGGTTTTCTGTTTCTGTTTCTGTTTCTGTTTCTGTTTCTGGAGAGATTGGAAAGTAAAATGAGAATCTCGTGCCCTCTCCTAACTCTGAATAAACATTAATGGCTCCCTTAGAGGACTTCATGAAACCATAAACCTGAGCTAATCCTAAACCTGAGCCTCGTTCGCCTTTGGTAGAAAAAAACGGTTCAAAAATTTTCTCTTGAATTTCTTTACTCATGCCAATGCCATTATCTTCAATGGCTAGTTGTACATATTTACCTTGATGAATTTTAAAACTACTTGCTTGCTCAGTTGATAAGTTAACTTCACAGGTTGATAGCGTTAGTACTCCTCCTTGAGGCATAGCATGCATGGCATTAATTGCCATATTTAATAATACATCTTCAAAAGAGTTTTTATCTATATTAACCTTGCTGATATCTTCATTAAGATTAAGTTTTAACTCGACCGACAGTAATGTTTTACGAAGCACATCTTTATTATGTTTAATGATCTCATTTATGCTTACTTCATGGCTGGAGTCGGGTGTCTGACGAGAAAAAGACAGTAATTTTCGAGTTAATTGTGCGCCTCGATTACCTGCTTGATTAATTTGGTCAACAAAGTTAAGTAACGTAGGTTGTTCTTTTAGTTGTGCTTTTAAAATATCACTATAACCAATAATAACGCCCAGTACATTGTTATAATCGTGAGCAATACCGCCCGTTAATTGGCCAAGCGCTTCCATTTTCTGTGTTCTGTTTAAGAGTTTTTCATGCTGTTTTATATTTGACAAATCTCGACAGACACCAACAAAACGCTTTCGTTCACCTTCAATTTGAGGTAATTCTGCAATAGTTAAGTGCAAGGGGAAAGATTTATGATCCTTCTTTTTCCCGACAACTTCTCGCCCTTTGCCAATAACTTTAGCCTTTCCTGTTAATACATAGTTTTTAATGTATTGATCATGTTCTTTGGCAATAGCCTCACCTGTCAATATGCTTACGTTTTTACCTATTAACTCTTCAATGGTATAACCAAACATCTGCTCTGTTGCATTATTACAACTTTGTATTAAGCCTAAATCATTAATGGTAATAACCGCATCAAACATGGCATCAATAACTTGAGATAATTCTTTTTGTTGTTTTGATATTTTGGCAAGGTTAGCAATATGTGAGGTAATGTCACGAGCAATTCCCACTATCCCTATAATTTCACCATTTTCTTTTTTTAATGGAAATTTAGAGGTTTCATGGATTGTCTTATTATTATCAAATGAAGTGCACTCTGACACAATATAAGGCTTACCTTTAAGCACTATGTTATCTTGTGAAGTAAATTCATAAACTTTTTCAATGGGTAAATTCAGCTGCTTATCAGTTTTTCCAATAATATTAGAGGTTGTTTCTTGTATAGACTGAGCAAAAGCATTATTTACCAATATATATTTCAGATTACTGCCCTTAGAAAAAATCAAATCTGGTGTTGAATTAATAACATTGTTTAGTAGATTATTCGATTGCTCTAAATCATCTTGATACTGCTTTAATTCTGTTATATCTCGGGCATTAATCATTATGCCATGAATGTTACCGTCTTCTTGGACATAAGGTGAAAGGCTGATTTCCATACATAACATTTCATTGTTAGAAAATCTAAACCATTTATTCTGCTTAATTATTTCACCATTTAAACAGCGCTTTCCATTTTCTTTAAGTGCAGAATCAAAGAATGCTTTGCCAAATAAATCACTGGGATGTTTACCTATAATTTGTTCAGTGGTCAAATTAAACTTTTCGGCATAGGCGTTATTTACGGCTAAATAAACAAAATCCTCATCAAGCAGTGCTTGTCTATCCGAAGATAACGACACCATGGCTTTGTATTGAAATAGATGTATATTTTGGTGATACAGTTTATTTGCCATCACGTTAAAAGCATTACTAACGCTATTTATTTCATCTTTTCCCGATATTTTAATAGCAATAGGTTTGGTTTGAATATTGAAATTTTCCAAAGCCTTTTGCACCTTGATTATACGGCGACTAATACTAAAATGAATATAAAGGGCGAGGAATAATGCCGATATAATAAGCACAAAAACAATGGTAATGAAAAGGTTTTTAAACCACTGACGAGAAGCAAAAACACCTTGCTGCATGTTATATTCAACATACAATATTTGAATGTTTGTTTGACCCATTAATTGAGTTGATAAATCGGCAGTTATAATAGGTGCTATAGCGTATAGTGATGAATTATTTTCCGAGTACCAAACATTTATTTTTTTGCTACTTTTAGTTTGATTTATTCGCTCTAAAAACAAATTGTATTTTTGATTTTTAAATACATCAGACAACAAAGTATTAACGTCCATAACACGAGAAGAAGAAATTACTTTATTATTTGCATTCATTAACATCACTTTTTCAAGGTGCGTATGAGTACCAAAAAAAGAAATCGTTTTTTGAATTTGTTCTTTCTCTTTATTAGCGACAAGAAATGATAATGTTTCTTGTAAAGAAAATATTTCATCTTTAACATCTAACATTTTATCTTGATAGGATTTATCCAGTACATAACTAGATAAACTATAATAAATAACAGAAGACATCAGCATTGAAATAACGGATATGACTATTGTTATTTTAAAGCTAATGCGTTGAAGGAAATTTTTCATGGTTGCGGCCTATTGGCTATTTATTAATTTGTAGTTGAAATTTTTCTTTGGTAAAAGAGAATTTACATTAACTGATTTTTTCAGCAACTTTTCCCTTAGCATCACTGCCATTAACTGCTTAGCGACAGTTGATATTTCATTGCTTTTTAGTAAAAACTTTTCATTTGTAACTGCATCACCAAGTACCAGTCCTTGATAGCTTTTAAGTAAAAAAGCTTCAGGTAATTTCATCCGCAAGTTTAATAACGTCATGGCTTGGTGTGGTGATGTTTCAATAAAAGCTAACGTTTTGAACCAAGCATTAATAAGTTGTTGAACATTATTAGTATGATTTTCAAGATAACTTTCTCTGACAATGAGAACATCAATTATTTCATTTGAAATTTGTTTACTGTCAAACAAGGTTTGGCCGCCCAATCCTAACAATTTACTTTTAATCGGCTCAAAAGTGATCACGGCATCAACTTCTTTATTAACAAAGGCTTTTTCATGTTGCTCGATACCTAGATGTTTTATCGTAATGTCATTTAATGACATTTGGTTCACCTCAAGCGCTCTAGTTAACATATAAGAGCCAAGTGCAGTACTCTCAAGCCCAACCCTTTTACCTTTTAAATCACCGAATGAATTAATTGATGGTTGAGCGATTAAAGCATCTGCACCATTCGAAACGTCCAAAATAAGCACAATTGAAAATTGCTCGCCACTTGCTAATAACAGTAATGCTTCATCTAAGGTTATCGCCGCGGCATTTATTACTTCATTACGGTAGGCTTGCATCACCTGCGTTGCTGATGACAGCTCAACAAGCTTGATTTGATCATTGTTAATAAATTGTTTTTCTCTAGCCAAATATAAAGGCTCATACCCCACCCATAAATTGGTGCCAATCTTTAGTGCTGTTATTGGTTTTTCAGAGCAGCCCATAAGAAAAGCCAATAATAGTGCGATAAAACCCAATCGTCGCTGCAAATAATTACTCATAAATATCATCCTGTTCTTTGTTCTTATTATTAAGGTTCAGTTAATCAAAAATTAATTTTTCAATTAACTGATTCAATGCTTCACTACTAAAGGGTTTCGATAAAAAGCCATCAACAAGTTCACTAAAATTGTCATCATCATCAAAAGAGTCACGTGTTCTGCCGCTAACAAGAATTGCAGGAATGTCAGTTTTAATATTTTTAATTGCTCGAATCAATGACAGGCCAGATATTCCAGGCATATTCTGATCAGTTATCAGTAAATCAAATTCATCCGGGTTTTGAGTTAATATAGACAATGCTGATTGAACACTCGTTTTAGCGGTAACTTTGAAACCTTTAAATTGTAAAATTTCCGACATTGAATCAACAATACTAGGATCATCATCAACAAGTAAAATATGTGTTAGATGTAAAGATGAGGTAGTAAGTTCGCTCGATATTGGCTTAATCATATGAGGGCTAGCAAGAGGGAATAATAAGTTAATTTTTGTTCCTTTTTCAAGATCACTATTAATAAATACATGACCATTATGTTTATGCAAAATTTTGTGTAATGTTGGCAAACCAATACCGGTGTAACCTTCCATTTGACGTGTAGTAAAAAAGGGTAAAAACAGTTTTTTAAAATCTTCTTTATTAATTCCTTGACCACTATCTTGTAGACTTAAATTTAGGTATTTACCATTCACCGTTTCTAAACAACTACAGCAAGGTTCATTTAGCCACTCTTGTTGCTCAATAGCTAACGTTATACTCCCCCCCTCTGGCATGGCATCAATAGCATTATGAACCAAAATTATCAGCATTTGATGAATCAAGGTATGGTCACATTCAATTTCATCAAAATTTTCGCAAGCATTAAAAACAAAATGAATGTTTGCTGGTAGCATTGTTTTTATCAGCTCAATCACTTCACCCGCAGCAACAACTAACGAAGTGCTATTAAAAACTTCATGATCTTTCTCGTAAAAAAAATCAAGTTGATCTATTAATCTTTTCGTTTCCTGTGCTGATACTTTAATATGAGTTATATAATCGGTTAATTTTTCAAAATCACCCGTCAATCCAAAAGATAATTCTTGTGCAAGTTCGCTATAGCCAATAATGCTTGTTAGTTTATTATTAAAATGGTGATTAAGGCCGCCAATAATATGGCCAATCGCATCCATTTTGTCTGCATGTTCAAGTTGTCTTTTAACGGCTATTTTTTCTGAAACATCTCGTTTTATTGCAATAAAGTGAGTGATATCATTGTTATTATCAAGCACTGGCGTAATAGTTTGATCTTCTAGATATAATTCTCCAGACTTCTTTTTATTCCACAATTCTCCTTGCCAAACTTGAGCTAAAGAAAGAGTATTCCACATGTTTTTATAAAATGTATCTGTCTGTTTTCCTGACTTGAGGAATGAAGTATCTTTACCTAAAGCTTCATGGCAAGGATAACCCGTTAACTGTTCAAACGCGGTATTAACCCAAAGTATCATTCCTTTTTTATCTGCGATAACAACAGCATCTACAGCGGAATTTAAAGCTTTAAAAAAAAGTTCTTCTGGCAACTTAGGAACAATACTCATGACATAGACCTCAATATTAAAAACTAATGATTAAGTAGTTTTTCGACCAGATTTTCCAATGTTTTTTTAGAAAATGGCTTCTCTAAAATAACATTAGCACCAACTAGTTTTGCTATTTCAAGGTAATTGAAACGCCCTTCAATCCCTCCACCTCCAGACATGGCAATAACGGGAATGCTAGGAAACACTTTTTTCATATCCATGATCAGATCTATACCATTCTCTTGTGGCATAACAATATCAGTAATTACTAAATCTATTTTCTCATCAGACAATATAGTCATAGCATGCACGCCACTCTCAGCTAATATCACTTGAAATCCGCTCATGGCCAGCATTTCTTGAACCATTTGTCTAATGGTCATTTCATCATCTACTACTAGTATTTTTTTCATCTCTACGCTATTCCATTTGATTTAAGGTCTGTGAAGTTAAAAGAACTCAATTTCGCCATCATCCATACTGTCTTGAGTTACCGGGTTATTGATGGTTTGATCCGAAAGAATATGTGCGTTTGCTATAGCAGCTTTTAATTTTTTCAAATGGTCGTCTTTTGAATCATCTAAATTATCGCGTTGTGCAAAACTAAAGTCTTGACGTAATAAGCTAACTGCATCTATAAAGCTTTTCACAACAGCAATTCTACCGCTCATGTGACCAATGAGCTGTCTGGTCATATCTTCAAACTGTAAGCCTAATAATGATTGATCAACGCTCGCTTGAATATCATTAGAGATATTAGAAACATCAGCCAAACTATTACCGACAAACTTATTTTGAGCTTCCAACTCTTTCATTAACTCTTCCATTCTATTTTGAGACGTTAAGGTTAAATCTAGATCACTCGAAGCTAATTTCCCTATGGTTCTTTTAGCTTCAAGCATGGTGTCTAAAATTTGTTGATAGTTTTCTTTGATCTGACTACTAAATTCAGCACTTCTGCCTGACAAAGCTCTAACTTCATCGGCAACTACCGCAAAGCCCCTTCCTGCTTCCCCCGCTCTTGCAGCTTCAATAGCGGCATTTAAGGCCAATAAGTTAGTTTGTGAACTAATGCCATCAATTTCTCCAAGCAACTTTTGCACAGCATTAATGTTGTCATTCATTGAATTCATTGAATCAACAAGGTGTAAGCTGCCCTCACTCATCGATTGAATGCTTGATACAAACAAAGAAATTAGTTCGGTCGCTTCTTCTCTAAACCCTTTTTTATCATTATCAACGTCAGAATCATCAAGTGAATGAATTAACTCTTCAACCATTGAGATTTGAACTTTCGATTGTTCACCAAGACCTGTAAAGCCATCAAAAAGCTCCTTAATAGCATCACTTTGAATATTTTCTAACCTTAATATCTCATCATCAAGTTGCATAAATTGCAGACTCATTTCATCATCAGCACTCTTGAGAATATCTTCATATTCACTAGAGGTCGTGTCTTTTTCAGACTGTGCCATGTCACTCTGCTCGGTCAGTAACATCTCCAATTTATGAATATAAAAAATAATAAATAATAACCCTATGAGCAAAAGTACAAACACACTTACCACTAGCCAGAGGGCATCGATGTCAAAGGCAAAGTTAACGCCACCGAGCATTAAAATAATTAAAGAACCATATAAAGCGAGTTTTAGCCGCTGGATAATGACTTGTTGATTTTCACTTTCTATTTTTTGAACGCTCATTTTTGATTCCTATAAATAAAAAACGTTATTAGCCGACTGAATCAATGTTTTTTGATAACGAGTTTCTCGTTGTTCAATGGTATTGTTATGTATATTTCTGATCGCTTTCACATAAACATCATTAATTTTAGGTACAAAATACACTTTACGAGGATGAGTACCACCTACATCTTGCTTAGTTATCGTTATATTTTCTAAGGCTAAATACTCTTTAATATAATTAATATTTTTCTCACCAATATCAATAGAGGAACGAGTAACAGAGCCACCACCAAAGATTTTTGCCGTTAAATTTTTTCTGTGACCACCTAACTTAATAATTTCATTTATAAGTAACTCCATGGCAACATTGCCATACCTTGCGGCGTTTGAGTCTTGGTACACATAAGATTGCTTATTTTCTTTCTCTACATCTTTAAATTGATTAGAGAGAGCATTTTTTGTCTCTGGCAACATAAAGTGATTCATACCGCCAATTTTCAACTGAGTTTCAAACAAACAAACTGAAATACATGAGCCTAATACGGTAACAATCATTTCTTCGCCTGCGCAGGCAAAAAAACCACCGGGCAGTAATTTAACCGCAGTACGGCTAAAACGGTTATCCCAATAGCTATTATTCTCAGCATCTACAGGTGAGTTCATCGTTTTACGCTAACCAATCAATTTTTTGATAACAACAAGTAATTGATCAGGCTTAAAAGGCTTCACTACCCATACTTTAGCGCCTGCCGCTTTACCTTGTTGTTTCATTTCATCCCCAGCCTCTGTTGTTAACATCACTACAGGGGTAAATTTATTTGTTCGACCCGCTTTTATCGCTTTTAACATTTCGATACCATTCATATTGGGCATATTGACATCAGAAATAATTAGGTTGTAACGTTGCTCTTCAGCTTTTGCTAACCCTTGCTTGCCGTCATCTGCAGTAGTTACTTCATAACCGGCTGCACTAATGGCCATTTTAAGAATTTGTCTCATAGAAGCCGAGTCATCAACAAAAAGTATGGTTTTAGCCATGGTTTTCTCCTCACTTATTACCCTGTTAAAAACTAGAGTAATATAATATTAATGGTTACTCTCTATTTATGCCGTAGCGTTTAAGAGTTTTTGTGGTATGTCTTTGAGTGATATAAGCTCTTGTGCTGCACCACGTTTCCATGCTTCTTTGGGCATACCAAAAACCACACAGCTTTCTTCATCTTGTGCATATGTACTACCTCCACAATCTAGAATTTCTTTCAAACCATCTGCACCATCATCGCCCATGCCAGTCATTAAGCAGGCTACCGCATTACTTCCCGCATATCGTGCAACCGATCTAAACATTACATCGACTGAAGGCCGATGGCGACTAACCAAAGGGCCGTCAAGAACATCAACGTGATATACAGCGCCACTACGCTTTAAAATCATATGCTTTCCCCCCGGGGCAAGTAAAGCTAGCCCCGGAAGTAATTTATCGCCATGCTTGGCTTCTCTCACTTCCATTGGACTTATTTCATTCAAATGTTGGGCAAATGCAGTGGTAAATTTTTCAGGCATATGCTGTACTATAACAATACCCGGTGACATACTTGGCATCACTGAAAGTACTTTTCTTAGTGCTTGTGTACCGCCTGTAGAAGCACCAATAGCAATAATCTTTTGCGTGGTTTCTGACATCGCAAATTTAGACCTTGGTGCCTTAGCAAGTATAATGTCAGCATTATGTTTTTCTTTAACTTCTAATTTATTACTGCTTTTTTTAGTCACCTTTGCTTGAGCTGCTGCTTTTACGGCATCAATAATTTGAATGGCAGAGTCTTTGATAAAACCCTTAACCCCTATTTTAGGTTTAGTGATAATTTCAACTGCTCCAGCCTTTATAGCTTCGATAGTAGTGCCTGCTTTATCACTGGTTAAACTTGAACACATAACAACAGGAATAGGATTTTCAGACATTATTTTTTTCAAAAAAGTGATGCCATCCATGCGAGGCATTTCTACATCTAAAGTGATAACATCAGGCATTTCTAATGCCATTTTTTTCATCGCGAAAATTGGATCATTTGCTTGAGCAATTACTTTTATACCTTTATCACTACTTAATACTTCAGCCATAACTTTCCTGACTAGAGCAGAGTCATCAACAATCATCACTTTAATTTGTTTTGTTTTCACCTTTAACTATCCTTTTTTTTGATAGATTGACGGCACCACAGTCGTTAAATCATGAGTTAATGAATGCAATGACTCTGAACGACCAGAAATTAAATAACCACCGGGTTTCAAACATTTAATCAGCCTATTAATGACTTTATTCTTCGTATCATGATCAAAATAAATCATCACATTTCGACAAAATATCACATCAAAAAGCTCTTTACGTACTGGTCCTTCAACCAGATTAAACGAATCAAATTTAATATGTCTTTTAAGCTCGGGAACGACGGCTACATATCCTTTTTGAGAGCCAGTGCCTTTAAGTAAATATTTATGTCTATAACTAGCAGGTACAAGACGCACTCTTTGTTCGTTATAAATAGCAGCTTTAGCATCAGCTAAAATAGTTGCAGATATATCCGAACCTAATATTCGCCAACCGTTATCAATACCTAAGTGCTCAGCAAGTAACATGCATAAAGTATAGCCTTCTTCTCCAGAAGAGCTTGCCGCACTCCAAACAGAAAGAGGTGCACTGTTAGGGCCAGCATCTTTAAAAAGAGGAATCACTTTGTCGACTAAAAAATCGAAATGCAATTGTTCTCTAAAAAAATAGGTTTCATTGGTTGTTAACAAATCAACAAAAAGCTGTACTTCTTGTCCAACGCCTTCTTGGTTGCTGATCAACAAATCGTAGTACGCTTCAAAGCTTGGTAATTTCAGTTTCCTTAATCGTTTACTTAATCGACCAACAACTAATGATTTTTTTGCTGTTGTTAAATTAATACCTGCAATTTTATATATTAAGGTTTGAATATTACTGAATGCTTTAGCCGATATTTCAGGACTATTTCCCATCAAGTTATGACTTAATTCAGACATGTTAATGACGCTCTACTTTATGTATGTTTTTTTCTATTTCTGCTTCTACCCCTTGTTCAAGATGACTGGGCTTTTCATCTTGCAATTTGCCAACAACCGATATTTCATCTATTGACAAAACTTGGTTGATTGACAAAATAATAACGAACTTATCCTCTGATCGCGCCATACCTTGAATAAACTCGGTTTTTATTTGTGCGCCAAAACTTGGCGCTGGCTCTATTTCTGACTCAGGTATATCAACAACTTGTAAAACCTTATCGACTAATATGCCCAGCACCACGGTTTCACCCTCAAGTTGCATCTCCATAATCACGATACAACTTCGGCGATTGACAGCTCGTGCTTCTAAGCCAAATTTTACCGCTAAGTTAATAACGGGGACGACAGCTCCCCTTAAGTTTACGGCTCCGGCAATAAATTTAGGCACCATAGGAACTTGAGTAAGCGATTGATATTCAATTATTTCCTTAACCTTCATAATCGACACCGCAAATTCTTCATCGGTGATAATGAAAGTAAGGTACTGACTATCAATTAAGGAGTCATTTAGTTCAATTAAATCAACATCTGACATAACTTCCTCCTTAATAACGAACAAATTCATCGGGTAATTCAGTGCCTGATGATGGACTGTCACTCGCTCTGCTATTCGTTGGTTTATTAATCACTTTCGCTGAAAAAACACTCGAACTTGCTCTACCACTGCTTGATGTCGATTCATCAGCAACGGTAAAAAAGGCCATCATGTCTGCTAACGATTGAACTTGTGCGGTCATCTCTTCTGCAGTAGCCGATAACTCTTCCGCTAGGGAGGCATTATTTTGAGTCACTGTATCAAGTTGCTCCATTGCGCCATTAATTTCATTAATGCCGCTGGCTTGCTCTTCACTTGAGGCATTAATTTCTTCAACAAGCTCTGCCGTTTTTGTAATGCTTGGGACTATTTCTTCTAATAGCGCACCCGCACGTTCGGCTACCGCAACACTGTTTTCAGCTAAACTGCTAATTTCACCCGCGGCCGTTTCACTTCGACCCGCCAGTTTTCGAACTTCAGTCGCTACCACAGCAAAACCTCGGCCGTGCTCACCGGCTCTTGCAGCTTCAATAGCCGCATTGAGGGCCAATAAATTAGTTTGATAAGCTATATCTTCAATTATGCCGATTTTCTTAGCGATATCTTTCATTGCTATCGCTGTTTCGGCTACTTGCTTACCACCTTCCCCAGCTTGAACAGCTGAGTTTGAGGCCATTTTTTCGGTTTGATTCGCATTTTCTGCATTTTGATTCACCGTTGCACTCATTTCTTCTAACGATGACGAGGTTTCTTCTACACTAGCCGCTTGCTCTGATGAGCCGCTTGATAAATCTTGCGCCGCACTATTAACTTGATTAGAAGCCTCACTTAATCCTTCAGCATTGGTTTTAACGCTACTAATGACATCATGAATTTTTTGAATAAAACTATTCGCTGCAATACATAACATGCCAATTTCGTCATTCGATTTAACATCGATACGTTTAGTTAAATCACCTTCTCCTTCTGCTATATCGCGCATTCGAGCTAAAGCATCCGTTAATGGTCCCGTGACTCCTCGAACAACCAAATATGAAAAAATGAAAGTAATGGTTGCAGCAAAAACAGAAAGAAATAGTGCTTTCCAAAAAGAGCTTGATGCAAGTTCACTCAAATTGGCAGCGGTTTGTGCCAAATCTTGAGAAAATCTATCTTCCACTTGTTTTAATAAGTTAATCCGTCCAGTTGCCGCTTTAAACCAGTCGCTTGGATCAATATTAAAACCTTCACCATCATTCGCTTTTTCTAAGGCCAATGATCGAAAGTTCATCACGTCATTAACATCCTGACCAACTAGTGTTTTATTTAAATACTGTTGTTGCTCTTGTGATGCAAAGCTATTAAAAACATCTAGATAAGTATTTTGTTCTGTCACTAAAGAATTAAATTTGTCATACATTTTTGCTGCAAATTTATTTGCCGCAAAAGTATTAGCCAATACTGCACGTTCTATACCCGCTCTTTCTTTACTCATCAGAAAGTTTACATAGGCTGCTGCTTGCTTGGCAACATCAGCATCGGCACTTAAAATAGCAATTTGACTAATGGTTTTTAACAGTTTTGCATTTAGGTTAGTGTAAAAGCCGATAGCCACCGGAGCTGCTATATTAAAATCATCAACTAGTTCTCTTTTAGTTCTGATGTCTGATAAATCAGCTAAAGCTGATTTTACTGCTGAATTAAATGTTCGACTATAAGATCCGCTGTCTAATTCTTCTATTGTTGAAGTTAATATCTCTATCCTGCTGTTTGCTGCAATTCTCTGCTCTGGTAATTCTGTCGCAAAGTTCACTCCTTTTGAGCCTAAAAACCCTGCGGTCATACCGCGTTCTTTTTGCAATTCATGCACTAGGTTGCTCGCTTTTACACCATAATCAGACAAGGTTAAAATTTGTTTCATATTATTCGAAACTCGATACTCCATTACAATTTCAGTGATCGCAAAGTAGAGTAAACCAACAATAGGAAAAGACAGCATTAAGATAAACTTATTGCGCATTTTTAAGTTGTCTATAATTTTCATTAAATTCTCCAGGTATTTCTTTTTAAAATTAATCGTTGGTTAAATTATTCATCTATCGCGACACACTTTCCGGAAAGATCTGACTCGTTAACTTGTAACTACTTGGCTGAATTTTTTTCTACTTCTGCATCAAGCGTGCTGGTGTTTTCATTTTGCAATTTGCCAACAACCGATATTTCATTTATTGACAAAACTTGGTTGATTGACAAAATAATGACGAACTTATCCTCTGATCGCGCCATACCTTGAATAAACTCGGTTTTTATTTGTGCGCCAAAACTTGGCGCTGGCTCTATTTCTGACTCAGGTATATCAACAACTTGTAAAACCTTATCGACTAATATGCCCAGCACCACGGTTTCACCCTCAAGTTGCATCTCCATAATCACGATACAACTTCGGCGATTGACAGCTCGTGCTTCTAAGCCAAATTTTACCGCTAAGTTAATAACGGGGACGACAGCTCCCCTTAAGTTTACGGCTCCGGCAATAAATTTAGGCACCATAGGAACTTGAGTAAGCGATTGATATTCAATTATTTCCTTAACCTTCATAATCGACACCGCAAATTCTTCATCGGTGATAATGAAAGTAAGGTACTGACTATCAATTAAGGAGTCATTTAGTTCAATTAAATCAACATCTGACATAACTTCCTCCTTAATAACGAACAAATTCATCGGGTAATTCAGTGCCTGATGATGGACTGTCACTCGCTCTGCTATTCGTTGGTTTATTAATCACTTTCGCTGAAAAAACACTCGAACTTGCTCTACCACTGCTTGATGTCGATTCATCAGCAACGGTAAAAAAGGCCATCATGTCTGCTAACGATTGAACTTGTGCGGTCATCTCTTCTGCAGTAGCCGATAACTCTTCCGCTAGGGAGGCATTATTTTGAGTCACTGTATCAAGTTGCTCCATTGCGCCATTAATTTCATTAATGCCGCTGGCTTGCTCTTCACTTGAGGCATTAATTTCTTCAACAAGCTCTGCCGTTTTTGTAATGCTTGGGACTATTTCTTCTAATAGCGCACCCGCACGTTCGGCTACCGCAACACTGTTTTCAGCTAAACTGCTAATTTCACCCGCGGCCGTTTCACTTCGACCCGCCAGTTTTCGAACTTCAGTCGCTACCACAGCAAAACCTCGGCCGTGCTCACCGGCTCTTGCAGCTTCAATAGCCGCATTGAGGGCCAATAAATTAGTTTGATAAGCTATATCTTCAATTATGCCGATTTTCTTAGCGATATCTTTCATTGCTATCGCTGTTTCGGCTACTTGCTTACCACCTTCCCCAGCTTGAACAGCTGAGTTTGAGGCCATTTTTTCGGTTTGATTCGCATTTTCTGCATTTTGATTCACCGTTGCACTCATTTCTTCTAACGATGACGAGGTTTCTTCTACACTAGCCGCTTGCTCTGATGAGCCGCTTGATAAATCTTGCGCCGCACTATTAACTTGATTAGAAGCCTCACTTAATCCTTCAGCATTGGTTTTAACACTACTAATAACGCCCTGAAGATTATCCATAAATGAATTTAATACTTTAGTTACATCACCTAATTCATCATTGCTAATATGAGTCATTCGGTAGGTTAAATCGCCTTTAGTCCAATAATCTTTGGCTGCCGTTTTTAAGGCATTAACCGACACTAGTACACTTCGGGTCAAGAAAAATGCCACTAAAACACCAATAGCGGTTGCTATAATGGTTATAGTGATTTGAAAAAATTTAACGGAGTCACTCACATCAACCAGTTCAGTTAGATCGCTTGACATTAATCCTTCTTGCGACAACTTCATTTCTTTAAGATATTTCTGAATAGCCCCCGCTCTTGGTGCGGCTTTTGTACCTAACCAGTAGTTTGCTGTATTCCAATTTTCAGCTAATCTCAGCTCAAACATTCTTGCCGGCAAAGGCGCAAACTCATTTCTGAGCTGCATAAACGCTTGCCAGTGATTACCCTGCTTAGGACCAAACAATGCTAACGATTGATTGATTTTAGCTACTCGGTCTTCGTTCACTTGCCATTTAGCAAGAAAGATATCTCTAAATTCGACATCTCCAGTTAATAAAAATGCCCGAATATTAGCTAAGCCTATGGCAAAAGAGCCTCGTGTATCGGCTAAATTTTTCAATAATGTTTTTCTTTCTACCGTGGCGGGTAACGTGACTTCAAGATCAATTAAGGCACCAAGCTCCTTCATCATTTTCCCTGCTCTTGGCGCAGCATCAGTGATTAACAAATTGAATGCAGGAATATTTTCATTGGTATGAACAATCTCTTCAATTTCTTGTTGAGCAATTTTAAACGCTCTTAATTCAGATTTAATTTTATTGAGTGCATCTACGTTTTTAGGATCGGTCCAATTTTTAGAAAATTTATTATAGGTTGCTAATGCACCGTCTATTTCAAGCCATGCTTTAGCTCTATCTTCTCGAAAATTTTTGGCTTTATTCTCAATACCACCTAAAATCATAAAACCACGTAAGGCTGCTAAAGAATGATTAATACCATTAATCATATCTCTACCGGCAATCATTGTAGGGAAACGTAGTTCAGTCACTCTTTTTTGAACCACATTAAGTTCACTGACTTTAAATTGCCCAATCACAGTGCTAATAATCATCAACACTATGATTAAACCAAAGCCGGTGCCTAACTTTTTGCCTATTGTAAGTTTCATCTTTTTGCTCCTTCGCAATACCTATTTATAGCTTTAATTTATTAAAATAATTATTCTAAAATGTCTGTCATGCTGACTCTTTTACGAGTGCGCCTTTCAGTAAAGTTATGTCGTTCTCGCTCTTTGCTAGCGACAGACTTGGCTAAATCAGCTATATCCATAATCATGGCTACTTGACCACTACCGAGCAGTGAAAAACCAGCAAAACCTCTAAGACCATCAAAAACCTTACCCAAAGGTTTAATTACGGCTTGTACTTCACCGTGTAAACTGTCGACAAGAACGCCTATTTTTTTACCTTCAAATTGCACAACAACCAAATTGACTCTTGCTTGCTCAAATGTATTTTGATTTTTATTAATACCCCAGTTTTTATCTAAAGGTATAAGGGGTAATACACTGTCTCTCAGCTTGATATGATCATGGCGGTTAGCTTCAATTTTTTGACTATCAGACAGTGAGATACACTCGACCATTGAATCAAGGGGAATAATGTAAGATTCATCAGCAACTTGAACATGAAAACCATCAATAATCGCGAGCGTTAACGGTAAACGAATAACAATACGACTACCTTGACCAGGCTCAGAAAAAATATTAACCGTTCCTCTAAGCGACTCTATACTCCGTCTGACGACATCCATTCCAACACCACGACCTGAGATATTGTTTATTTCTTTGGCCGTTGAAAAGCCGGGTTCAAAAATCAGTTTATATATTTCCGAACGTTTCATAACCTGATCTTTAGCAACGAGTCCTCTTTCTTTTGCTAATGACAATATTTTTTCAGCATCTAAGCCTTTACCATCGTCTTTTACTTCAATGATTATTGAGCCTGTTTCATGAAAGGCAGAAAGGGTGATAGTTCCTTCTTCAGGTTTATTCGCTAACAAGCGTTCATGTGGCGTTTCTATACCATGATCCATAGAATTTCTGATTAAATGGGTTAATGGATCGCCAATTTTTTCGACTACAGTTTTGTCTAGTTCGGTGTCACCACCGGTAATTTTCAACCGAATTTTTTTATCTAAACTTTTAGCAATATCTCGAACCACCCGATGAAATCTATTAAAGGTGTTTGCAACTGGTGTCATTCTTAACCCAAGAGCAGTTTCTCTCATGTCTTCGAGTGCTTGTGTCATTTCTTCAACCGACTCTTCTAGTTCTATATCATGTCGACTTTTAGCAAGTTGGGTGATTTTTGCGCTACCGATTACTAATTCACCAACTAAATTGACCAGTTTGTCTAATTTATCTGCCGCTACACGAATAAACTCTCGCTCTGTTTGTTTTTCTTTTCTAACTTTTGACTGTGTTTTAATCGCACTTTTAACAACCTTTTCTTGAGATAAACCTTCTTCTATAATAAGTTCACCGGTTAAACCTCCTTGTGTTTTTTGCTTGTTAAGTACGCTTTGTAATTCCTTAGGGCTAATAGCACCAATATCTAACAATATTTTTCCGATGGCACTGTCTTGCTCAGGAAGTTCATTAATAAGCTTAATAAAATCTTTAGATTGTGAATCTGGTGAAAGGATTTTTATATTGGCCCCGTCCATAAACTCAAGGACTTCGGTTATCTCTTGTTTACTTTTTAACGAGTCTAAAGACAATTCCCAGCCTAAATGACAATTTTCACCATCAATTTCAGATAATCGGGGAATTGAAGTTTGTACCATTTTTATTTGAGTAATAGTGCCAAGTTCTTTGAGTTGCTCGAACATTATTTCAGGATCAAAGCCTTCTCTAAATGTATCTAAACCAAGGCGAATAGAGATATGATAAATACTGCCAGTGCTATTGTCAGACTCTAAGCTAACTACTTGTTTAACACTGGCTATACTTGGTGTTTCATCTGAACTAGATGATGCAGAAAAGGCGTTAAGTAAAGCTAATAATTCTGCTTTTTCTGGGTATTCAATTGAATCTTCACTATTGAGGTTTTCAATCATCTCAACAATTTGGTCTTTGCATTTCATCAACAAAGTAATCAAATCAACCGAAACGGGTACTAAACAATTTCTAATGTCATCAAGTAAGTTTTCGACCACATGGGTAAAAGCAATAATGTCATCAAAACCAAATAACCCTGCAGAGCCTTTTATGGTATGTGCTGCACGAAAGATTCTATTAATTAAATTATCATCATTTGGCGATGCCTCAAGCGCTAAAAGAGCTTGTTCCATATCTTCAAGTAATTCTTCACTTTCAGAAACAAATATTTGGGTATTCTCGTCCATAACTTGACCTTTTTTTAACTAAGGGTTAAGGGGGGCTTCTATCGCTAAGAGTAATGCTTCATCACAGGAAATACTTCTTATAAACTCACTCGCTTTAGCTGAGCAATTTTTAAGGTTAAATTCTAATCCTTTGTGTTCTAGCTCAATTTTACTTGAAAGTAGTAATTGAATAACTGAAGCGTCTATTTTGCTCACCTGGCTTAAATCAAATATGATATTCATCTGATTATCAATATGATGCATAACACTCTCTTTAAAATCAGAAACGTCATAGATAGTACATTCATCTTCAATAACAATTACTTTAGTGTTTGTCGTTTCATCACTCATATTTTATGCCCTACTTAATATTTTTACATTCAAGATTAAGTTGCTTAATTAGCTTGCCTATATTTAATGGTTTTTCTAAACAAATTTCAGCACCCGATTTTATTATTTTTTGTTGATTTTCCTCTGTGACGTAACCTGTTATGGCAATAATTCTTATATGATTTAATAACGGATCTTGCTTAATTTGATTACAAAATTCAAAACCATCAATAGCCGGCATCATCAAATCAAGTATTATAATTGTTGGCTTAAAGCAATTAACCTTTAAGCCTGCGGCAAAGCCGTTATAGCAAATTTCGATGTCTATATTTTCATACTCCAACGACAATGCGTCTTTGATAAAACCTGCGTATAGAGGTTCATCATCAACAATCAAAATGCGTTGCTTATCCGATTCTTCTAAATTTAATTGGATGTTATTTTCTATGGCAAACTGTTTTATATCATCTAGTTTAAAACGGCGATGACCACCCACTGTTGTCATTGTTTTTAATTGTCCTTTTTCTGCCCATAAACGAATAGCAGACGGAGAAACCATTAATAGCTCAGCGACTTGATTTGGTGTTAAGTAACTTTTTGTTGAAAACATATGCTCTTTCCAATCGATTACATTATGGGTAAGTTAAATAGCCGTTCTATATTTATGCGAAAAGAATATATTACCTGCAGCTATTGAAACTTGATCCAGATCAACTCAGTGTTGATTTATGCGAATTGGTTGTTTTTGCTGATTTTGTTCTTTTTTTTGCGTTTGAACTTCAAGGGTTTGATTTAAATACTTTAATTAAGAAAGTGCTTTATTAATTTTGCTGACACAATATTTTTCAAGTAAATAAAAAGCAGTTTAAAGACAATAGTGTTTTCTAACGGTTACAGGTGTAACAGTTAAGAGTTGTAGAAAGAGAGGGAATAGCTAGATATGGTGACTTAAATTAATTGATACAATTTTGGCATATCAATGGGTTTTTCAAAACAAGCTTCAGCACCTAAAGCCAAAAGACGTTGCTTTTCTGCTGAGTTTATATTGCCAGAAATTGCAATAACACGAATATGTTGAAGTAAAGGATTTTGCTTGATTTTTTCACAAACTTGAAAACCATCCATACCTTTCATATTAATATCTAATAAAACAAGAGTTGGTTTAAATTCCTTAATTTTTACGCCCGCATCAAATCCATCTATGCTTATAATAATGTCCAACTCGTCATTGTGAATTAATAATGCTGCCTGTAAAAAATCAGCAAACTGGCGTTCGTCATCAACAATTAATATCTTCGCTTTATTTGAATCGACCATATTGAGTTGAATGTTTTTTTTATATGCAAACTGCTTGATGTCTTCCAATTTAAAACGACGATGACCCCCTGCCGTAGTCATTGCTTTTAGTTCACCATTTTCAGCCCATAATCTTATAGCAGAAGGTGACACCATTAAGAGCTCTGCAACTTTACTTGGTGTTAAATAGCTTTTTTTTGTTGGCATTTAATATAAGAAGTCCTAGTAAATTTTTCTTCAAATAGTCGATTAAATCAGTAAAACTTGTGACTTCAATCCATTACACACTTTATACCATAAAATACAGCGATGTATAATGTACAATTCATAATAGTACTCATATTCTAAGTCGATAAGTGCCCCTACCGCCTTAAAAAATCATTTTTAGACTATAAACTCTAAGATTAAATCGCCCTGAAGTATTAATAGAAAATATATTAATTGCCCTTTACAGATATAGTTGTTTACTATAAAACAACAATAAAACCAAAAAGAAGGAAGTAAAAATGAACAAAGGTCAATTAGTCGATAAAATAGCAGAAAGTGCTGACGTTACAAAAGCCTCAGCGGGTCGTATACTAGACAGTATCATCAGTGAAGTGACCGATGAACTTGCCAATGGGGGGGATGTTGCGCTTGTCGGTTTTGGTACCTTTAAAGTATCCGCTCGTGCTGCACGTAAAGGCCGCAATCCTCAAACGGGTGAAGAAATACAAATTTCAGCTTCAAACGCTCCAGGGTTTAAAGCGGGTAAAGCATTAAAAGAGACTTGTAACGCGTAAATAATTATTTTCATTAGGCCTAACATTTAATAGGTCTAATGTTTATTTAACTTATCACTTTATATCAACTAAATAACAAAGGGATTAGCCCCTCTCTAAACGATATTTTTACTACACCTTCCCTGAAAAAATCATAATGGCAATAATGTGAAACATGAATTGAAGTGTATTGCTCGCATACTTTTTATACGTCCAACTTTTAAATTTCTCATTAACTTATATCTTTGATTTCAAAAAAGGCCTTTTTTTGTTAGATAATAAAAACTAATTCAAACTATAATTTCGTAGTTAAATCATGATTTCATCGAATTAATTAACGGTTTATTCAATAGAAACTAAATTTGAACGGGGTCAAATTGGCTAAAAACAACCAAGGTTTTAGATTAATCTTGGGACAGATCAGAAGTAATTGTTTCTATTTGATATCAATAGGCCTCACCAGTTTCCCACTTTAACTTACTGATATACAAAATCAAACCAAATTTTGCCGATTAAGAACAACGAGCAACATTTGGCAGGAGTGGCCTTACAAGGCGGAGGGCACTGGTTCAAGCCCAGTATCGTCCACCATTTATTATTCTGTATATATTTATCGTTTATACTTCAGGTTTTTTCTCAGGACATTGGGCAATAATTTCATCCTTACCATTCTTTTTTTCTTGAATAATTTTCACATCAAACTGCCACAAATAATGCAAATGTTTTAGAACTTCATCTTTAGAGTCCCCTAATTCAATATTATTGTGCGGTGTATATCGTAAGGTTAAGGAACGATCCCCTTCAATATTGGCATCAACAATTTGTATATTTACCTCTAGGTTGCTTAGGTTGTACTGTTCAGCTAAATTTAGTCTTATTTTTTTGTAACCTTGCTCATTATGTATTGCGCCGATTTCAACATAATCACTTTCACCATCATCATGAATATGAAATAATTTGAAATCACGTATAAGCTTAGGTGATAAGTACTGGCTTATAAAACTTTCATCTTTGAAATTTTCCATTGCAAAATGTAGTGTGTCTAACCAATTGCTACCTGCTATGTCAGGAAAGTATTCTTTATCCTCTTCTGTGGGGTTTTCACAAATACGTCGAATGTCAATGAACATGTTAAAACCTAAGGCGTAGGGATTAATACCTGAGTAATATTTACTGTTATATTCTTGTTGAGCAACAACATTAGTGTGGCTATGCAAAAATTCTAGCATAAACTTATCAGTTACTAAGCCTTCATCATAAAGATGATTTAAAATGGTGTAATGCCAAAAGCAAGCCCAGCCCTCATTCATTACTTGTGTTTGTTTTTGAGGATAGAAATATTGAGATATTTTTCTTACTATTCTAACTATTTCACGTTGCCAAGATTTTAATAAGGGTGCATTTTTTTCAATAAAGTAGAGGATGTTTTCTTGTGGCTCAGAAGGAAACCGAAACTGCTTTTCATTTTTACTTTCATTGTTTTTAGGTACAGTGCGCCATAAAGTGTTTACCTGAGATTGTAGATACTCTGCTCGTTCAGTTTGCCGTTTAAGCTCTTCATCTAGAGATATTTTTTGAGGTCTTTTGTAGCGGTCAACACCATGGTTCATTAATGCATGACAGGCATCTAGAGTTGCTTCGACTTCATCTATGCCATATTTTAGTTCACACTTGGCAATGTAGTTTTTGGCAAAAAGCAAATAATCAATGATTGAGCTAGCATCAGTCCATGATTTAAATAAATAATTACCTTTGAAAAAAGAGTTATGCCCATAACAAGCATGTGCCATGACTAAGGCTTGCATAGGCATGGTATTTTCTTCCATTAAATAGGAAATACAAGGACTAGAATTAATTACTATTTCATAAGCTAACCCCATTTGCCCACGTTTATAAGTTTGCTCTGTTTGGATGAATTTTTTTCCGAAAGTCCAATGGTTGTAACCTATAGGCATACCAACGCCAGCATAAGCGTCCATCATTTGTTCTGCGGTAATTACTTCTATTTGGTTTGTGTATGTATCAATGCGGTAATGCTCTGCAACACGGGCTATTTCTGTTTGGTATTGCTCTAGTAATTCGAATGTCCAATCAGGGCAGTCATCTAATGGTGTTACTTTATTTGTTTTCTTTTTGCTTGTTGTTACCATAATTTACCTATCCTTTTGTATCTGCTTTTGCCTATTTGAGTTAAGCCGCATTTTTAGTGTTCTTTTTAAATAACTCTCTAAATACAGGATATATATCTGATACTTCTTTTATGTGTGCAGTAACAAAATTTGAATGAGTCTCTTTTACTTGTTGATATTGTTGCCATAATGTTTGATGGGCGCGTTGAGTTATCTCGATATAACTGAAATAACGTGTTTTAGGAAGAATTTGTTTTTCGAGTAATGATTTACAATGTGGAGAATCGTCAGCCCAATTGTCACCATCTGATGCCTGAGCGCCATATATATTCCACTGATTATCGTTGTAACGTTCATTTATTATATTATTCATTAGCTCTAGCGCACTCGACGCTATAGTTCCGCCAGTTTCTTGAGAATAAAAAAACTCATGTTCATCAACTTCTTTTGCTTGGGTATGATGGCGAATGTAAACAACATCAATATTTTTATAAGTTCGACTAAGGAAAAGATAGAGTAGAATATAAAAGCGTTTTGCCATTTCTTTAGTTGCTTGATCCATTGATCCAGAGACATCCATTAAGCAAAACATAACAGCTTTTGACGTGGGTACAGCCTGTTTAGCGAAGTTTCGAAAACGTAAATCAAAAGTATCAATAAAGGGGACCTTAGCAATTTTATTTTCTAGCTCAATGATTTTCTTTTTTAGCTCTCGTTCTTCACTAAGATGGTCGTGTTTATCTTGATTAAGTGCGGTTAAAGCTTCTTGATATTCTTTTAGCTGTTTTCTTTTGGAAGAAGTCATTGCTATACGTCTTGCAATAGAGCCTTGCAGTGATTTAACAATGTCTATATTGGAGGCCACACCTTCAGAGCAAAAACCAGAACGTACGGTTTTGTATTCAATTAATTTATCTAATTGGTTTTTTTCTAAATTGGGTAACTCCAAATCTTCAAATAATAAGTTTAAGTATTCTTCTTTTGATATTGAAAAAGAAAACTCATCTTCCCCTTCTCCACTATCACTAGCGTCACCTTGACCACTTCCTTGCCCTTGTCCTTTTGGTGGTTTTGCTATGCGATCTCCGGTGGAAAACTTGTCGTTACCAGGGTGAACTTTATCTCGAATGCCGCCACTTCCTTGATGAAAAATGGGCTCAGATAAGTCTTTTTTAGGTATAACTATGTTTTCGCCAGAACTGATATCTGTAACACCACGTTGTTCAATAGCATCAGAGACAGATTTTTTTATCTGGTTTTTATAACGTCTTAGAAAACGTTGACGATTAACAGTACTTTTGTTTTTACTATTAAGTCGCCTATCAATAAAATTGGCCACGGTGACTCCTTATCTCTTTGCTTGTATGTCTTGTCTATTGCATTAACCAATAGACAAACGTCCTATTTAAAGAGATGCTACTTAAGAAGACTTTCTTACACGTAAATACCACTCAGACAATAATCTAACTTGTTTCTGGGTATAACCTTTACTCATCATGCGCTCAACAAAGTCATCATGTTTTTGTTGATCGTCTTTTGATGTTTTTGAATTAAAAGAAATAACGGGTAATAAGTCTTCTGTATTTGAAAACATTTTTTTCTCAATGACCGTGCGTAATTTTTCATAACTTGTCCATAATGGGTTTTTTCCATTATTATTGGCTTTTGCTCTTAGTACAAAATTGACAATTTCATTACGAAAATCTTTAGGGTTACTAATACCTGCAGGTTTTTCTATTTTTTCCAGTTCGTCGTTAAGAGATTGTCGATCAAATAACTGCCCAGTTTCTGCATCACGATATTCTTGATCTTGAATCCAAAAATCAGCGTAGGTCACATAACGATCGAAAATGTTTTGGCCATATTCTGAATATGACTCTAAGTAGGCTGTTTGAATTTCTTTACCTATAAATTCAACATATTGCGGTGTTAAATATCCTTTTATGAATTCCATATAACGTTCTGTAGTTTCTTTGGGAAGCTGTTCGCGTTCAACTTGTTGCTCAAGTATGTAGAATAGGTGTACGGGATTTGCTGCTACTTCAACATTATCAAAATTAAAAACACGTGATAATATCTTAAAAGCAAAGCGTGTTGATAGCCCTGACATACCTTCATCAATCCCGGCATAATCTTTATACTCTTGGTAGGATTTTGCTTTAGGGTCGGTATCTTTTAGTGTTTCACCATCATAAACGCGCATTTTTGAATAAATACTTGAATTATCAGGATCTTTCAAACGAGATAACACTGAAAATTGAGCTAAAATCTCTAAGGTGTCTGGTGCACATTGAGCTGTTTTCAACTCGCTGTTTTCTAACAGTTTTTTATAAATTTTAACTTCTTCAGAAACACGCATACAATAAGGTACTTTTACAATATATACTCTATCTAAAAATGCTTCGTTATTTTTGTTATTTCTAAACGTTTGCCATTCAGATTCATTTGAATGTGCTAGCAGAATTCCATTAAATGGCAGGGCAGATAAACCTTCAGTTGGATTATAATTGCCTTCTTGTGTTGCGGTAAGTAAAGGGTGAAGCACCTTAATTGGCGCTTTAAACATTTCAACAAACTCCATTAATCCTTGATTAGCTCTACACAAAGCTCCTGAATAACTATAAGCATCGGCATCATTTTGAGCAAAATGTTCTAACTGTCTGATATCTACTTTACCGACCAAGGCAGAAATATCTTGGTTATTGTCATCTCCGGGCTCTGTTTTTGCTATGGCAATTTGATCAAGAATTGAAGGGTAAACTTTTATCACTTTAAACTTAGCAATATCCCCTTTGAATTCATGTAAGCGTTTTGCCGCCCAAGGAGAAATAATACTGTTTAAATAGCGAGAAGGTATGTTGTATTCATCCTTTAGTATTTTTCCATCAGAATGTAAATCAAACAAGCAAAATGGATGGTCGTTAACTGGACTTCGTACACCATCGGCGCTTAATACATAAATAGCTTCTTGCTGCATTAATGCTTTTAACTTTTCTGCTAAGGAGGATTTACCACCACCGACAGGACCAAGTAAATAGAGAATTTGTTTTTGCTCTTCCAGTCCTTGAGATGCATGTTTAAGGTATGAAACTATTTGTTCTACTGCATCTTCCATACCATAGAAATCTTTGAAAGCAGGGTATCGGTTAATTACTCGATTTGAGAATATTCTGCTTAGTCTTGGGTCTGTTGCTGTATCGACTGCTTCTGGGGATCCAATAGCATTTAGCAGCCTTTCAGAAGCACTAGCATAGGCAAGTTTATTGTCTTTACAAAGGGTTAAAAACTCTTGCAAGCCAAACTCTTCTTGCTGAGCTTGTTCGTAACGTGCTTGATAATGTTGAAAAATAGTCATAATCATCTCCATAAGCTTGAGTTTAAAACTTACCAAAAGTAAATTTTTTTAAGTCCTAATTTAAGATTAGTTCTTTTGACTGATTTTGCTAATAAAAGTTGTAAATAAATCTTTTGTTACTCATTTCAAAACATGAGATAGATCTAATAAATATTTATTTAAAAAACGATTAATGCTTTTAAGATTAGAACGTTGTTGAAATGGATTTTCTTTCCTACTCTACATTTATCTGTATTTGCAATATTTCTTTGCTTAACAATAACTAGAAGTGATCTGGTCTAATGGCATTGGACACTTTGATAAAGGATAATATCCTAACTA
>JAPYOP010000274.1 GCA_029938115.1 Colwellia sp. | reverse complement strand
AGTCGGATCACTTGTCATTGATAAGCCAGGGCTAACGTCCGGTTTCGTATCTTTGCTGACCTTATTGGATCATTGACGAGTTACAAAAATAAACTGAGGTGTAACTTAAATGTTAAATTATCTCATCGTGTGACGCATTTCTTATTATTTGTGACGATCCACATATGTAAATGAAATGTTAACTTTTCTCATCGCGTGACGCGTTTCTCATCATTTGTGACGATCCACAGATAGTAAATATTACTGATTGAATCTCAGATATTATGATTAAAAAGATCACCTTTCATAAAAGGTTATCTTGGCGGTATCCCTTTAAAATCCTACAACCGAAAATGATATCAATCTCAACCATTATGTGCAGTCACACGTGGCTAGGCTTGGTTGTCTGCGACATTCATAGCAATACCTCTTATAAATTTGGTAGCCGACAAAGAAAGACAAGTTTGGCTGGGGCGCGAAGGAGTGCTGTGTTTATTGATGCACCTGCCGCACGCGGTTAAAGTCTGAGTTCGTTGAAGCATTTTTAAAAGCGTTACCGCTGCGCTGCATGCGCTACGCGCATCTTGGTGTTGAGCATGTTGCAATGTGCTAACCAAATAATGAGGTAAACCATTTTTGTTTACCGACTGGTAAACACACGCTGAGTAAACGATTTTTGTTTACTAGTCGGTTTTTATTATCCATCCCGCTAACGCGTGAAAATACCTACTTTTTACATTCTGCCTTATCTGCTAATGGTTATATGTGCGTTATGGCGTAACGCTTTGTGGTTCTCGTAAGCACTCGTTAAGCATATTTTCTAAAGCAGTTTGTCTGTTAAATGCAAAGGGTAAGGCTTCTGTGGCATTTTTTGCTGCTGACATGTCACCGACAAAGATCACTTGTATTTGACCTCTAGTAAGCGCTGTATAGACAAATGTTCTGTCTAATACACGAGACTTCCTAATTGGTATGATAATGCGCTCAAATTGGCTACCTTGGCTCTTATGTACTGTTATTGCATATGAGAGCTGTAATGAATCGATATCGCCCGTCAAAATATATTGAT
>JAPYOP010000141.1 GCA_029938115.1 Colwellia sp. | reverse complement strand
CACATACAGCCACAGCAACCACCAGAATTATATTGATGGAGTATTATAACTGTTTGGAGACTACCCTAAAGTACTAATTTGTAATAAATTCAATTGGAAATTCTAAGGAAGAATTATAGAGGGCGAGTAAGGGTGGTGGTCAAGGTCTGCCTTAAGCGCACAAAACAAAACCTGATCCCGCGCCCATGTTATTTATTCACAACAACAAATGTTGAAGTAACGGGTGCGTATACATTTATTAACTCAATAAACACTGGTACCCGATTTATCGGGAGATATTTTAACGCTCACTTGACGGAGAAAACCTAATGGGCGACCCCGACCTTTGCCTGATCATATTCACTATAAAACGACCGAACATGCAAAAAGTATCATAAATGAATATAAGGCAGTCAAAACCGTCCAGGTGGGCAGCATGTGAGGTGATGTACCTGGCATAAATTTATACTTCCAGTGATTTAACCATAGATAACTGCCATATAAAACCCAAATCATTAAAGTATGTAATAACAGGTTTGGCTCTCCATCAACGTACACACCGATCAGCTTAGCTGCCCCCAAGGCTGGAATAATTGGTAAAGCTAACAATATTAAAGACATTAAACCTGAAAGAAAAAAACAACTAATTATTAGCAGCAAAACTACATACACAGAAATTAACTGCCAATGACTTAATAAAGCCGCAACCAAGATACTGGAGAAAAATAAGGTGATAATCACCTTTCTTCTAAGCGGTGGCTTAAGTAAAACCTGATACCTAAAACCATATATATTATGTCCAATAAATTTTTCATATAAATGGTAACATCCAGCCAGAGCCCAGCACCCCAGGCCAAGTAAATTTAAATAACCAATGCCTGTGAGTTTCTCTTTTGATTTAAAATCAGGAATAATCTGTAGGTATTCCAAACCGACATAACTAACAATAACCAGAGAAAGCACCGCCAAAACTACGCCCCACTGCTTTAAAATTGTAACAAGAGACTGAAGGCTTTTTTGATCTTTTTTAAAGTTATCACCATCAATATTTTTAATTTTCTCAGTCCATTCCTTAACCTCATTCAAGGCCTCGTCATTAATGAGTTCAAAGTTCCTGGCTTTCTCACTGAAGGATGATAAGTTTTCAATAAAACATAAAAGCTCTTTGTAAATAAAGCGGGTTTTAGCAGTAATGGTATTGGATAAAGTGCACTGATCTAAAAACACTCGATAACAAATCCCTTTAGCTGAATTGGGATGTTTATGAGCAAAGTCCTTAAATTTTTTAACCTCCAGTGATGCTGCCTTTCTTTCCTTAAGGTTACTTATGGCAGTTGTAAAACACTCATCGGTTTCAAAGCTTGAAACGTCCAAAAAACCCTCAATCCTTTCAGCTAATTCAACAGGATAAGAAGCCGGAAAATATTGGTTGAGTTCATTTAAAAATCGATATCTAAATTCAACTACAAACTGTTCGTCACTAAATAGGCCTTGACCAAAAAAATCATCAAGGACCTTGATTGCAATTTCTTCTCCGTCATCAAATAAAGAAACTCGAATAGCAATTAATGTTTCATTTACTTTACCCAGTAACTCTTGATGGGCACGATATTCGGCCTCGGTCCAATTATTCTGTTTACAGACCATTCTAAAGTAGAAATAATCGAGATGCTGCGACAACTCTCTGTCTTGCTCGGCTAGATCAACCATACCCAAGGAGTTAACCAATACCGTTACAAAATCTGCAGGCCACTTTTCGTTTGAACCTACTTGATACAAATAAGAAAACACCATTCGCTCTAGGGTTTGTCTTATAGTAATGGAAGTTAGCTCGTCATTACTTATCATTTCTTCGAGGTAAGCGATGGCCTGAGGTTCAAATGAATAAGTTAAACAGCGAATAATTTCCTCAATGGGGTTAATCTGCTCCTTTCCAGTAATATTTTTTTGTTCTAGATTCTGAGTACTATTTTGCAAGGGACTTTCTATTGGATATATTTCAGCCTCAATTATCTTTGGGTTATTAAGTTGACTTAAAACCTGTTCATAAGCCCAGCGTAATTTTTTAAATCCTTCAGGATTTTTTTCTGGAGAAGTCAGTTTAAGTTTTTTGGCATAGGCTTTTTTAATAACCTTTTTATCTTGTGTAGGTGATAATTCCAACTCTTGCCAGATATCAATTTCAAAGTTCATATTGATCAAGCTCCTGGCTAACCCGTGCTCTTACCTCTTTTATTTTTTCATCATCTCCAGACTCCACAATACCTGAAAAATAATCAACTAGCCTGCCCACCAACTCGCGTTTTTCTCCGATATTTTGCTCGTAAAGTCGGTTTGCACGATAAAGCACAGAAGTATTCTCAATACTCTCTCTTGGATGAGTTTTTAATGATTGTAATTTTTTCAAACTCTCACTCACCTGCTCATCATTTAATTCATCTTCTCCTGTGGTGATAAGGCTAGATTTCCTCTCCCCTGTTTTTACCACTAAGGCCTCAACCTCAAGTAAACCGTTGGTATCATAGCTAAAGCGCACGTCAATAGACTGATCGCCAGCAGAGGCCTGAGCTACATTTACACTCACGCCACCCAAATAGATATTATTTTCAGTATTTCTGGATTCCCCTTGAAATACCTTAATATTGATACTCTCTTGGTTATCATAGACAGTATAATAAGTTTGCACTTTACTGGTGGGTATAGTGCTATTTCTTTCTATAATTGGGCTAAACACCCCTTGAACAAGTTTTGAATCATATGTATCTGTTACCACTTCTATCCCCAGAGTATAGGGACACACATCCGTTAGAACGATTTCTTCAATGGATTCATCATGTGACTTGAGGGCTGCCTGAATGGCTGCACCTTTTGCAATAGCTTGGTCCGGGTCTAAGGTCTTATTCGGAAAGGCTCCAAACATCTTTGTCACTAATTTTGAAATTATGGGCATCCTAGTACCCCCGCCTACCAACAAGATATGATCTAATTGATTAGCTGAAATGGAGCAATCATTTAATGCTTGTAATATTGGTTGCTGTAATTGACCCAGTAAGGATTCACAAATATTTTCAAACTTATCACGCTTAATAGATATTGCAAACTGATTTTGACCTTCTATTAATTGAGATTCATACTCGTGATTAGTAGACAAGAAAATTTTTGCTCGCTCTGCCTCGGCCATAACTTTAGGTTCTAGTTTTTTAAGTCCTTCTGGAGAAATTAAACCATCATGGCGTAACTGCTCAGTAAAATATTGAGCAATGGCTCGGGTAAAGTCTTCTCCTCCTAGGCGATTATTACCGGCGCTAGCTCGAACCTCCATAATGCCGTCAAACATTTCCAAGACCGATACATCAAAGGTGCCACCACCCAAATCAAAAACTAGTATTTCGTTATCACTTTTTTCATGAAGACCGTAAGCCAAGGCGGCCGCTGTGGGCTCATTTAATAACCTTTCAACCTTTAAGCCTGCCAAACGACCAGCCAACTTCGTCATCTTTCGTTGGGTGTCATTAAAATAAGCTGGAACAGTAATAACAGCCTCACTAACCTTTTCACCAGTTTGTGCTTCTACGTCTTCTTTCAATTGTTTCAATATAAAAGAAGATAATTCTTGGGGCTTTAATACTAGGTCAGCAATTTTAATCGATGCATTACTGCCCATTAAACGTTTGAAAATTGCCACGGTTCGATCAGGATGAGTTAATAGGCGATCTTTAGCAGGCGACCCCACTATAATTCGTCCATCATCATCCACTCCTACCACTGAAGGAGTTACAAAATCACCTAAAGGGTTTTCTATAAGAGTACTCTTACCGTCTTGCCAAATAGACACCAAGCTATTGGTGGTGCCCAAATCTATCCCTATGATCATACCGTCCCTCTAGATTTAAAATCGAAGTTATACGTTACATTTAAGTAACTTGAAAATATTAATTATTAGTGAAACACAAAGCCTGTAATATTTATAAGTTAGAGCTAATTTTGTATTATATTGTTAGGTTAAAATAAAGCATCATTATTTGCTTTTTAGGACAAAGAGTGCAAGAGTCAAGGTCTTACTTTTTGCCTTAAACGCACAAAACTATACCTGACCCTATCCCCTTGTTTTTAAAATCTATTGCGATTTTTATTCGCTGCGAATCACATAGCGGGTACTGCGCCCACCGCTGGGTAGCTTTTCCAAACAGTGCTTATCTAACAGATTACTTAAATGCCGTGTAGCAGTGGCCTTACTTACCTTGGCCACTTTTTGATATTGCCCTGCATTTATTCCCAATTCAAAGTCGCCATCTAACAGGCGATTTAATACTTTTGTTTGCTCTTGGCTTAAACCGTCTTCCACATGCTGTTGCCAAAAGCGTGCTTTTACAATGGTGCGATTTATATTTTCGCTGGCCAACGACACGGTTTGTTTTAGGGTTAATAAAAACCAGTTTAGCCAGGCGGTTATATCCAACCCTGCTTTTTGGCTAGTTTCTAATATTTGATAATAATTTTTTCGGTCGTTCAATATTGCCAACGACATGCTGTATAGGCGTACGCTCTGACTATCACCCTGAGCCAGTGCCAAATCGGTGAGCGCTCTTGCCAAGCGGCCATTGCCATCATCAAACGGGTGCAGGGTTATAAACCAAAAGTGCGTGATGCCAGCGCGAATGATGGGGTTTATTGATTCATCTTGGGCGGTGGCATTAAACCAGTCTATGAATTGTTGTAGCTGTTCTTCCAAGCCATCTCTAGGAGGCGCTTCAAAGTGCACATTAGGGCGATCCAGCCTACCGGAGATTACCTGCATAGGCTCACTGCCGCGTAGTGCCCCCACGTTTATTTTTTGCACCGAAAATTCATCTTCAGGGAACAACCATTCATGCCATTGGTACAAGCGATTAACGGTTAACTGAGCCTGGGTATTATCAATTACATCCATCATTAATTGCGCCAAGCCTTCGGAGCGATCTGTGGTTGGCTCGCGAGGTGCTAAGCCCATACGCTTTGCCAGTGATGAGCGTACTGATTCGGCGCTGATGCGCTCCCCTTCAATAAGCGACGAGCTGATGATGTTTTGCAGCAGGGTATCCAGCTGAGATGGCTCGCTGGTATGCATACCTGCTTTTGCCATTAGGTTATCTATGTCCGTTTGGACCTGAGCCAATAGGGGCGCTATTTGGGTGTCTTGCCATGAAAACAGAGGCCATTGCTGGGCTTGCCATATCCACTGGTGCATGATTTTGCCTCTGGTTTGCAGAAGGTGAGCCGATTAAGCAGGTCTATTCGGCTCACTATATGAGCCGAATAATAGGTTTAATCGGCTCATTTGGCAATCATTATCATTTGAATGGAGATGAGGCTTAGGCTTAACGGCCAGATTAACGCCTGCA
>JAPYOP010000140.1 GCA_029938115.1 Colwellia sp. | reverse complement strand
ATCAAACATCAAGCATATATTTTAGCCTCTCATGGTATGTTCAAAGTGGAAGACATCTTAGATAATATAACAATGAATAAAGGCGATGGGGCTGAAGTTACCCAATCAAATTCAATCATATTAAGAGCATCAACAGATTGTGAAATTATCATCATCGATACCATAGATTAACCAAATTTGCATAAATAAACTAAGATATATTGCTATTTTGTCTTGGTCTTAGCTTGCATTTTAACAAACATACTCTTAAATGAACTCACAATTAATTTTGTGTATAGCATTGTTATTACCCTTGTTCACTAGGCATAATTTTTTTCTGAGTTTTAACCTTTAAAGTAAGTTTAAAACTTGGGATAAAACCAAGCGAAAAAATCATGCCTAGGCAGACAAAAAATAGCCCTAAATATTCCATGTTCGATATCTGTTCATTAAGCAATATACTACCTAATATAAGAGCTGTTGGTGGTACTAGTGCAGAGAATATAGATCCGTTGCTTGAACCAAGTAAGCTTACTGCTTGTGAATAAAAATAAAGTGCTAAAATAGCAACAACCACACCTTGAAATATCCCTTGAAATAGCAAAGTGTCTATTGCTAGAGTAGATAACTGACTATCAAAACTTATTAAGTAGATAGGAAGATAAATAACCATTGAAACTACAGAAACTAGACCAGTGGCTGCCCATGAACCAAGTTGCCAATGTTTGCATAGCAAGGTGTAACTAGCCCATAATAATCCGCAGACAAGAAACATTAGGTCACCATATAGATTTGAGTTACCAAGTTGTTTTGTTAATCCCCAGGTTAAACTATTACTGCCTACAACAAGAATCCCCGCTATAATGAACATAATGCCGATCAACTTGTTACGGTGAAACTTTTCACCTAACAAGTAATAACCTCCAATGGCAGTAAAAATCAACATAGCGCTTGGTGCAATCAAACCAAAGTGGGCACTAGGTGCATAGTTGAGACCAGTACTAGCTAAAAAAACATACGGCGCTCCCGCCCCGGAAGCTAAGATCAGCCCTTTGCTTGCAATTAGTTTAAATTTTATTCCCTTGTAAAGTAATACTGGTAATAACAAACAGCCCGCGATAACAAAGCGTAGTGCTGTTATGTCAGCAGCAGATAAATGGTTTTGTGTTGCCATTTTAGATAAAACTGGCCAAGCGCCCCAAATCAATGAAGCTAACAAGCCGTAGAATGCGCCTTTTATCATATTCGTATTTAACATAATGAAAATCCTCACTGGTAATTCATTAAGTTATTTTAATAGATTTGTCCTTATGTTACGCTGCTAAGCGTTGCTTTAAACGACGATTAAGAGCTAAATATGACAAAACCCGATGAAAAACTGCGCCTAGATGCTTTTGATCTGAATATTTTGGCACTACTGCAAGAAAATACTCGTATTACAAGTGAAGATATTGGAATTCAAATAGGACTTTCTGCTACTGCCTGCCAGCGCAGAATGAAAAGGCTCCGAGAGACAGGTATTATTGAAAAGGAAATGGCAGTATTAAATGGATTAAGTTTCGGGGGGTATGTGACTGTGATAGTTGACATTATTATGAAGCATGGAGGGGCTGCAACAATGAATAAATTTAAACAACAAATGATGTGCAACCAAGCCGTTCAGCAATGTTTCTATGTCACTGGAAGTTCAGATTTTGTAGTGATTATTGTTGCTCGAAATATGCTGCACTATGAACAACTAACGCAAGCCTTATTTTATAACAATGAGAATATAAAAAAATTCACTTCAACGGTAGTGATGGAGAATGTCAAGGTTGGTTTGACTATACCTCTACCTGAATAATGTATCGTTAGCCTCCTTTTTATTGTTAAAGTAAGGTTTGTGGTTAATTACTAGTTATTAACCACAAACCTATATTTACTTACCTTTAAGTCAAGCTTATTGGGTAGGGACAATATCAAAAGGAAATAGCATACTCTGATTTATTTTTAGAGTTTTACTATGGGGCAAATATCTAAATTCTTCAAACAATGGCGCAAAATAATGCTTTGCTTCTAATTGTTGCATCGCTTTAGCGTAAGCGGTTTTCTTTTGAGTTTTATTCAAAATAGTGTTTGCTAAAGCCATTTGTTTGAATGCACGTTCAAAATCCTCATCGTCATTTGAGTTAGGTCCCCTATTTCGTAATGCTTGTACAAAACCATCTATATCATCAATATTGTCACTCCAACCTCTAGGTACAACATCAAAGCTATTAGTTTTGATTATTTCGTAAACCTCATCTTTGGTTTTTGTTATCAATTGTTTAGGAGAATAACCATTGATGGAAAGTTGGTTTACCAACAGCATTAAAAAGTTTGATATAGATCCACGGTTCGGCGTTATAACAATTTTAAACCCGAACTGATTTAGGTGTTTATACCATTTATCAACAAAACTTTTTGTGTCAATATAAGGTAAATCTGTTTGATAGTAGCTCTCATTCATTACCCCCGCGGGAAAGTAAGCATCAAGTAAATGTAATTCATCATGCATAGATGAAAATTGTTTAGCTAGATTACGACATAATAGATAAAAATCATGTCGAAATGCGGCATCAATAAATATTGGACTGTTTCCATTGAATAATAGAAAGGAAATTTTAGGATCGTCCAATGCAGTTCGACAAATTTGATCATTTTCTAATAAGCTAGCTGTACGTTCACCAATTGCTAGCTCAACCTTTTCAGTTAATACATCCTCCTCCAAGTTTGAAACGTCTTCGTAGATCTTGACGGACATAGGTGATAGGTTACGAGCACCTGTGTAATCATTATGACGGTCAAATTGAAGAAGTTCCGTATCAGGTAGGCTTGAAAGCATTAAGGGGCCAGAGCCTATATATTGACCCAATTGAAAAGCCTGCCATTGAATAACAGCAAGACTTGGACTTGCAAGCAGCTCCATAAAATCATTTGTACTATGATTAAGTGAAAAAATAATACTATTATGCTCTTGCTCCACAGAAATACCACTTGGTAACTCATTTTCATCAAGTTTTGTTGAGCCGCTAATGCTATTTTTTAACTTGTTTTTCAAAATTGAGTTTGATGAAGGCCAAAGATGTCGCGCTATTGAATAAGCTACGTCTAGCGCTGTTACTTTACTACCATCGTGGAAAAAGCTTTCGTCAATCCAAAATTGATATTTGTCTTTGCTGTCATTGACCTGCCAACGATTTGCAAGCTCTGCTTGGAAATTATACCGTTCAGTTTTATAGATAAGAGTTTGATAAATGGTTGATAGCAACTGAATGTTACGAAGTGCTTCGACCTTTGTAGAATCTAAACTGAACAACTCATTTGTTGAACCAACTTTCAACTTAATATTACTGTTACTATTCATAATACGTTATGTTCCCAGATAAGCTGTGTGAGTACTTATTCTAGACCATTACATGTGTACGCAAGAATCAAAAACTAGCTATAATTGTACTTTTCGCTGCATTTTTTTGGTTATGATGCAGTTTAAATACAAGCGAACCATTTATTCAAAGTCTTTATTAGAAATATTGGCGGCGACAGATAATTGTTTATTCACCTTTTAACAAACTGATAAACAATAAATCGAATTGATTAAGTCTTAATATACTGCAAAGGCTATTGAACTATTACGTGTATTAGTTATAGGGCTTGTTACTACTGGTTCATTTTCTTTTTACTTTATCTAGCCATTCTCTAGGAGATAAACCAACTTTCTTCCTAAAAACTCTTGCTAAAGTTGAGCCATGCTCATATCCAACTTCATTTGCAACAAAGCTAACAGGCTTGTCTTTTTTTAATAACCCTTGAGCTACTGCAATACGTAAATCAGAAAGGTAATCATTTGGGGATTGCCCAACAGTATCCTTAAATAAAAAAGCAAATTTTGCACGAGACATAGCCGAGAACTCGGCCATAGAGTCAACAGTCCAATTTTTTTGTGGTTGTTTATGAAGAGCAGACATCAACTTTGCTAAACCTGGATGTGACATACCGGATAACATCCCCTGTACAACTACCCCCTCATCTAAGACATGACGAAGAATTTGAACGAGAAAAATATCACACAATTTATCAGTAATAACTTTATGTCCACTGTGCTGGTTAAATGCTTCTTCAAATAACCAGTGTGCGGTTTTCCCCAGAGGGATGCTTTGTTCTAATGTAATAAAGATGATTTTAGGTAAGGCTTCTATTAGCGCATTTTGTGTTCCACCATTGAATTCAATGTCTACACATACAAGTTCTGCATTATCAGGTTCGCTTGCTTTAATTTGATGTTTAGTCTTACCAGGCATGAAGATAATTGCTGGTCTATCTAAAACAACTTTGTGACCTTCTTCACAAATGATAGTTAAACGCCCTGATTTCAATAAGTGCAAATGTCCTTTGCTATTATCTATCCCTCCTAGTGTTTGTACGCCACACATATTTCCACTAAAGAAGACGTCGGCTTCAAACGACACATTATTCAAAATAGCACTGAGTTTATCCATAAAATTATATTTAGACGATTTGTTTCAAGTTAAAGACAAAGTGTGGCTGAATTGCCTTTTTAGTTTGATAAAGTTTAAATCAGAGTATTTAGAGTAATTCAAAAAACAAAAATGTTAAACGAATTTTACATAACCAATTAATGTTTTAATTAAGAAATTAAAAGCTTCTATTAAAAATCAAGTCACTTATAGGTTTATTAGCTTAGAATTACATTTTGTTAGTCTTGCTTTAAGTATTTGTATTTAACGATAAAAGCCAAGGAGTAGAAAGAATGACAGTATCAAATGTTTTGCAAAAAGATCAAACACGAAAGAAGTGGTCAATACAGTATTTTACTGCAGTATGGTGTGCCCCTTGTAAACAGATGTCACCTGCAATGGATATAATTTCGAAGCGTCATTTAGATGCTATCGATATTGTTAAGATTAACATCGACGAGAATCCTGAAATAGCACAGAGCTTAAGTGTTAGAGGCGTACCAACTCTAGTACTTTCAAATGGTTTAGGCGAAACAAGTCGTTTAGTAGGAGCTCACTCTATCAATGACATCGATCACTGGATCACAAGTAAGATAGAATTAAGGTAATCTTTTTCTATAAGATAATTGAGTTGTAGGTAAATAACGATTTAAAGGGGTGACGCTTTTTGCAAAAATAGAATACTGATAAATTAGACACGAAATATAGTGAAAACATGTTCTATTAATAATTTGTTATATTAAAATGTTGATACTTATATCAGCTATTACAATCAGACTAAGTTACATACATCAAGGGTCGACTGCTCTCCAATTGAGTTTGAGCAGTCGACAAAGTCGTTTGGTGTTAACAGCCTTATGCTGCTTGAGCAGAACTCTTACAAGTGCCCTACTTTAACCAATATAATTGTTT
>JAPYOP010000273.1 GCA_029938115.1 Colwellia sp. | reverse complement strand
TAATGGATATTCTGGGCGTTTTAATTGGCTTTGCCGCTGTAATGTTGTTATTTAGCCTGTTAACTAGTGCCATCGTACATGGGGCACAAGCAACGCTAAACCTACGCCTTAAAAACATGAAGGGTATTATCACTGCTTTCTTTAACCATGCCGATAACATAGACGAATCTATCCAAAAAATACTGCAAGAAAAGATTGAAAATCGCACACCCAATCAAGTCTATTCAACCGTATTACCGGTTAACTTATTAGGTAACCGCTTAAAACTTACCCGCATAGATAAACAAGAACTCATTGATATGGTGACAGAAGTTCAAGAGTTGGGGAGCGAGGCTAAAGACAAACTTAAAGCCAAGATCAATAAAGACTTCGCAGCCCTCGAAGAGGTTATGATTCAACGTTTTAAGCAATGGATGCATCAAATATCTATTGGTGTGGCGTTTGTTATTTGCTTTGCGTTTCAGCTGAACTGCTTTGATTTATTAAGCAAGTTGGATAACGACAGTGTATACCGTGCTCAATTAGTGCAGTTAAGTACTCACCTTGAAACCCAAAGAGGTTCATCAAGCGATTCAGCAAGTAATGACTTTGCCCCCATACACAATAATTTAAGCGCGCTTAATTTCAATATTACCCCAGATAAATGGCCGAGTTATTACGCTCAATGGAAAGTAAGCAGTTTAGTCAACTGGATTGGTATAATTTTTAGCACTATTTTAATATCCCTAGGTGCACCGTTTTGGTTTAACCGTTTAAAAGATATGGCCAGCCTTAGAGATAAGCTTGCCAAAAACTAGCCGCTCATTCACTTAGAAAGCTAAGCTATAAACCTAAATTTGGAGCAACCTATGAATAAACCTGTGCCCAGCGACCCAACTATTTTTAGTAAAATTATTGCCAAAGAAATGCCCGCCGATATCGTCTATGAAGATGATCTGTGTTTGGCGTTTAAAGATATAATGCCGGCGGCACCTGTGCATATTTTAGTCATACCTAAAAAGCCTATTACTCGCTTAATAGATGCAAGTGTTGAGGACAAACTGTTATTGGGGCATT
>JAPYOP010000139.1 GCA_029938115.1 Colwellia sp. | reverse complement strand
ACTAATTGGTCTTCATTTTTAATTATTTGCGTGATCGTATTATCACCACCAGATCCACCGGACAACGTGAGAGAAAATACTTCATCAACTTCTACTACATCGTCATCATAAAAATCAACTTTGATAGACGGGTTTTGTGGCACACCACCATCAACCAAAAGCAGCTTTATTTCATTCATGATTGGCAGTGCTGGAATATATTCACCCTCATTACTCTTAATACTATTAATACTGACAATCGCATCTACATATGGGCTGTCTTCATCTTTTACGGTGGATGTATTATTAGAATTTAGTGCTAACGTCACTGATAAGTCATTAATTTGGTCAGATATATCTTTACTGAATGTAATATCAAAAACTCGCTCACAGGTTTGCTCGAACCCTGTTAACGACTCATCTGCATTACACGGGTTAGGGCTGGTTTTTTCCACTAAAGAGAGGATCAAGGTATCCTGACTCGTCACATCAATATCAAAATTTATTTCATTAACATTAACTTCATTAATAGACGCTATGTATTCTTGCCCCGCCTTTTTTGTTAGCGTTAGTTTTAATTGCTCAAGGTTTTCAACCACATCATCGGAGTTAATCGTTAGTGGCCAGTTTAAGGCTGTAACTGGCGCTACAACAAGCTCCTTATCAGCACTACTTTTTATGACATATGAATTAGTAAGTGTGATATCTGAATTATCTCCCTCCCCTTGTGTACAGGCTACTCCTTCATCACAAAGTGCCTTACTTAAGTTAAGCTTAATATCGCCTACATTTTGGGCAATGGCCTTATCCCAACTAATCGTCACGGGGTATACAGGATTGGTAAGCGCATCTGCTTCGTTAGCAGGCTCCGTGACGTTTTCAGCAGTACTAACTATGATTTCAAGCTTATCGTCGTTTACTATAATACCTTGTGCACTAATGGTTGGCAGAGCTGGATCAAGCCCTTCACATGGCACACCTGCATTACAGTATTCCACATTCACTAATTCTGGATCGTGATTAATAACAAGCAACTCACACACTTCATCGGGCTCTACGGTATTGTCCTGGGACACACCAATATCAATATCCTTTACAGTGTCTGTGCCATTAAATTCTATACTCGTGCCTGATGTTAACCCCGCTACATCCTCGGCATTACAACTAAAACCATCGCCTGTCACAACATACTCTATACTGGTTACAACCGCCGAATCCAACTCCATTACAAACTTTTCATTGTTAATTAATATAGTGTCACTATTTGAATTACCTTCATCCTCAGTCCAGCCATATACTTTTAAAGTGGCTTTATTTTCATTGGCAATTTTAAAATTTCTTATAATACTATGGCTTCGAGCAGGATCTAGATCAGAATTAATATCAACACCGTCATTTACCAATGTAAATTCAATGGCTAAATACTCATCACATTCAATGCCATCTTTAATCACCTCAAGCTCAACTATAAGTTCATCTAAATCTTCACTAAAATTAACCGCCTCACCAGCGTCTATTTTTTGGCGACCTTCTCCTTCCTTATACATATATAAGCTGAAATCATCGCTATCGACTTCGCCATCCCATCGACTACTATTAAGATAGCCACACGTGCCCGCTACAGGTACAGGTGCATTTACATCTTTAACAATCTTGTAAAAAACATTTAAATCACTAAGTGCACTTGTACTCTTATCATTATTAACGGCATGATTTAGCGTCATCTTATAAGAATAAAGTTCACTGTCTTTTAAATCGTCGTCTATGGGCTCAGGTATAATCGTATACCCATCCGTTTCTGCACCCTGTAAAACCAGTGCTGGGAACTCATCATCTATGATATTAATTAAAATCGACGCGACGTTAATATCTACAAAATTTAGCCCAAATAATTCGGTCCCTTCATAATCTTCATCATTTGTAATCGTTACAGACAAGCCCTCTACTGGGTGCACCTCCTCTGCCAAGAAGTTTATGACTCCACTTTTACGGGCGTAATCTGATGGTGAAGCTTCTCGAACTGACCCAGAGTTAGATGGACGATTAAACGTATACGAAAAAAACCAATCGTAAGTCAGTGGATTAGCTAATTTAAAATCAACAGCAAACAAACCACCTTCAATATTTTCATTCACTGACAGGTAATTAAATTCACCTTCATCATTAATCGCTACGTAATCCTTTAAGGGTATTTCTTTAGGGTTTTCTGGGTCATCAGGATTAGGGAGTATTAAAATCAACTCAGGGTCATCATCATTTTGAATTTGATGAAAGTGGCGGGAAAAGAAAATACCCTGGTCATTTTGCAAAATGATTTCTATATTTTCATCAGGTTCAGAAACAAGGTCAGCCTGCACATAGACTGTAAATTCAAAATTTTCAGCTCCAGGCTCAAGCTCAAAAGATGCTAGCTGTAAACATGTATCGCCTCCTTCAGGTTCTGTAGGGTCATTGATGCAAAAATCACTATTCACTGCACTGGATGAATATTGCGCTCTATAAAAAAGCTCTCCATCAATTAAACCCTCACTATCAACACCCTGCAAGTTAACTTCTACACTCTGGATTTGTTTTATACCGTCGGAGGTGTCAAAACTGTTTGAGTTACTCACTTTTACAGTATAGGTAACCGGATTCCAGTCTTTATCTGACCCTATAGGTCCATCTTCGTCCAAGCTTTCACCCGACTTAACTTCCATGGATAAATTAAAACCGTTGTTATCTGGTTCTTCATCTGTGCGAATCGTCCCTATTGCAAATTCTTGGGTCGCCAGTACATTCATTTCAGGTTCGTTAACGTTTACCTTATATTTAACACTAACGTTTACAATTTCATCTTTCTCTAAAAACTCATCATTTATAACAATCACATCGAAACTTATATTCTGAACACCGCTATCAAACGTTACAACTGTATCGATAGGCTCAAAATCATTGCAAGGGCTGGCATAGCGAATTTCATCGCTGTTATCTACCCAACTATCACAAGTCTCGGTAAACAAATGAATTATATAAGGATCTACAACAGGGTCATTTAATTCAAGTTGAAACGTCAATATAGACGTGCCCTCATCCCCTTCTTTAATTACAGGGCTGGTCACATTTACACGGGGGAAGTCATCATTGTTAATTTGCGCAACTATTACCAAAACCTCCACATCAAATTCATCAACAATACGGATGCCAAATTGCTCGTCCCCCTCTATCTCATCATCACCCAATATCACTACAGAAATAGTGCGAGTCTCACCTTCAATAACATCCATAGAACCTGAAACAGGCGTGTAATCACTTTTCTCAGCGGCTGTAATATTAAAACTTTGAAAGGTAACACTGCCAGTAACTGGGCTTTGAAAAGTCAGAACAAGGGTACTAGTTTCCCCAGACAATGGCTCTTGCTGTTTATTAGATTCGGGGATTTCAACATTCCGGCTCGATACACCGCCAGAGCTTTTATCCGATCCAGATTCTGAACAACCACCAAGAGCTAACATCAAAGGAAATACTAAAGAAATCCACTTTTTAGAAAAAACCTGATCCATTGAGTACTTCCATTACCCATTAATTATGGGTCGCGAGTTTACACATTAGATTTAAATTTTCCATATCAAAATAGAACGAGTACTAACCACTTCACATTTCAAGAAGTTAATAAATATAATTATTTTTATAAACAATAAAAAATAACTAGAAAACAACAAAAACCCAATCCTTAAGTACTAGCCCGCAACTAATGACTACACACTAGAAAACGTAAAAACCAATACTAGCTACTTAATTATGTGCATTTAACAATCAAAATAAAACATCGCAACATAATAATTATAATATTGTGTAAGAGATATCCTACATAAATGCTAATTTGTAAGACTTGTATTAATGAAGTTGCTTAGACTTGACAGGCCATTGATATAAAGTTGAAATGCGCACAAGTTAATATTCATTAGTTTCAAGAAAAGAACGACTTCATTAGGATAAAAGATTACATGGATGTGGATCAGTTAATTATCGACCTAGCTTGCAAGCCAATTTCTGAGGAGTCTCCTTGCGGAATAAATGCAAAATACGAGTTGGTATACGAAAACTTAGAAACAGAAATCACAAAATCTGAATCGCTATCTAGCGACGTTACTGATTGGAAAGACGTATTAGATTTTAGTACTGAAATACTAAACACAAAAAGTAAAGACTATTCAACCGCTTGTTACCTGGCTTATTCACTCATCCACCGTGATGGATATAAGGGCATGTTGGCTGGTGCGATTCTTCTTGAGAAACTAAGCGAGACATATTGGGACGATATGTTCCCCGCAAAAAAACGCTTACGTGGCCGTCAAAATGCTACTCAGTGGTTTATTGAAAAAACCGGATCTTTCCTAGAAAACAATGAACCCAGCCCTGAAGACATGCTGCTAATATCTGATATAGCTAAAACCATAAAAAACTTAGATTATTTTCTTAGTGACAAAATGGAAGATAAAGCACCTAATTTCTCAGACTTGTCTCGCCCTTTAAAGCGCTTAAAAGAAATCGCAGCTAGCCAAGTATCAAAACCTGCTGAAGCCGTTAAAAAAGAAACAAAACCTATCACCACTGCCATAAGCGAGGTTGTTCAAGAGGTAGTGCAAAAGGTCACTAAAGCTAAAACAAAACCAGCTGAAAGCAATACAGCCCCTCTAGAGCCTGTAGGTGACATACGCGACGACAGCGATGCAAAAAAAGCACTTAAGCAAGTTCAAGATGGTCTTAGAAGATTGGCCAGCTACCACGGGCAAGTTAACGCAAGTGATCCAAAACGCTTTAGGTTAAGCCGAAGCGCACTTTGGGATAACCTAGACAAACTTCCTCCCACCAAAGAAAATAAGTCGCAACTACCTTGCCCGCCAACCGACAAACTTAAAAAAGTAATTGACCTTTACGAGTCAAGTGAATTCATTGAAGCTATAAACTTGGCTGAAAAAAGCGCCGAAAAGATGCCTTACTGGTTTGACGGCAATCGGTATATATCCCTTAGCCTTGACGCTCTAGGTGCCCAGTATGAAAAAGCTAAGCAGGCTTTAGATACAGAAATAAGTAATTTTGTAGGACGTTTACCAAAAATCATCGACCTTGAGTATGCGAATGGAACACCCTTTGCCGACGAACAAACAAAATTATGGATTAACTCCTTGTCGACACAGTCAAATGACACGGGTAAAACTGATAACACTGATAACGACTTTATTTCGGTTGCCTTTAACGACGCTAAAAAACTTGCTATCTCTGGAAAGCTTTCTGAAGGCTTTACATTACTCAATAACTGCCGAACAAACACTAAACGCGATCATTTTAAAGTTAAAATGGCATGTGCTGAACTTGCCTGCATTAACGGCCAGGTTAAAGTGGGCATCCCTATGTTAGAGCGGTTAGTGGAAGAAACACAAACCCTTAAAGTAGCTGATTGGGA